>JAOPZW010000176.1 GCA_025963905.1 Solirubrobacterales bacterium | reverse complement strand
ACACCGTGCTGCTCGAGCTCGTCCCGCACCGGCGCCGCCTGGCGCGGACGATCACCGTGCTCAAGACGCGAGGCAGTCACCACGACCCCGCCATCCGTGAGTTCGTGATCGGCGCTGACGGCATCGTCCTCGGCGACATCCTCGAGCCCGATGGCGACATGCATGCCGCCAATGCGACCGCGTGAGCCGCGCCTGCCCGCGGCGAACGCCCACAGTCGCAACAGCCAGGGCGCACGAGGAGGGCGAGCGCCATCCGGACAAGGTCATCGGCCTCCCCACGTCAACCGGCGAAGGGGCCAGGCAAGCTTCGTCGAATTCCAACGCCCAGCGGCGCGTTCCGGCAGTACCATCCGGAGAGTCTCACAGGGGGATCGAATGCCCAGCAGCGGGCAGCTCAACCAGGCCATTGCGAACGCGGTCGTGCGGGGCCATCGGCTCTACGTGGGCCGCGGGCCGACCAGGGCCCATGCGTTCTACCACCACAACGTGGTCGTCGTCGTGATGGAGAACGCGCTGACGCAGGGGGAGCGCAGCCTCGTGGAGAGCGGTCGCGACGATGCCGTGCGCGAGATGCGCCATGAGTTCCAGGAGATGATGCGACGGCATCTGATCCACGCGGTCGAGGAGCTGACGACGTGCACGGTGGCTGCGGCCCTGAGCGCGACGCACCTCGACCCCGACGTCCAGGCAGAGGTCTTCCTGCTCGACCGTCCCGTGCCCGCTGACACCGCGCTCGTCGACGGCTGAGCTCCGCTTGTCGCCACTTCCCGATGCCCTAGTTCGGTGAGGGAGGCCGATCGAAGGGAGCGGTGATGGCGGACGGGACCACGGTGCGCACCGAGCGCGCCGTCGAGATCCCTGCCGACGGCGTCTGGCTCATGGGCGATCTGACCGTCCCGCCCGACGCGTCCGGCGTCGTCGTCTTCGCCCACGGCAGCGGCAGCGGGCGGTTCAGCCCGCGCAATCGCGCCGTGGCCGGGATGCTCACCGACGCTGGCCTCGCGACCCTGCTCATGGATCTGCTCACCGCCGAGGAAGAGGCGGAAGACCTCAGAACGGGCCACCTGCGGTTCAACGTCGGCCTGCTGGGGCGGCGGGTCATCGCCACGATCGACTGGCTCGCCACAGACGCCGCGACCGGACAGCTGCCGGTCGGCTGCTTCGGAGCCAGCACCGGTGCCGCCGCCGCGCTCATTGCGGCCGCCGAACGCCCCCAGCGGGTGGGCGCCGTCGTCTCCCGCGGTGGCCGCCCCGACCTCGCCGGCGACGCGCTTCGACGCGTCACCGCGCCCACGCTGCTCATCGTCGGCGGCAAGGACGTCGAGGTCCTGCGGCTCAACGAGCGGGCGCTGGAGGAGCTGGCCGGCGAGGCCCGGTTGGAGATCGTTCCCGGAGCGACCCACCTCTTCGAAGAGCCCGGCGCCCTCGCGCACGTCGCGGCGCTCGCGCGCGACTGGTTCCTGCGCCACCTCGGCGGACGCTCGGGCTGAGAACCTCACGAGTACTCGCGCTGCTCCAGGTCGAGCTCGCGCTCGATCTCACGTGCCGCGCGGCTGCCGATGTCGTGGCTGCTCTCCAGCTCGGCCAGCGCGGCGCGCTGGGCCGCGATCAGCTGGCGGCGGGCGCGCAGGCCGGCCTCGGAGCTCTCGGCGCCTCCCCCTTCCACCTGATCGGGCGACAGCAGCGGAGCGAGCGTGTCCAGGCGTGACTCGTAGATCTCGCGCAACCGCTCGGCGATCTCGTCCGGCAGCTCATCGTTCCGGGCAAGCTCGTCGATGTGCTCGAGCGCCGCGCGCAGGATCTGCGCCCGGGCGCGATCGTCGCGCCGCTGCTGCCCTTCTGCGCCCACCTCGAGCCGACGGACCAGGGGCCCGAGCGTCAGGCCCGGCACGACAAGCGTCGCCAGCACGACCATGTACGTCAGGAAGACGATCTCGTCCCTGCCCGGGAACGGATGCCCGCCGGCGGCCACCGGAATCGACATGGCCGCGGCGAGCGACACTCCGCCGCGCATCCCGCTCCAGCCGAGGACGACCAGCTCGCCCGGCCGCGGTCGCCACCGGTGGTCCGGGTCGAGCGGGGAGAGCACGGGAGTCATCAGGAACATCCAGGCGAGGCGGAGCACCATGACCGTCGCGGCGATCACCACCGCGTGCCAGATCAGGTCTCCCGTCGGGACGCCGCCGAGGCGGCCGAGGATGTCGGGAAAGGTCAGGCCCACCAGGAGGAAGATCGACGAGTTGAGCAGGAACACGAGCACCTCCCAGAACGCCTCTCGCCGCAGTCGTGTCCCGGCGGACATCGTGTGCGCCTGACTCCCGACCACGAGGCCGGCGGTCACCGCGGCGAGCACGCCCGACGCGCCGAGGCGCTCCGCCGGGAAGTACGCGGCGAACGGGGTCGCGAGGGAGAACGTGATCTCGACGACCGGCTCGCTGAGCCGGCGCCGTATCCGCGTCCACGTCCAGGCCACCATCCCGCCGACGGCCACCCCGCCGACGGCCACCCAGAGGAACTCGGCCAGGGCGTGCCCGAGCGACAGCCCGGCGGCGCCCGCGCCGCCCACGGCGATCCTGTAGATCGCGAGCGCCGTCCCGTCGTTCACCAGCGCTTCTCCCTCGAGGATCGTGACCATGCGGCCTGACACGCCGAGGCGCCGGATGACGGCGGTCGCGGAGACCGGATCGGTGGGCCCCACGACCGCGCCGAGGACGAAGGCCGCCGCCCAGGGCAGTCCGAACGCCGCGTTGGCGATCGCGGCGACAGCCAGCGTCGTGGCCAGGACGAGCCCGACCGCGAGCAGGAAGATCTCGGCCGCGTGGGCCTTCAGATCGTCGGTCGAGTAGACGAAGGCCTCGGAGTAGACGAGCGGGGGCAGAAAGAAGAAGAAGAACGTGTCCGGATCGAGCGTTGGCGCGGGGACCCCGGGGACGAACCCCAGGGCCAGCCCCGAGAGCACCAGGAGCACCGGGTATGGGAGGTGTAGCCGGCGCGCCAGCTCGGCCAGCAGCGCGATCGCCACCAGCAGACCGATGAAGACTTCGGCGTCTGGAATGCCCAGCTCCTCCGCGTGGCCTGCCCAAGTGCTGGTAGCGCAGATCGCCGTCGGACCAAGAGCGGACCCTCGCCGCGGCGCCCGTGCGGCCTACCGACAACGGGTGAGCCGTCGAGTCACCTGGAGCCAGACGCCATGAGAACCCCGAGCGACACCATCCGCGGCGAAGCTGGCGCGGCGCCGCCGGCGAGGCGCTTCCGCGACCGCGCCGAGGCCGGGCGGCTGCTCGCCGAGCGGTTGCGCGACTACGCCGGCCGCGACGACGTCGTCGTGCTCGCCCTGCCACGCGGCGGCGTTCCGGTGGCGTTCGAGGTCGCGCGGGCGCTCGACGCCCCGCTCGACGTGTACGTCGTGCGCAAGCTGGGCGTGCCCGGTCACGAGGAGCTCGCGCTCGGCGCGATCGCCAGCGGCGGCACGCGGGTCCTCAACAAGCAGGCGGTCGAGTCGCTCGGCATCCCGGCCGAGTGGATCGAGGCCATCGACGCGAAGGAGCGCCGAGAGCTCGAGCGGCGCGAGCGCGCCTACCGCGGAGACCGGCCGCCGCCCGACGTGGCCGGCCGCACGGTCATCCTCATCGACGACGGCCTGGCCACGGGCTCGACGATGCTGGCCGCCATCTGGGCGATCCGCGACGACGAGCCCGCGCGGATCGTCGTCGCCGTGCCCGTCGCGGACCCCGACGTGGGCGGCGCCCTCCGCGGCGAGGCCGACGAGGTCATCTGCCTGAGCACGCCGCGGCCGTTGCACGCCGTCGGCGTCTGGTACGAGGACTTCACCCAGACGACCGACGACGAGGTCCGCGAGCTGCTGTCGCGGGCGCACCGGCCCGCGGCCGCCCGTCCGCCCGAGGCCGTGCGTCCGCTCCACGGTGAGGCCGCGGACTACGACGACCTCGTCGAGCGCGCCACCGCGGCGCGCTTCGTGCTGCTCGGCGAGGCCTCACACGGGACGCAGGAGTTCTACCGCGAGCGGGCGGAGATCACGAAGCGGCTGATCGCCGAGGCCGGGTTCACCGCCGTCGCGGTCGAGGCCGACTGGCCGGACGCGTATCGCGTCAACCGCTTCGTCCGCGGTGCGAGCGACGACCCCGACGCCGAGACGGCGCTGAGTGACTTCCGCCGCTTCCCCACCTGGATGTGGCGCAACGTCGAGGTGGCGGAGTTCGTCACGCTGCTGCGCGAGTACAACGACCTGCTGCCGGACGCAGCCACGAGGATCGGCTTCTACGGGCTCGACCTCTACAGCCTGTACACGTCGATGGAGGCCGTGGTCAGCTACCTGGAGACCGTTGACCACGAGGCGGCGGCACGGGCACGTGAGCGGTATGCGTGCTTCGACCAGTTCGGGCGAGACCCGCAGGTCTATGCCTACGAGGCCGGGCTCGCCGGCGCCGAGCCATGTGAGCAGCAGGCCGTCGAGCAGGTGCTGGAGCTGCTCGAGATGCAGGGCGTGGTCGCCGGCCACGATGGTCACATCGACGACGACGGCCACTTCTACGCCGAGCAGAACGCGCGACTCGTGGCCAACGCCGAGCGCTACTACCGGGCGATGTTCCGGGGCGGCGTCGAGAGCTGGAACCTGCGCGACCTCCACATGGCCGAGACGCTCGACGAGCTGGCCTCCCACCTGGAGCGCACGACGGGCTCGGCGAAGATCGTGGTCTGGGCGCACAACTCGCACCTGGGCGACAACCGCGCCACCGAGCTCGGACAGGCCGGGCAGCTCAACCTCGGCCAGCTCGTCCGCGAGCGCCACGGCGACGAGACGCTCATCGTGGGCTTCAGCACCTACACCGGGACGGTCACCGCGGCGTCCGACTGGGACCGCCCGGCCGAGCGCAAGCGCGTCCGCCGCGCGCTCCCCGGCAGCTGGGAGGAGCTCTTCCACGAGCGAAACCTCCCGAGGCTCATGCTCGACCCGACCGACGTCAAGGGCCGGCGCCTGCAGCGCGCGATCGGCGTCGTGTATCGCCCCGAGACCGAGCGCCTGTCCCACTACTTCCACGCCCGCATCGCCAGGCAATACGACGCCGTGATCCACATCGACGAGACCCACGCCGTCGAGCCGCTCGAGCGCACCAGCGAGTGGGAGGCCGGCGAGCTTCCCGAGACGTATCCCTTCGGGGTCTAGCCAGGAGTCGGCGCGCGCGCGTGCCGGCGTCTTGCCGTGATGGCAAGCTCCGCGGATGGCCCACCGCTCCCCGCTGCCGGGCGTTCGCCTCGTCGAGCCCAGCCGCTTCCGCCCCCGCTTTCACTACGAGCTGCTCGTGTGCGGACTCACGGGGCACGAGCTGATCGGGATCGACGCCCGCGAGCTTCCTCCCGACGACACGGTCCTGGCGCGCTGCGTCGACGGCGTGCGCTGGCACCGCTGCCTGCGCTGCGACTCCTGGCTCCCGATCGATGCTCCCGTCGCGCCCACCCGCGAGCTGCCCCCGC
>JAOPZW010000162.1 GCA_025963905.1 Solirubrobacterales bacterium | reverse complement strand
GCCCTCGATCGGCCTGCGCCTCAGCGGCGGGTTCGCCGTCGAGCCCGAGCAGTCGACGCTGGCGATCGTCGCCCATCACCCCCAGGCCGTCTACTTCGGCATGAAGTCGGGCTTCCTGCCCAAGGAGGACCGTCAGGCCCGCGACGAGCTGATCGCGGGGACGGACAAGGATCCGGCGAACCTCGCTCCGGCCGCGCTGCCCGAGGACGACCCGGCGGTCGTCGCGGGCTAAGCCTGAGAACCCGAATCAGGTCGGGAAGTCCAGGGCGATGCCGGCGAGCGCCTCGTCGATCGCCGCCAGGGTGTCCGCCGACAGCTCGACGCCGGACGCTGCGGGGTTCTCGTGGACCTGCTCGGGGCGCGAGGCGCCGATGATCGCCGAGGCGACGTCGTCCTCGCGCAGGATCCACGCGAGTGCGAGCTGGGACATCGTCACGCCCGCGTCCTCGGCGATCGGCTTCAGGCGCTGGACGGCCTCGAGGACGTCGTCGCGGAAGAAGCCGGCGATGAAGCCGCCCATCTCCTCGCTCGCGGCGCGCGTCCCGTCCGGCGGCGGCCGGCCGGGCTCGTACTTGCCCGTCAGCACACCCTGGGCCAGCGGTGACCAGACGATCTGCGAGATCCCGTTGCGCTTGCAGATCTCGAGCACGCCGTTGTCCTCGATGCGCGGCCACAGCAGCGAGTACTGCGGCTGGCTGGAGACGAACTTCTCGACGCCCGGAATGGCGAGCGCCGCGTCGATCTGCTCGGCGGTCCACTCCGAGAAGCCGAGGTAGCGCGCCTTCCCGGCGCGCACGACCTCGGTGAGCGCCTGCATCGTCTCCTCCAGCGGCGTGCGTTCGTCGTAGCGGTGGCACTGGTAGAGGTCGACGTGGTCGGTGCGCAGGCGCGCCAGCGAGGCGTCGATCTGCTTGTGGATCTGCTGCGCCGACAGGCCCCGATCGGTGTCGGACATCGGGAAGTAGACCTTCGTGGCGAGCACGTAGCTGTCGCGCGGGTAGCGCGACAGGATCTCGCCCCAGGCCTCCTCGGCGGCGCCGCGGCCGTAGACGTTGGCGGTGTCGAAGAACGTGATGCCGGCGTCGAAGGCGGCCTTCGTGCACGCCTCGGTGGTGTCGCGGTCGACGCCGCCCGAGTACGTCAGCCAGGAGCCGAGGCTGATCTCCGAGACCTCCAGGTCGCTGTCGCCGAGTCGTCGCGTGCGCATGGCAGGGCATGTTCGCAGGCGGCCGGAGCGAATCGCCGGCCGCCGCGATCGGGGAGGATGCGCGGCCGATGGCGAGCCAGGCCGACACCCGCAGGCGCCTGCGCGACGCGGCGTTGCGCGCCGGCGAGCTCGTCGCCGGCACGACGACCGCGCGACTGGCGCTCGCGGCGCTGGCGGAGACCGTCGACCTCCAGGCGGTCCCGGAGGAGGTCCGCGGGCCCGTGGCAGCACGCCTGGCGCGGGTGCCGGCTCCCGAGCCGCTGCCCTTCGACCGCGTCGAGCGGGTCCTGCGCGACGCATGGGGCAAGCGCGCGGCGGCGGTGCTCGACGACCTGCGGCGCGAGCCGGCGGCAGTCACGCCCGGTGCCGTGGTGCACCGTGGCGTGCTCGACGGGCGCGACGTGGCCGTCAAGGTGCGCCGGCCGGGGTTGGCCGAGGCCGTGCGCTCGGACCTCGGGCTGGCCGACGCGATCGTGCCGCTGTTCGGCGCGCTCGTGCCACGGGTGGACGTGGGCGCCGTCGCGCGCGAGGTGCGCGAGCGCATCCTCGACGAGCTGGACCTCGAGTACGAGGGATCGGTCCAGCGCTCGTTCGCCCGGGCGCTGCGCCGGCATCCGGATCTGCACGTGCCCGCGGTCCACGGCGAGCTGACCCACGAGGCCGTGCTCGTCACCGACTGGGTGGAGGGCGTGGCGGTCGGGGACCTGTCCGGCAAGTCCGAGCGCCTGCGCGCCGCCGAGCTGCTCGTGCGCTTCCACCTCGGCGCTGCCCGATTCGGCACCGTGCACGCCGACCCGCACCCGCGCGACGCGCTGCTTGGGGCCGACGGACGCCTCGCGGTGCTCGACTTCGGGGCGACCCGTCGCGTGGAGCCGGCCCGCGTCGACCTGGCGGTCGCCGCGCTCGACGCGCTGGCGGCCGGGGACGGGCGCGGTCTCGGCTCCGCGCTGGCCAGCCTCGGATGGCTGCCCGAGCGCGACGGCGCGCGTGCCCTGGCGCCGGCGCAGGACATCTTCGCCCCGCTTCTCGGCGGGACCGCCACGCTCGACGCGGCAGCGGCACGCGGCCTGGCACGGCGCGCCGCCGCTCAGGAGCGGGCGCTGCTCGCGCTCCTCCCCCACGCCGGCGTGGCGCCGGAGGACCTGTGGCCGCTGCGGATGCTCGGCGGACTCTTCACCGTGCTCGCCCGCCTCGGCGCCCGGTCGGACTGGCTCGCGCTCGCGCGACGGGCCCTGGCCGATGGCTGGAACCAATAAGGGTCCATCCCGGTCGGGATGCCCGGTCGGGGTGGTCGAGCCGTGGATGACGAGCGTCGCGCGGGTCGCGAAGGCGCACCGGTGGTGCGTCGAGCGGGCCGGGTGGCGCTCGTCGCCGCGGATCGGCCGCACCGGCCGCGCAGACCGACCGGGATGGGCCCTAACGTGGCGCACATGCTCATCTCGACCATGAACGACCTGCCCGGCTACGAGATCGAGGAGGTCTACGGCGAGGTCTTCGGCCTCACGGTGCGCTCGCGCAACATCGGCTCGCAGATCGGCGCGACCTTCAAGTCGCTGGTCGGCGGCGAGCTCAGGGGCATGACGAAGATGCTCGGCGAAGGCCGCCGGCACGCCACTGAGCGCCTCGTCGAGGAGGCCGAGGCCAAGGGCGCCAACGCCGTCGTCGCGTTCCGCTTCGACACGTCGGAGCTCGGGACGACGTGGACCGAGATCTGCGCCTACGGCACGGCGGTGCGCGCGCGCAAGCTCTGAGCTCCGAGCATCGCGAGCTTCTGGGCCCGGGGCAGCGCCTTGATGCGCGCCTCCTCGCGACGGGCGGCGGTGCGGTCGGGCATCGGCAGCGCGAGCGCGAGCTCGACGGGCAGCCGGCTGCGGGTGTAGCGGCTGGCGGTACCCGCGCAGTGCGCGGCCAGGCGCCGGTCGAGGTCCACCGTCCAGCCGGTGTACAGGGACCCGTCGCGACAGCGCAACAGGTAGACCCATGCGTCGGACGCCATGGCGAAGCGTTCGCCGCGCACGGGCGGCGTCCTGCCGCTCAGGCCTCGGCGCCGGCGTGCTCGCTGCGGGCGGGCAGCGGGGACAGCTCGACGGGGGTGGTGTGCATCGCGCGCAGGCGCACGTCGCGCCAGCTCAGGCCCTCCTTGAGCAGCGCGGGCGTCCCCATGATCACGGCGGTGGCGATCTCGACCGCCTGGAGGATGATCCCGAAGGCCAGCGCGTCGGCCGTGCCGACGCCGTAGGCGCCGTGGAGGACCGCGACGCACGCCGCCTGGAAGACGCCGAGGTTCGAGGGCGTCGCCGGGAGCACGGCGGTGACGTTCACGGCGAACAGGACCGCCGCGGCGGCGCCGATCCCGGCGTGGCCGTCGAGCCCGAGGGCGACGAGCAGGACGTAGCACGACAGCCACTGCATCCCCCACGCGGCGAGCTGCAGCGTCACGGCGGCGGCGCCGTCGCGCGGCGCGCGGAAGACGGCCAGCCCCGCGCGCACCTGCATCATCGCGGAGCGCGCCGACCGGGCGAGCGCCTCGACGCGCTTGGACCGTGAGGGGACGCCCCCGCGCAGCAGCGCCGGGGCGATGAGCACCACGACCAGGATGGCGAGCGGGGCGATGGCGAAGAACGCCAGCGCGCTGTGGCGCTGGGAGAAGAGGTTGACCGTCGAGAACATGACGGTCCCCAGGATCCCCAGCGCGAACACGTTGACCAGCGTCTGGGAGACGATCGTGCCGATCACCGTGGGCAGGTGCTCGCGGGGGCGACCGGTGCGGCGCGCGACGATGAGGGCACGGGAGGGCTCGCCGAGGCGCGCGGGGAGGGTCGCGGACATCAGCACGCCGATGAAGGTGCCCTGCAGGGCGTCGAAGCGTCGCAGGCCCGCCTGGGGCATCGCCGCGCGCAGGATCGCGTGCCAGGCGAAGCCGCGGACCGCCATGGCGCCGCACATGAGCGCCAGCCCGACGATCACCCACGCCGGAGTGGCGGAGATGAGGCTGGCGGCGACGCGGTGCAGGCCGATGCGCTCCAGCGCGATCAGGGAGAGGCCGGTGCCGGCCGCCGCCGCGACCGCGAGGCCCGCCTTCCGGGCGATCGCGCGCCCGCGCCGGCGGCCGTCCCGCTCGACCGGGTCGAGGCTCGCCAGCCGGCGCGGCGGCTCGGCGGGACCGAGGTCGGCCGGGATCTGGCCGAGCCGGACCCCGGCGCGCTGGATGCGGCCCTGGGGCGCGGGCATCGCGACGGCGTCCTCGTAGGCGCGGAGGACCTCGCCGGCGACCGTCGGCCAGGCGTAGCGGTGGGCGCGCTCGGTGGCCGCCGAGGCCATTCGCGCCCGGCGCGCCGGGTCCAGCGCGAGGTCGCGCAGCGTCTCCGCCAGCGCGGTGGCGTCCCCGCGCGGGAACAGCACGCCGTCGATGCCGTCGCGTAGGACGTCGCGGTAGCCGGCGATGTCGCTGGCGACCACGGGGGTGCCGGCGGCGAAGGCCTCGGTGAGGACCATGCCGAAGCTCTCCCCTCCCAGCGACGGTGCGCACAGCACGTCCGCCTCGGCCAGGACGGCGGTCTTCTCGGCGTCGCTCACCTTCCCGAGCACCGTCACGCCACGGTCGTCGATCAGCAGCGGGGCGACCTCGTCATGGCCGGCGCCGACGATGAGGAGCTCGACGGGCACGTGCTCGCGCAGCGCCTCGAAGGCGCGCAGCAGGATCGGGAGGCCCTTGCGTTCGACGGCCTGGCCGACGAAGGCGATCCGCAGCGGTCCGCCGGGGCGCGCCACGCGCGGGAGGACCGTCTCGTGGACGTCGACGCCGTTGGGGATGACGCGGTAGCGCCCGCCGTAGAAGCGCCGGCCGGACCACGCAGCCGCCTCGGAGACGGCGATGCGGACGTGCAGGCGGTTGAGCTTGCGCCTGACCCCGGCCAGGATGTTGCCCAGGCCGTTGGAGACCACGTTGTCGGAGTAGCAGTGGAAGGTGCCGACCAGGGGCGCCGTGGTGACGTCCAGGACGTCGTAGCCGACCCATGGCGCGATCGGCTCGTGGACGTGGATGACGTCGTAGCGGCCGGCGTCCAGCTCGCGGCGCAGCGTGGTGACCGCATGCGGGGTGATGGCGAGGTTCGATATGGCGCCGTTGGCCGGGAACCCCACGGTCCGCCCGAGCGGAACGAGGAAGTCCGGCATCGCGCGGTCCTCGGGCCGGGCCCCGCGATGCAACCGTGCGGACAGGCGGTCCACGGGGTCGAACGGCGCGAACACGCGGACCTCATGGCCGGTGGCGGCGAATTGACCGGCCAGTCCCTCGATGTGCCGCGTGACGCCACCCGGGTACGTCCACGAGTACGGCGACACCAGGGCGATGCGCATCGAGGACATGCTACCGACCGGCGGGGGCGTCTTCCGTCAGCGCGTCTGGACGCCCGGCGCCGCCCGGGCCACAAGGGCTCATCACTATAGTTTCTGAAGCTGGAGCCGCCGTCCTGCCGCTGTCCGCGCGCTCCGCGTCCCGCATGTCCGAGCGCCATTTCGTCAAGTACACGTTCCTCAAGGTCGACCCCGCCTGGCGGCGGCTGGATCCGGCCGAGCGCGCGCTGGGCAAGCGCGAGTTCATCGCCGCCTGCGACGATTTCGGCACCGATCACCTGCTGCAGGCGTTCACGCTCGTCGGCACGCGCGGGGACGCGGATCTCATGCTCGTCGCCGAGGCCGAGAACCTCGACCGGATCCACGAGTTCCACGTCGTGCTGGGCCAGAGCGGCCTCGCGAAGTGGTCCACCCAGCCCTACTCGTTCCTGGGCTTGCGCAAGGCCTCCGAGTACTCCGACGAGCAGCGCCAGGTGCCGCGCGCCTTCCGGGGCAGGTACCTGTTCGTCTACCCGTTCGTCAAGACGCGCGCGTGGTACGCCCTCCCCGCCGACGAGCGCTGGCGCATCATGCAGGACCACATCCGGGTCGGCCGGGAGTACCCGTCGGTCGACAACCACACGACCTACTGCTTCGGCCTCGACGACCAGGAGTTCGTGGTCGCCTTCGACACCGACGACGCCGGCGCGTTCCTCGACCTCGTGCAGCGCCTGCGGACGACCGAGTCCTCGTCCTTCACGCTGCGGGACACGCCGAGCTTCACGTGTCTCGCCGCCTCCGTCGAGCGCGCGCTGAACGCGCTGGACGGCGACGCGCTCCCCGCGAGCATCGAAGCGATTCCGGCCTCCTCCCCCGCCACCGCATGAGCACCGATCCGACCCGGCTGGCCCAGGACTTCGACGAGGTCCGCGACATCACCGTGATCGGCGCGGGCCCGGTCGGGCTGTCGACGGCATTCTGGGCGGGGATGCGCGAGGCGTCGTCGCGGATCATCGACTCGCTCCCCGAGCTCGGTGGCCAGCTCACGACGCTGTACCCCGAGAAGTGGATCTTCGACGTTCCCGGGCATCCGCGGGTGCTCGCGAAGGACCTCGTCGAGCTCCAGCGCAGGCAGACCCTCGAGCAGTTCGACGTCCCGGTCCACCTGGAGACCACGGCCGAGTCGATCTCGTGGGAGCCCGACCCCGACGACGCGGAGCGCAAGATCGTCGTGCTGCACACCGACCGGGGCGAGCTGCGCTCGCGGGCGGTCATCGTCGCCGGTGGCCACGGCGCCTTCGAGCCCAAGAAGCTGCCGGGCTTCGACATGACCCCGTGGGAGGGGCGCGGCGCCTATTACCTCGTCGGCGAGAAGCGCGAGTTCGAGGGCAAGCGCGTCGTCATCATCGGCGGCGGCGACTCGGCCTGCGACTGGGTGGTCAACCTCCTCGACACGGCCGAGCGCGTGTCGCTCGTGCACCGCCGCGAGGGCTTCCGCGCGCACGAGGCCACCGTCAACCAGGTCATGGAGGCCCACGGCGCGGGCCAGATCGACCTTCACGTGCCCTTCCAGGTCAGGGAGGTCACCGGCAACGGGCAGATCGAGGGCATCACGCTCTTCCACTCCGAGGACGAGTCGCACGTCGTCGAGATCCCGTGCGACGCGATCCTGCTGCAGCTCGGGTTCAAGACCGCGCTCGGCCCGCTGAAGGACTGGGGCTTCGAGATCGAGAAGGGCGCGATCAGGGTCGACGGGCTGTTCGCCACCAGCCTGGACCAGGTGTGGGCGTGCGGCGACATCACGACCTTCGACGGCAAGCTCAAGCTCATCGCGACGGGCTACGCCGAGGCGGCGATCGCGGTGGCCCAGGCGGTGCACCACATGCGCCCCGAGACGAAGATCCAGCCCAAGTACTCGACGAACACCGGCGTCCCCGGCGCCGTCGAGGGGCAGGCCTGAGCGACGACGCCGCGGCGGCGCTCGCGCACCTGCGCGCCGCCGACCCCGTCCTTGCGCGCCTGCTGGACGAGTACGGGCCACCGCGCCTGGGCCGCGACGCCTCCCGGCCCGGCGCGGCCGACCACTATGGCGCGCTCGTGCGCTCGATCGTGGGCCAGCAGCTGTCGGTGCGCTCGGCGCGGGCGATCTACGGCCGGCTGGTCGAGTTCTTCGGCGGCCGGACGCCGACGCCCGCGGAGCTGCTGGCCGCCGACCCCGACACGCTGCGCACGACGGCCGGGCTCTCGCGCGCGAAGACGAGCTTCCTGCGCTCGCTCGCCGAGCACGTGGTGAGCGGCGAGCTGGAGCTCGACCGGCTCGCGGAGCTGGACGACGCCGAGATCGAGGCCGAGCTCGTCGCCGTCAAGGGCATCGGCCCGTGGAGCGCGCACACCTTCCTGATGTTCCAGCTCGATCGCCCCGACGTGCTGGCGGC
>JAOPZW010000141.1 GCA_025963905.1 Solirubrobacterales bacterium | reverse complement strand
ACAACTCGGTGATCCGGCGCGAGCGCCGCGGGGACTACCTGGGCGGGACCGTCCAGGTCGTGCCGCACATCACCGACGAGATCAAGCAGCGGGTGCGGCTGATCGCCGAGACGAGCGACGTCGACGTTGTCATCACCGAGATCGGCGGCACGTTCGCCGACATCGAGTCGCTGCCGTTCCTGGAGGCGATCCGCCAGTTCCCGGTCGACGTGGGCCGCCGGCAGTGCATGTACATCCACCTGACGCTCGTGCCCTACATCGGCCACGCCGGCGAGCTGAAGACGAAGCCCACGCAGCACTCCGTGAACGAGCTGCGGCGGATCGGCATCCAGCCCGACATGCTCCTGTGCCGCAGCGAGGGCGAGCTGTCGGCGGACATCCGCAAGAAGATCGCGCTGTTCGCCTCCCTCGGCCTCGAGTCGGTCGTGTCGGCCAAGGACGTCGACAACATCTACAAGGTGCCGCTCTGGTACCACGAGCAGGGCGTCGACGCGTCGATCTGCGAGCACTTCTCGATCGACGCCCCGCCGGCCGACCTCAGCGAGTGGCAGGACATCTGCAACCGTGCCGATGCCGCCGCCCAGCCGGTGCGCATCGCGATCGTCGGCAAGTACGTCCAGCTCGAGGACGCCTACAAGTCGGTCTCCGAGGCGCTGCGCCACAGCGGCTACCTGCACGGAGGCGAGATCGAGATCGACTGGGTCGACTCGGAGAAGCTCATCAGCGACGAGGAGACCGTCGCACGCCTGGCCGAGTCCGACGGCATCCTCGTACCGGGCGGGTTCGGAGGCCGGGGCATCGAGGGCAAGATCCGCGCCGTGCACATCGCCCGCGAGCGCGGGATCCCCTACCTGGGGATCTGCCTGGGGATGCAGATGGCGGTGTGCGAGTTCGCCCGCCACGTCGCCGGGATGCCGGGCGCCAACTCCACCGAGTTCGACATCGAGACCGAGTACCCGGTCATCGACCTCCTGCCCGAGCAGAAGGAGGTCTCGGACCTGGGTGGCACGATGCGCCTGGGCGCCGATCCCATCAAGCTGCACCGCGACACGATTGCGCGCGAGCTCTACGGCGAGGCCGTCGTCTACGAGCGCCACCGCCACCGTTACGAGGTGTCGATCAGCCTGCGCAAGAAGCTCGAGGCCGCCGGGCTCGTGGTCTCGGGCACCTCGCCCGACGAGCGCCTGGTCGAGATCATCGAGCTGCCCCGCGACGAGCATCCGTTCTTCGTCGCCTCGCAGTTCCACCCCGAGTTCAAGTCGCGCCCGGAGCGGCCGGCGCCGCTGTTCCGCGACTTCGTCGGCGCCGCGCTGGAGCGCGCGCTGGAGGAGCACCCGGAGGGCGCCGTCCGGGCCTCCCGGGGCGAGCACGTGAGGTGAGGCCGGCGTCGGAGGTCGAGCGCCGCCGGCTCAACGACAGCTTCGCGGAGCTCTGCGCCATCCCGAGCCCATTCGGGCGCGAGCTGGCCGTCGCGGAGCGCGTCGCGGGCGAGCTGCGCGCGCTCGGCTTCGCGGTCGAGGAGGACGGCGCGGCGGCCGTCGCCGGCGCCGAGTGCGGGAACCTCCTGGCCCGGATCCCGGGCCGCACCGAGCGCAGCGTGCTGCTGTGCGCCCACCTGGACACGGTGCCCCACGACGGCGTCGTCGAGCCGGTGCTCGTCGACGGCGGCTGGGAGAGCCGGGGCGACACGATCCTGGGCGCCGACAACAAGGCGGCGGTGGCGGTGCTCCTCGCGCTGGCCCATCGCGCCGCCGTGGAGGGGGCGCCGGTCGGCGTGGAGCTGCTGTTCACCGTCAGCGAGGAGAACGCCCTCGCCGGCGCCAAGGCGTTCGACGTCTCGCGGCTGCGCTCGGACTTCGGCTACGTCTTCGACCACGCCAGCCCGATCGGCGAGATCGTCGTGGCCTCGCCGACCTACTTCCGCCTCGAGGCGCACTTCCGCGGCCAGGCCGCCCACGCCGGCGTGCGGCCCGAGGACGGGCGCAGCGCCATCCTCGCGGCAGCGCGGGCCGTCGCCGCGATGCGCCTGGGACGCATCGACGAGGGGACCACGGCGAACGTCGCCCAGATCCACGGTGGCGCGCCGGGCACGAACATCGTGCCCGAGCACTGCCGCCTGCTGGCCGAGGCGCGCTCGCTCTCGGAGGCGACGGTGGAGGCCGTGATCGCCGACATGGTCGACCACGTCCACGACGCCGCCAACGACCCCGAATGCGAGTGCGACGCGGATGTCGTCGTCGAGCGGCTGTTCGACGGCTACCGCCACAAGACGGCCGCGCCGCAGGTGGTGGCCGCCGAGGCCGCGCTGCGCGCCTGCGGCTATGAGCCCCGGCGGATCCTCACCGGCGGCGGGTCGGACGCCAACGCCTTCGAGGCGGCGGGCTTCCCGTGCGCCAACCTCGCCAACGGCACCCAGCGCAACCACGAGAGCACCGAGCGCGTCAGCCTGGCGGCGCTGGAAGGCATGCTCGACGTGACCTTCGCGCTGCTGGACGAGATCGCGGCGTCCGCCGGTCCCTCGTGACTGCCAACATCCGTAGACCATGAGCGACCGCCATTTCGAGCGCATCGGCGCGCGCACCGTCTACGAGGGGCGCATCGTCCAGGTGACCGTCGAGCGCTTCCGCTATGCCGACGGCGAAGAGGTCGAGCGCGAGGTCGTCCATCACCGGGGAGCGGCGGCCGCGGTCGCGCACGACGACGAGCACGTCTGGCTCGTGCGCCAGCCGCGCGAGACGGTGGGCGACCCGGACTTCCTCGAGATCCCCGCGGGGCGTCTCGACGTCGATGGCGAGACGCCGCTCGGGGCCGCCCAGCGCGAGCTCGCCGAGGAGATCGGCAAGGCGGCGGCCAGCTGGGAGCCGATCGCCGGCTTCGCCTCGAGCGTCGGCATGACGGACGAGATCGTCCACCTCTTCCACGCGACCGGGCTCACCGACGCCGAGGGCCACTCCGACGAGAACGAGCGCATCGAGGTCGTGCGCTGGCCGCTGGCCGACCTCGACGGCGCGATCGCCGCGACGCGTGACGCGAAGACGCTCATCGGGCTGCTGTGGCTGCGCGCCCGCGGCATCGCCTGACGCCCGGGTTGACGCCCTCGCACGCCGGGTCGATACTCGGTCTTCGCGGTACGCGCCACCGAAAGGGGTTCGAACCATGCATGCGCGCGTCGCCTTCTTCAGGCTCCGGTCCGGCAGCTTCGAGCAGGTGGTCGAGGCGGTCGAGGCTCCCGGGGGCCTGCTGGAGATCTTCCGCGGGCGGCCCGGGTTCCAGTCCTACGAGCTCATCGAGACCGGGGCCGGGCTCGTCTCCGTGTCGCACTGGGAGTCCCATGAACAGGCGGACCTTGCGACAGACGACTCCGCCGAGTGGGTCGCCGACAACATCGACCACCTGATCAGGCTGGTGCGCAGCGACACCGGCGAGGTCCTCATGACCGCGACCGCTACGGCCGCGACGCGTTGAGAGCCGGCTGCGTGCCGGTGCGCTTCACGGCCGCCGGCGTTGCCGCTCTGGCGATGGTGTCGGCCGCCTCGGCGGCCGGCGGCCGTCCCAAGGGCGCACCCGCGACGTGTGGGCACCAGTCGCTCGCGCGGTTCCAGCCGAGCGCCCGCGACCTCGTCGTCGGTCCCCTCACGCTCGTCGGCGCGCGTGAGTACGCGCCGCCGGCGGCGAGCGCGACGTTCGGAGGCCAGAAGTATCCGGCGCTCGTCCGCGCCGGCCATCGCGCCGTGGTGGAGGTCGTGCGCTCCGAGAGCCGCACGGCGTCGCTGCGCTACGCCGATCACCGCGGCGCGGAGGGCGGCCGCAAGGTGACCGACGGCGACCGCGTCGTCGACTTCCGCTCGTGTTCGCGGGCGAAGGCCGGCAGCTCGTACGGCGGGCGCGCGGCGACGTTCTGGTCGGGCTTCGTCCTCGCGTCCCGGCCGCGCTGCGTCCACCTGCGCATCTGGGTCGATCGCGAGCCCACACCGCGCCGCGTCGGCATCCCTGCGGGGGCGCGCTGCGGCTGAACACCGGCGGCCGCGGTGCACGGCTCGGGCCGCCGGCGAGGCTCGCAAGCGAAGCTGCAGCGCGCACGGTGGGTT
This sequence comes from Solirubrobacterales bacterium, assembly GCA_025963905.1. Classification (GTDB taxonomy): domain Bacteria; phylum Actinomycetota; class Thermoleophilia; order Solirubrobacterales; family Solirubrobacteraceae; genus JAOPZW01. Next base: position 409 of record JAOPZW010000141.1, on the reverse strand, counting down.
GCACCGGCGAGGACGACCGGCGGCGGAGGCGAATCCCGCTCAATGGCTGTCACCACCGCGGAGCCGCGGACCTTCGAGCACCACGTTCTGGACTTCCTGGCGTACCTGGAGTTCGAGCGCGGCCTGTCGCGCAACACGCTGGAGGCCTACCGCTCGGACCTGCTGCAGTTCGGCGCCTACCTCGGCCGCCAGGGGACCGATGTGCTCGGCGCCGAGCACGGCGACCTCGCAGGGTTCCTCTCGGAGCTTGCCGAGGGCAGCGACGCGCGGCCGCCCGTCGCACCCGCCACGCTGCAGCGCAAGGCCGCCTGCCTGCGCTCGTTCTACCGCCACCTGCGCCGCGAGGCGATCCTCGACCGCGACCCGACGGCCGACCTGCGCGCCCCGCGCAAGAGCCAGCGGCTGCCCC
>JAOPZW010000105.1 GCA_025963905.1 Solirubrobacterales bacterium | reverse complement strand
GGCGTCATCGAGGACACGCTGGGCCGCGGGAGCGACGTCACGTTCTCCGGTTTCGGCAAGTTCCACGTCGCCGAGCGCGGCGCCCGTCAGGGCGTGCATCCCCGCACCGGCGAGCCGATCCAGATCGCGGCGTCGAAGGTGCCGCGCTTCACCGCCGGCTCCGGCCTGAAGAAGTCCGTCAACCACTAGCGGACCTCCCGGCAGTCCCCTGTCCGCCTCGGAGGCTCGGGCCGGCGTCGCCTTCGGCGATCGGCTGGCCGATCTGGTTGCCGGGCGCGAGTCCCAGGTCGTCCTGGGGCTCGACCCGGATCCGATGAGGCTGTGGCCCGAGGCGGCCGCGGCGGCGTCTGTCGGTGGAAGTCCCGCCGAGCGCGCCGCCGCGGCCGTGACGGCGCACTGTCGCGCCGTCATCGACGGCGCCGGCGCCGCGTGCGTCGCGGTCAAGCCGCAGCTGGCCTGCTTCGAGCGCCTCGGCGCTCCCGGGTGGGCCGCGCTCGCGGCCGTGGCCGAGCACGCGCGCGCCGCCGGGCTGCTCGTCCTGGCCGACGCCAAGCGCGGCGACATCGACGTGTCCGCTGCCGCCTACGGACAGGCGCTCGTCGGCACCACGCCCACGCCCTTCGGGACGGTCCCGGGGCTCGGGGCCGACGCGTTCACCGCCAACCCCTACATGGGCCGCGACACGCTCGACGTGCTCGTCGGCGCCGCCAGGGCCGTCGGCGCAGGCGTCTTCGTGCTCGTGCGCACGTCCAATCCGGGCGCCGCGGACCTCGAGGACCTCGAGCTCGCGACGGGCGGGCCGGTGTGGGCCCGTGCCGCGGCGCTCGTCGACGACCTGGGCGAGGCGGGCCCGCGCGCCGGGCTGGCCGACGTCGGCGCCGTCGTCGGCGCGACGGCGCCCGAGCACGTCGGGCGCATGCGTCAGCTCATGCCGCGCGCCGTGTTCCTGCTCCCGGGCATCGGGGCACAGGGCGGCCGGGTCGAGGACCTCGCCCCGGCGTTCGCCCCCGGCCGCGCTGCCGGCCTGGTGACGTCCTCGCGCTCGATCGTCTTCGCGCACGAAGAGAGCGGCGCGAAGCCCGCCGCGGCCGCGCGCTCGGTGGCCGAGCGACTGCGTGCGGCCGCCTGGGCGTTGGGGTAGGTCCCGCCCGCCTCGCCCGCGCGCCCTATCCTGCGGTCGGCCCATGACGCACCACAGCCCCGCACGCTGGCTTGCGCCGATCGCGCTCGTGACGTGTGCCTTCGCCGTGTACACGGTCGTCTCCGCGGGGTCCGCCGGGGGCGGCTCCGGTGCCGCCGGCGTCACGACCCAGTCGTCGTCGGGCACGTCCGCCGGCACCAAGCGGCCGAAGAGCACCACGCGAAAGCCGAAGGCGCCGCGGACCTACACCGTGCTGCCGGGCGACACGCTCTCGGCGATCGCGGCCAAGACGGGCGTTGCGCTTGCCCGGATCCAGGCGCTCAATCCCCAGGCCGACACCCAGAGCCTGCAGGCCGGTCAGAAGATCAAGCTCGGGCCGTGACCGCGCAGGGATGTGAGCCCGCGCGCGCGGCGCGTACCGTGCTCGCGGCGCTGGTCGTCGTCGTGCTCCTCGCAGCCGGCGCCTCGCCCGCCGGCGCGGCGGGCGGGCGGGAGGGCGTCCCGGTGATCCACGCACCGTCGGCGATCCTCGTGGAGCCCGCCACCGGCGACGTCGTCTTCGACCGCCACGGGGAGGACCCGCGCTTCGTCGCGAGCACGACGAAGCTCATGACCGCCCTACTGACGCTCGAGCGCTCGTCGCTGAGCCGTCAGATGACGGCGGTGCGCTACCGCGCCGCGCCCGCCGAGTCGATCGCGGGCTTCCGCGCCGGCGAGCGGCTCACGGTGGCCGACCTCCTGCGCGCCCTCCTGGTGGACAGCGCCAACGACGCGGCCGCAACGCTCGCGCACGGGGTGGCGGGATCGAGCGCGGCGTTCGTCGTCCTGATGAACCGCCGCGCCCGCGAGCTCGGGCTCACCAGCACGCACTACGCCAACCCGATCGGGCTCGACGAGGCAGGGAACCACTCGAGCGCGGCGGACCTGGTCAAGCTCGCGCTGATCCTGCGCCGCAACGCGTTCTTCCGCCAGGTCACGAACCTCCGGCAGACGACGCTCCGCAGCGGCGCCCACCCGCGCACCTTCCCCAACCGCAACCTGCTCGTCCGCACCCAGCCGTTCGTCAACGGGGTCAAGACCGGGCACACCTCGCGCGCCGGCTACGTGCTGGTCGGCTCGGCCACCCGCGGCGGCATCACGGTGATCAGCGCCGTGCTCGGCGATCCGTCCGAGGCCGCCCGCGACGCCGACAGCCTCGCCCTGCTGCGCTACGGCCTGAGCCGCTACCACCGCATCACCGTGATGCGGAAGGGTGGGCGCTATGCGCAGGCCCGACTGCGCTTCCGCCACGGCGACGTCGCGCTCGTGGCCTCGCGCACGGTCCGGCGGATCGCCCGCCGCGACGAGACGGTGACCACGAGGGTCGTCGATGCACCCGCCGAGCTCGACGGACCGCTGCCCGCCCACGCGCGGGTGGGAACGATCGAGGTGCTCGCGCGCGGGCGCGTCGTCGGCCGCGTCGACCTCGTGACGGCCGCGGCCGTGCCCGAGGCCGGCTTCCTCGATCACGCTCGCGCCATCATGGGCGCCACGACGACGATCGCGCTCCTGGGCGTCCTGGTTCTCGCTAGCCTGCAGCTCGTGCTGTTGCGTCGCCGCGCCGTGCGGCGCCGGCGGCGCGCCGGGGAGGGGATCGCATGATCATCACCGTCACGCTGAACGCGGCGATCGACAAGTCGCTCTCGGT
>JAOPZW010000090.1 GCA_025963905.1 Solirubrobacterales bacterium | reverse complement strand
GGCAGCCAGTCCCGGATGTCAGGCGGCATCAAAAACGACTGCTCGCGATCACAGACGACGAAGCGCTGGCCCATCACGAGATGGTCTTAAACCCGCCGGACGGCACCCCGACTTACGCGACAGCCTCGCCTCGTTGCGACAGCGACGGTGCTTGAGCTCTCACGGACCGGGGGCCGCTCCCGACCGCGCCCGTCGCGGTTCAACTGAGCTGCTCGGCCAGTCCCACGATGAAGCCCTCGGGGCCACGGACGAAGCAGAGCCGGTAGCTGTCCTCGTACTGCGCGATCTCGCCGACGAGCTCGGCACCGTGGCTGCGCAGGCGGGCAACGACGTCATCGAGGTCGTCGACGGCGAACATGATGCGGCGTATGCCCAGCGCGTTCGCCGGCGCGCTCTCCGGCTCGGCCCTGACCGCCGGCGGCGTGTGGAACCTCGTCAGCTCAACCCGGCCGTGGCCGTCCGGGGTCCGCATCATGGCGATGTCGGCACGGACGCCGTCGAGCCCGACGGTGCTGTCCACCCACGGCCCCTCAACCAGCGTCTGGCCTTCCAGCTCCATCCCGAGCTCGGCGAAGAACGCCTTGGCGGCCTCGAGGTCCTCGACGACGATGAGCACGTTGTCCATCCGCTTGAGCGTCATTTTCTTCGGGTCTCCTGGTGTCGTGGGCCGCGCCTGGCATGGCCCTTTACCTGGTGAGCCGAGCCGGTCAGAGCTTCTCGACATGCAAGCGCTCTTGTGGCTGACCATCGCGTATCGCTTCGGCGACGAAGCCGTGCGGCCCTTGACCTCGAGGACTCAAGCCAGCACGACTGGGGTTGGATTCGCGGCGACCGAACTGCTCCTCGTCGTCGCCGGTGAGGACTGAGCCAGCCTCGCTGCTGCTGCTTCCGCCTGGCAGCACCAGTGAGCCGATCCCGGTCGGGACTGCTGCTTTCCATGCAACTCGGGCGCGCCGGCGGTCATCTCCCGCGCCCGCGGCGCCCTCCTCTATTCGTGTACGCAGCGAGCGTCGCCGAGTTCAGGCTTAAGACGCTCGCCTCGGACGAGGACCGGTCGCCTCAGGCGCGCGAGGTCTAGGCTCGCGCCGACGCTCGGTTTCCTAAGGCGAGCGGCAGCCCGGCCTCCGTCGGCCGTGTAGGGCAGCGCCGGTATCTGCTGTCCGATCCGAGGAGGATCCATGACCGTTCTGTTCGACGCGGCGGGACGGCGGCGCTCGCCTGCGACGCTGCCGGGCTACCACGCCGGGCGCCCGCCGCGCAACTAAGGGATGCGTTACCCGGCGGACCCGCCGACGGTGGAGGAGATCATGGCGGTCATGCGCCATGCCGCCGATGACCGTCACGGCTGGCGCGTGCAAGCGATGATCGTCGTCTTGTGGCGCGCCGGGTTGCGCATCCAGGAAGCGCTCGGGCTCGCCGAGCACGACCTCGACCGCCGGCGCGGGTCGGTGCTGGTGCGCAATGGAAAGGGCGGCCGGCGTCGCGAGGTCGGGATGGACGAGTGGGACTGGGACCACTTGCGGCCGTGGCTAAGCGCGAGGGCGCACCCCCCGGTCGGACCGCTGTTCTGCATCATCGACGGCCCAACCCGGGGGCGACGTGGTCAGACGCCGCCGTCCGCTCGGAGTTCCGGCGGCTCGCCTCCCGGGCCGGGGTCAGGCGGCGCTTCGCGCCGCACCAGTTGCGCCACGCCCACGCGATCGAGCTCGCCCGCGAAGGCGTGCCGCTGAACATCATCCAGCGCCAGCTCGGCCACGCCAATCTCGGAACCACCTCGATCTACCTGCAGGGGATCGACCCCGAGGAGATCATCACCGCCGTGCGTAGCCACAGCGCGCCGATGATGTCCGCCAGCGCCGGGCTGCGACTCTGATCCGCAGCGACGGCCAGTACGGAGCGGGAGCGCCAAGGCGCTCCCGCTCCGCCCTGGCGAAGCGAGCGCCAGGACGGCGCAATTCGCACGATTGGGCTTCGTCCGCGGCGAGCGTCGGGGGCGTGGCGACCGAGACGCTCGTATTCCCGGATGGGCGCAGCTCGCAACGCGATGGAGGCTCCTAGACTTCGGCCGCATGGGCGCTGAGCTTCACCTGTGGCGGGTCGCCGTCGGTGAGCAACTGATCGAGATCGATCGTGCGCCATTGAACCTTGAGTCACGCCTGCAGGATTGGCTCGTGCGCGACATCTCGATCCTGGACCCTCGGCTGCTGGTGATAGGTCGCGAAGTCGAAACCGACTTTGGCGGCTTCATCGACATCCTGTGCATCGATGCCGAGGGCGACCTCGTCATCGTGGAGCTGAAGCGAGACCGGACGCCGCGAGAGGTCACCGCGCAGGCGCTTGACTACGCCTCCTGGGTGTCAGCGCTCTCGAACGACCGTGTCACTGCGATCGCCAACGACTATCTCGCCGGAGCCTTCGAGAGCGCATTCAGGACGAAGCTCGCAGTGGAGCTTCCCGAGACCCTCAACGGGGATCACCGAATCCTCGTCGTGGGATCGGAGATCGACCCGAGCTCCGAGCGCATCATGAGATATCTCTCCGACACGCACGGCGTCAACATCAACGCTGCGACGTTCCACTACTTCCAGCCGGCGGATGGACCAGAACTGCTCGCCCGCGTCTTCCTGCTCGAGCCCTCCGAGGTGGAGCTGAACACCCGGGCGAAAGGTTCGTCGAAGCGTCGTCCGAATCTGAGCTACGAGGAACTGAAGGCGCTCGCCGTTCAGGCCGGTGTATCGGAGTTGTACGAGTACGCTGTGGCCGCCCTCGAGGCCGTGCTCCAGAAGCACACAACGCGAAGCTCGATCGGCTTCGCAGGCTCCTTCAGCGGAAGCCGGAAGACCGTCATCAGCCTCCTCCCAGGCGACAGCAACGCCGGGGAAGGGCTGCGCTACCGGCTCTACAAGAACAGGTTTGCGCAGCTGGCGAAGCTTCCAAGTGCCGACGTCGAGCCCCTGATCCCGCAACAGCACGAAGACTGGACCTACGTCGCGAATGGAGGTCCGGACTGGGAAGGTTTCGAAGGCTTCATCACAGGGCGCGAAGAGATCGATCGCCTTGCCAGCGCGCTGAGCCAACACGCCCACCCGGAGTCGACCCCCACTTAAGCCATCCCACCGGTTGCGGTTTCGCGCCGGGAGCGAGCGTCTCGTCCCGGCTGTCGGACACGCCTCCTCCGAACGAGCTGCAGCAGTACGGCACCGGGCCCTTGAGACTGACGCTTTGGATCGCGAAGCGCTACTGACCTGCACGCTGGCTTCCCCGGCCGCAGGACCGCGGGGTCGACGCCCCCCAACTCGTGCCGAGGTCGAGAGGCGAAGATTGAGCCACCAGACGACTGGATGGATCCGGCCCAGGACGCCGCTTGACATAAAGCGGCTCGACGTCGCACTGACCATCCGCAGGGCGGCCTGCTCACGGCGGTCGAGACGCTGTGCGCCTTCGTCGGCGTCAGGGGGACTCGAGCCCGAACTCCGTGCCCCCGGCGCCGCCGCTCGGCGCGGTGCGGCTCGCCGGCGAGGACCCCGCCGGCGCGTTCGACGCAGCGGCTTGGGCGATGAACTCGGTGTGCGGCCGGGCCGCCGCCACGGGCCGGTGTGCGTGCTGCGACGCGGCCGGCCGCGGCGCGGGCGCCCGGGTCCGGACCGCTGCGGTGCGGGCGGCCGGCGCGCTCGGGCGTGCGTGCTGCGCGGGCGCACGTTTCGCCACGGCCGCCCGCGGCACCGGCGTGGCCGCGTCCGAGGCGTCGTGCATCGCCGCCGCCCCACCGCCCGCCAGCGCCGCCGCCGACGCCGCCACCGCCGCCATCTTGCCCGCCGTCGCCGTGTCAAGGACCGCCTGGGCACGCATCACCGAACCGACCGCGCGCTCATGGGCGCTCGTCAGCACCCACTCGGCAAACCTGCCCAACAGCCCGCCCGCCTGCTCGACAGAGCCGTCGGCCAGAACCAGCCCGGCTGCCGGGAACACCGCCGCCAACGGCACCGAACGAGCGGCGCAACTCGCGCACCGTCGCGCGACACGCCAGGCAATTACGCAGATGCGGACGGACGTCGACCAGATCCGCCGCGCTGGCCTCCCCATCGACCATCGCCGACAGCACCGCCGCCCACCGCTCGCACTCCGCCCCCGACTCGATCCCCGCATAGCGCGCCAGGAAGCTCTTGCGGCCCTCGGCCAGACAACGATTGACTTTCGTATAACGTCCCAAACAACCCAGCGGCGACGATCCCCGCTGCGCCCCGTTGTCGTTACATGGGCTGGGCGACCACCCCGCTGCTACCGCTTGGCACCCGACTGCGGTCGCGGCGGGCTCCGGTCCCACCACGCTTGCACTTCGTCCAATCCGGCACTGCGCCGGGCGCCCGTCGAGACTTCCGAGATCACGCGCGAAAACGAGAGCGACTTCAAAAGCCGCGGGCCGCGTCGGACCTCCGCCGCGAGTTCCGCGGCGGCGTCGTGCAGTGCTTCGGCGAAACCATGCCGGCCTGAACCGTTGGACGCGTCGGCGCGCGTCGCGCCCTGCCTCCGTCAGCCGTACGCCGCGGGCGTGGCGCTCGAAGCGCGCGCACGCGCTGCGTGCTCCATCAGGGCGACTTGGTGAGAGACGGCCGACTGGGTGTACCCCAGTCGTTCCGCTGCGGCCGAGAACGAACCCAGGCGGGCGACCTCTCGACCGCCAAGCTAACCGAGCCCTGCACATGATCGATACCTCCGCGGTGAACTCGAGGAGGCCGCGTGTGACGATCAGGGACGTCGCCCAGGAGGCCGGCGTCTCGGTCACGACCGTCTCGGACGCCCTCAACGGCCGCCGGCGTCTGCCCGTCAGCACCCGCGAGCGCATCGGCGAGGTCGCGGCGCGCATGGGCTACCGGGCCTCCGCGACGGCCCGCAACCTGCGCAGCGGGCGCACGGGCCAGATCGCCCTGTATTGCTCCTTCCTGACCGAGGTGCCGGGCGGCATGGCCGGCCTCGGCTACAACATGGCCCTGGCGATGGGCGCGGCCGAGGTCGCGCTGGCCGACGACCTCGGGCTGGTCCTGCTGCCCACCGGCCTGACCCCCGAGCGGCTGAGCGCCATCGACGTCGACGGGCTGATCGTCGCCGACCCGGTCATGGGGGACGACGGCGTGCACGCGGTCACCACTCTGGGGCTGACCGTGGTGACCTGCGAGCGCGACCCGACCCCGGGCGCCGAGCACGCGGGGTGCGTCCGCTCCGACCACGGCGCCGCTCTGCGCCTACTGCTGGAGCACCTCGCCGAGCGCGGGGCGCGCCGCATCGGCCTGATCGCCCCCGGCGACGAGACCGCCTGGACGCAGGAGCTGCGCCTGGAGTACGACGCGTGGTGCGCCGAGCGCGACGGCCCGCCGCTGTTCGAGCGCGTCGCCGTCTCGCCTCAGCCGCGCTACACCGCCCAGGCCACGGCGGCGCTGCTCGATGCCGCTGAGCCTGCCGACGCCATCATCTGCGCCCCGGACGGCAGCGCCCCGCACGTGTTGCACGTGCTCGAGGAGCGCGGTCTGCGCGTGCCCGACGACGTCCTGGTCGCCTCGGGCGTCGACGGCCCGATCATGACGACCGCGACCCCGCCGGTGACGGCGATCGACCTCGCGCCCGCCGAGTGCGGCCGCCGTGCCGCCGCGCTGCTCGCGGCCATCCTGCCCGAGGAGCGCCCGACCGGCGTCGAAGAGGACCTGCCGACGCGCCTGGTCGTTCCCGCGTCGACCACCCCCACCACCACGATCAAGGAGCGCCCTTGAGCGCAGACCTGGCCATCCTCGGCGCGCGCGTGCGCACGCTGGACCCGTCCCGGCCGGCGGCGACCGCCGTTGCCATGTCCGGGGGCGTCATCACCGCCGTCGGCTCCGACGAAGAGGTGCGCGCGGCGTGCGACGGGCACACCGAGATGCTGGACGGCCGCGGCGTCGCGCTCGTGCCCGGTCTCACCGACAGCCACCTGCACCCGTTCTGGGCGACCTCGTTCGCGGTCGGGCGCGACACCTCGGGCTGCCGCGACCGCGCGGAGCTCGAGGCGGCGCTGCAGGACGAGCGGCGGCGCCTCGGGCCGGATGCGGTCGTCCGGGCCTGGGCGGTCGACTATGCGCACTTCCCGCGGGGGCTGGACGGCCGCGAGCTCGAGCGCCTCGCCGGCGGCCCCGCGCTGGTCGTGCTCTTCGACCTGCACACCTACCTGGCGACGCCGGGCGTGTTGGAGCTCACGGGCGTCACCGGGCCCGAGCCGTTCCCAGACGCGTCGGAGATCGTCGTGCGCGACGGCGTGCCGACCGGCGAGCTGCGCGAGTTCTCCGCGTTCTTCCGCGTCGCCGACCGCCTGCCCGGCGGCGACCCGGCGTCGCGCCGGCGTCGCGTGGTCGAGGTCCTCGGCGAGCTGAACGCGCTTGGGCTGGCCGGCGGGCACGTCATGGACGGCGACGCGCAGACGTTCGCGGCGCTGCGCGACCTCGAGGCCACCGGCGACCTCACGCTGCGCCTCGTCGTGCCGCTGTGGGTCAAGCCCGAGCACGACGAGGCGGTGCTGGAGGAGTACCTCGCGCTGGCCGGCGAGCGCGGCGAGCTGTGGCGCGGCGGCGTGGCGAAGTTCTTCATCGACGGCGTCGTGGAGACCGGGACGGCGTGGCTCGAGCAGCCCGACACGCGCGGCGACGGGCGCGCGCCGTTCTGGCCGAGCGAGGCGGCGTACGCCGACGCGGTCGCGCGCTTCGCCCGCGCCGGGTTCCAGTGCGCGACGCACGCCATCGGCGACCGGGCGGTGCGCGCCGCGCTCGACGCCTACCGCGCGGCCGGACCGCCGGCAGCGCCCGGCCGCGGCCGGCACCGCATCGAGCACCTCGAGACGCTCGGCGCGGCGACGCTCGCGCGCCTGGCCCCGGAAGGCGTCGCCGCGTCGATGCAGCCGCTGCACATGCGTTGGCGCCGGCCGGACGGCAGCGACGAGTGGGCCGTGCGGCTGGGGCCGGAGCGGGTCGCCGACGCCTTCCGCACCGGTGACGTGCTGCGCAGCGGCGCCACGCTGGCGCTCGGGTCCGACTGGCCGGTCGCGCCGTCGGACCCGCGCTACGGCATGGCGTGGGCCCGGCTGCGGCGCGCTCCCGGCGCCCCGGGATCGGCGCCCTTCGAGCCCGAGCAGGCGCTCGACGCCGAGGCCGTGCTCGCCGGCTACACGACCGCCGCGGCGCTGGTCGTCGGCGACGACGACCAGGGCGGGCGCATCGCCGAGGGGCTGCGCGCGGACCTCACGGGCTTCGCCGCCGACCCGGTCGACACGCTTGCCGACGAGCTCGTCGACCTGCCGGTTCGGCTGACCGTGGTCGGCGGCCGCGTTGTCCACCATGTCGAAGGATGAGCCGATGAGCGCCCCGAAGTCCCAGCCCGCTGACGCCAGCCTCGCGCCCCGGTACACCGGCGTGCGGGCGTTCGCGGGTCTGCCCAGCGTCGCGGTCCCGCACGTCGACGTCGATGCGGCCGTGATCGGCGTGCCGTTCGACACGGCGACGAGCTTCCGGTCAGGGACGCGGTTCGGGCCCGAGGCGATCCGGTCGGCGTCGGCGCTGCTGCGGCCCTACCACCCGCCGCTGGACGTCGACGTGTTTGGGACGCTGTCGATCGTCGACGGCGGCGACGTCGAGATTGCGCCCGGCAACGCCCTGCAGACGACCGAGCAGATCGCGGCCGCGCTGGAGCCCGTGGTCGCGGCCGGGATCGCCCGGTCGTGCTCGGCGGCGACCACTCGATCGTGGTCGGCGAGCTGTGCGCGCACGCCGCGGTCCACGGCCCGGTCGCGCTCGTGCTCCTCGACGCGCACGCCGACACATGGGACGCCTACTGCGGCGAGAAGTACTTCCACGGGACGCCGTTCCGGCGCGCGGTCGAGGAGGCTGCGACATCGAGTGCCCTGAGTGGGTGCGGCTCGACGAAACCGGCGTGCTCCGGGCAAGCTCGCATGCACCGGAGTTCGCGTCGCCTTGGTCAAGGCGGTGCGCAGTGCTCTGGGTCGGCGCGCGGGTCCGGAGTGCCGCACGCGCCGCACGCGCCGCGCCGGACTACGGCGACCGGCCGTTCGACAGCCCGTCACATCCGCACCCCACGCGCGCGACGACCTGTCCCTTGCGGCAGAACGCATGCGTCGTCACGGTCCCAGCCATGAGCCAGCGTGTTCAACAAGTCGTCCCTCGCGCGGATGTCAGGGCATGAGCGCACCCGCCAAGGTGCTCGTCGCCCACGGCGACCTGCTAGCGCTTGAGCTCGACGTCGATGGCCCCCGGACGAATGCGACCGCCGGCGCCCCGGTGGAGTCGTCCATGGTCGTTCTGTACGGCGACAACCGCGCCGAGATCGGCGTGAGGTCCTGCACGCCGGGCGCCTTCGCCGGCGCCAAGGACGGCATCACCGAGCACATGCTGATGCTCGCAAGCGACGCGACGATCACAGGCGACGACGGGACGTCCGTGGAGTTGCGGGTCGGCGTGTCGTTCGTGATGCCCGACGGCTGGACGGGCCGGTGGGAAGGCCGCCACACCCTGGTCAAGCAGTACACGATCTGGCGCACGGCGCCGACAGACGCGTCCGCATGAGCGGCGCCGCTCCTGACGTGGTGGTGATCGGCGGCGGGATCGTGGGGACGTCCGCGGCGCTGTTCCTCGCCGAGGCCGGCGCGAGCGTCGTGCTGCTGGAGAGCCAGGTGGTGGCGGCCGCGGCGTCGGGTCGCAATGCCGGATCGATCCAGCATCCGCTGGACCGGGTGCGGGCCCCGCTGTACGAGGAGTCGCTGAGCATTCACCAACGATTCGGCATTCTCGGCGACCGGCCAGCGGGATTGCTGGCCGTTGGGGCCGAGGCGTCAGGCCCCGTCGCCGCGATCGAGGCCGCGGCGCCGTTCCGGGACCTGCACACGCAGCTCGTGGACGGCGCCGCGCTGCGCGAGCTGGAGCCCGAGCTCGCCGAGGGGCTGACCGGCTGCCTCATCTCGGGGACCGGCTTCCCGGCCCATCCCGCGGCGGCGACGCGCCGCTTCGCTGAAGCGGCGCGCGAGGCCGGGGCGCGCATCGAGGAGGGTGTGGGCGCGGAACCGGAGGTCGTCGGTGGTAACTGCGTCGGCGCGCGCGGCGACGACGGCGCGCTCTGGCCAGCGGGCGCCGTGCTGGTCGCGGCCGGCCCGTGGTCCTCCGCGCTGCTGGACCCGTCCGGCGCGTGGCAGCCGGTGTCGGCGTTGTGGGGCGTGACGGTGCAGATCGCGCTCCCGGTCGGCCACGCCGTGCGCCACCGCATCGAGGAATGGGACGACGCCGGGACCGACGGCGAGCTGGCGGCCGGCGTGCAGTTCGAGGCTACCCCGCTCGACGACGTCACCGTGCTCGGCGCCACGCGGGCCGCGACGGCGCCGGACGAGCCGCGCGTTGCCGAGGCCGTGCGCGCGCGGGCGGCGCAGTTCCTGCCGATCGTCGCGTCGGCCTCGGTGGCCGCCGTGCGGGCCTGTGCTCGGCCGGTGGCCGCCGACGGCTGGCCGCTCCTCGGCCCGGTCCCGGGCATCGAAGGTCTCCATGTCGTCGCAGGCCACGGCCCCTACGGCATCTCGCTCGGCCCGGCGTCGGGCCGGATCGCGGCCGACGCGATCCTCGGCCGTGCGGCGGTGCCGGCCGCGTTCCGCGCCGACCGAGCGGCGGTCCGGCCGCCGCAAGCCTAGGCAGCGTCCGCGCCGCGGACCAGCGGCGTGTCGGCAACTTCCGCGAGGTGCGCGTCCGTCGCCGCCACCGCCGCACGCGGGTCACAGTCGCGAACGGCATTCAGGATACGGCGGCGAGCAGCCAGCCAGAGGCTCGGCGCAGCGACGAGGGCGGCGGTGGCGACGCCGATGAGCGACAGGAACGCCACGAGCTGGACGTCGACCCGGCGCCGGACCGGCCACCGCACGGCGGCCAGCCCGGCCACGATGCTCCCCGCGCCCCAGAGCGCGAGCAGCACGCCGGTCGCCCCCGGTGCGTGATGCTGGCGCGCGGCCACCACAGTGCCGAGCTCGGTCGCGCCGAACATGACGCGCCGATCACCGCCGCGACCGCGACGATCGTCCGAACCCCAGGGACATGGCAGGGCGCCCACACCACCCCAGGCGTCAACGGTCGTGCCGCCGCCCATCGTCCGCGACTCGGGGGAGCAGCGCGAACGCAAGCGTCGCGGCCGCGAGGACCGCGCCGACGGCGAGCAGCGCGGCGGTGGCCCCGCATGCGGTCGCGACCGCGACCATGGTCAACGCACCCAGCATGAACGCCAGCCCTGGAGCGATGCCTCGAGCGACACAGCGGCGCCGAACGCCCGCTTGTCCAACGTCACGCCCCGCGGGCGCAGGACGGGACGGGCGGAGCCGCGCCGCCGATCGCGAGCGCCAGCAGGACCGACGCGAAGGTCGGCGTTCCGCGCGGGGCCACCGCGAACGCTGCCATTGCCGCGAACGCCACCACGGCCGTGGCGAGGAGCACCGTCGTCTGGCCGCGCCGATCGATGAGGCGCCCGACGAACGGAGAGCCAAGCGCCATGCCGGTTGCCACCGCGGCGCTACACGCGCAGGCCGTGGCGTAGGCGTGACCGCAGTCGTACATCGCGATGACGAGCAGGAGCCCGGTCGAGGCCGGAGGCACGCGGGCGACGATGGCCAAGCGCCAGCGAGCGCGCGTATGACGGCACCGTCCGACGCCTCAGCGCCACAAGGCAAACGCGCGCGACCCCGGTCATCGCAGCCGACAGTAGAAGGCCGCCGTGACGCGACGGCATGCGCAGACCGTCGAGGATCGGCGTGCGCTCCACAACACCTTGTCGTGTCCCGGAGCCACTTACGCGTTCGCCGGTGCAAAGCGAAGCACGCGAAGCGCGAGGTGGACGCCGAGCCGCGTCTCCTCGTCGTCGAGCGACGAGCCGAGCAACGCCTCGATCTTCGCGATGCGGTGGTAGACGGACTGGCGCTCGAGATGGAGAAGACGCGCCATCTCCGACTTCTGGCCCGACGCGACGACGAAGGCCTCGAGCGTCGGCAGAAGCTTGCCCGCCCGACGACGGTCGTGCTCCAGGACGGGCCCGAGTCGTCGTTCGATGAAGGCGCGGACCTCCCGATCGTCGCCGAGGCGCCAGAGCACCCGGTCGAGGTCGGGCGAGGTCACGTCCTTCCAGCCCTCGACGCCGGCGCGCGGGAACGCGCTCGCGTCCAGCACCTCCACCAGCCCCTCCACGGCCGCCGTCCACGACTCGCAGCCCGCGCCGACGAAGAGCACGCCGGCGTCCGGCGACGCGAGGCGTCGCTGCAACGCCGCGGCGACGACCCGTTGGAACTCGTCCGCCCACGCTTGCCGGTGTGCCGCCGAGGCGACGCCGAGCACGAAGGCGATCTCGGTTCGTCGGGGGAGGAGCCCGCCGACCGCGATGAGCGCCTGCGCATCCACGTGCTGCTGGATATCGTGCCACACCGCGGTCCAGGCCACCTCGTCCGGCGCGCGAACGCCGCGGTGCGTCGCCGACGGGGCCAGCGCAAAGGGCAGTAGGCACTCCGGCGTTCGCGCGATGCCAATCGTCGCCAGTTGGCGCACGATCTCGGCCTCGCTCGCGTTGCCCTCGACCAGGCTCGCGAGCAGGTTTCCGCGCGAGCGCGCGACCAGGATCTCCTCCTGCCGAGCCTGCCGTGTCGCCACGGCAAGCAGGCCGGACGCGCGCTCGAGCGCCGGCCGGGTCACGAGCGTCAGCGGCCCGCTCAGCGCGAGGGCGATCAGCCGACCGGGCGCCTGCTCGCGGCCAGTGGGAACCTCTACGACAACGGTGTGCGGCGCAGCGGGGAGCTGGCGTCGAACGCGATCCCACGCCGTGAGCACCGCGCCGTCGGCGTCGACGGCGCCGGCGCCGGCGCTGTGGAACAGGAGCTCGCCGTCCTCGCGCTCGAGGACGACCGGGTTGCCGATCGCCGCGACGACCGCATCGAGCAGCACCGGGATGTCGGCGCCGTCGACCATCAGCTGCGTGAAGCGCCTTTGCAGCTCGTCAACGCGGCGCAGGAGGTCGATATGCCGCTCCTGCAACGTGAAGTTGATGGCCTGCGTGATGTCCACGAACGCCACCTCGGCATGTAGTGCAATCACCGGCAGCTCACGCGCGTCGGCGGTCTGGACGAGGCTTCGCGGCACAGCCCCGAGGCTGCTGCCGAGCTCGATGACAAGTCCGGCGACGCCGCGGTCTGCCAGCCCTGCGACGAAACGCCGCACACCGCGGTCGTCGCCCGGCATCCGCATGCCGGTCGTCAGCACCAGCTCGCCACCACGCAGCAGCGCGGCGATGTTCGGCACCTCGGAGGCATGCGCCCAGCGCACGCTCCGCCCCAGCCCCGCCGTGCCGGCGACGACTTCCGGCGCGCCAGCGCGGAGAACCTCGAGCTCGAGGACGTCCGCCACGGTCAGCACCGCACTCGCATCCTGTTTCTCCCGCGCGCGCAGCACATCAGCCTCGCCGTCGCCAGCGAGCGATCGCCTATCTGCGGGGCTCACGACGCCTTACCTCTGCTCCTCGCCGGGTCGAGGCCCGGAGACCGCGGCTCAGCGCGCGCCCACATCGGCCGCCCCACGGGTAGTACAGGAACGACAGAGACGCCAGGGTGCCGGTGATGTTCGGGCCCTGGACGACCGAATTCAGAATGCTCGCGACCGGGGCGAACTCGCTGAGACTCACGATCGGCTCCGCCATGCCCGCTTCGCACTCCTCGACGGCCATCGCGTCGTAGGGGGCGCGGGCCTTGTCGTCGTAGTACAGGTTGCTTCAAGCTGTGCGGACCTTCGCGGCGCCGCAGCCGGCAGCCACGTCAGCCGTCGCCAGAGGCGTCACCGAGACCGGCAGCCAGCGTTCGCCCTTCGCACGCGCTCCGGCAAGGTGGGCTGTGATCCGAGAGCCGTCCATCGTGTCTTTCTCCTCGCTGAGGCCGGCCCTTTCGCCCGCGCCTGCTCGTGGTTACGCTCGCCACCGGTCTGTTGGTCAGACCGAATGAACCGACTTTAGCCGGGCCGTCAAGGCGGCGTCAAACGCCAGCGACCGTTCCCTTCGCACCCGAGTCGAGGCCTCACCACGACAGGCACGAGCGTTTCCACGAGCACGATCGCCGGCATCCCCCATGCGGAGTATGGAGAGCGCGTCGAGCACGTACGCGCCCTCGCGGAGGCCGTGTGGATTCGACCGGCTCGTCGTGCTCGGACGCGGCGGAGGGCCGTTCGAGCGCAACGCCAATGTTCGCCGCGCTGGCCGCGGCCGAGGTCGATGCCACGAACCAGGACGCTGCCGCGGCCGCGATCGCGACGGTGGTCGGTGCGTGGAGTGGTCGCCCGGGTCTTCGCCGGCGTGTGCGCCCCGGACCGTCCATCGCCGACCCGAGCCTTCCCGTCCTACGCGGACGACGCGCCGATCCGCGAGCGCGACGTGTTCTGCATCGACATGTCAGGGTCGGTAGACGGTCACGTCTACGACTTCAGCCGCTCGCGGGTCGGCGGCTCCGACGTCCACGGCGCCGCCGAGGCGCTGGCCCTCGCGCAGCGCGTCGTCGAGTCGACCGTCGATGCGCTGCCCCCAGGGACGAGCGTCGCGGAGGCGGCGGCCGCGGGCTACGCGGTGATGGAGGACGCCGGCGACACGCTGCGCGACGGCTGGTTCGATCGCGGGGCCTTCGAGCACAGCGTCGTGATCACCGACGGCGCGCCGGAGATCCTCAGCGTCGCACCGCACCGCTTCTCCGGGCGCTGACCCGCGCAGGGCCGACGTTGCCTGGAAGGTTGGCGGCGTCGGCCAGCACGGCGTTGACCTGCTGGATGTGCCGGGCCATCGCCGCAGCTGCCGCGTCCGGGTCGTGCGCGGCGATGGCCTCGACGACTTCACGATGCGCCGCCAGCGACGCCGCAACTCGTCGCCTGGTCTGCACCGTGGTCCGGCGACTCGGGCCCATCCAGGTCGTGGTGGTCTCGAGTAGCCGCTCGAGCAGCGGGTTGTGCGTCGCCCGGCTGATCTGGCGGTGGAAGTCTTCGTCCAAGCGGGCGACGTCTTTGACGGCCGTCGTATTCTCGGCCACGCCGAGGATCGCGCGCAAGCGGCGGATGTCGGCTGCGGTCGCGCGAGCCGCGGCGCGCGCCGCGATGGGCGGCTCGATCGTCGCGCGCAGGTCCATGACTTCCAGGACATCACGTTGCCCGGAGTCGAGGCTGCCCAGGAGGCTGCCGGCCTCACGCAGCCGCTCGGAGTTGGTGATGATCGTGCCGCGCCCGGGCCGCCGATCGACCAAGCCCTTCAACTCGAGGTCTCGCAGCGCGGAGCGGACGCTGGCGCGAGAGACGCCCATCGACGCCGCGAGCTCACGCTCGCCCGGGATTCGCGCGCCCTTGGCCAGCGTGCCGTCCGCGATCATGGCCTCGAGGTTCGCCGCAAGGTCGTCCGGAAGATGGCTGGGACGGGCGGCGACATTGCTCCAATCGATCCTGATCGCGTCGCCCGCCTTAGCGCTCACGCGCGGACTCTATCCAAGCAAGGTCCGGTCCCTCGGTCAGACCGCTGTCGGTTGACACGCGCCTTCTTGTTGTGATGGTTCATCATCATGTCGAACACTCCCGAGGTCCATGTGTGGTGGCACGACGACGTGCTCGACCACGACACAGGAGAAGGGCTCTGGGAGCTCGAGCGCAGCGACCTGCTCGACGTCCAGGAGCTCCACCCGTAGAACGCCGTCCGCGTCCGCAACATGCGCTCGGTCCTGCAGCGCGGTCCGCTCGCCTCGCACGTGCGGTGGCACGGGCGGCGTCCACGCCGATGACGCGGCACTGGCCACGGTTCACGACCCGGATTACGTCGCCAAGATGCGCGCACTCTGCGCGGGCGGCGCCGGGCGCCACCTATCGACGCTCGCGTGTCACGTCGCGCCCTTATGCTCCACAATCGCGTTCCCGCCGTCGACGACCACGATCTGGCCGGTCACGTAGGACGCGGCCGGCACCGCCAATGAGGCGACGACCACGGCGACCTCGTCCGGCCGTCCCGGCCGCCCCACCGGCGTCGCGGCGCCGGCGGCCAGTTCCTCCTCGGGCGATGACGGCGTGGCGATCCACCCGGGCAGGACAGCGTTGACCGTGACGCCGTGCTCGGCGACCTCGATCGCCAGCGCGCGCGTGAGCCCCACCATCCCCGCCTTCGCCGCGTGATAGGCAGCGTCGCCGGCGTAGGCCACCACCGGGCCCGACACCGACGACACCATGATGACCCGGCCGGCACCGGAGCGCGCGAGGTGCGGGACCGCGGCACGCGTCACGTAGAACGTTGTGGACAGGTTCCGGTCGAGGGCGCCGCGCCACTGCACGTCGCTTGTGTGCACCAGGGCCGCCGGCTGGTCCGGCGCCGAGACGGAGGTCATCCCTGCGTTGTTGACGAGGACGTCCAGCCCACCAAAGCGCTCGACCGTCGCGCTGACCAGCGCGGCGGCGGCTTCGGGTTCGGTCAGGTCGGCGATCGTCGCGTCGGCTTGAACCCCGGCGTCGCGCAGCTCGGCAGCGCGCTCGTGGATGCGCCCGGTGGTGGCAGTCACCATGACGGCCGCGCCGAGCGCGCCGAGACAGCGTGCGCAGGCGAAGCCGATGGCCTCAGCGCTGCCCGCGCCCGTCACCAGGGCCACCCGACCGGTGAGGTCGAACGGCACCGGCGGCGCGGACACAGAAGTCATGCCGCCCATCGGCACGTGGCCACCTTCTTGCGCGTGTAGGCCGGCTCGCGATCGTCGAGGTGCTCGGTCGTCTGAGAGGGCGTCCACGCGCCGCCGATGTGGTTGGCCAGCGTGCGGACATCGGTGGACGCAGCGACGGCGCTCGAAGTCATGTCAGCAGGCTTCACCCACCGCGCGCCAGGAGCAACACACGACCCGTGCACAGTTGCGGGCAGGCGTTGGACACAATGGCCGTCCGATCAGCGACCGGAGATGCGTGACGGCGATCGGCGGCACGGTACAGCCCGTACACGAGACGAGACCCGATGAAGCGAAGCGGATCGGGCTCCCACCGGCGCGCGTCCTTGCCGACCCACGGCTGCCGGCTCAACGGCGTGTCACGTCCCAGGACCCCGCGCAAATCGTGGCCGGCACGCCTGAGATCTCCGGGGTGGTCCTCGACGAGTCGTCGGACGGTCGCGTGCAGGCGGGTTCTGGCAGCGCACCGAGGGCGTCGCGCGCGACGTCGAGGCTGACGAGCTGTTCGTCGTCCTGAGCGGACGCGCGACGATCGACGTCGGAGACGGCGCGACCCTCGAGTAGGCCCCGGCGACATCGGCATCCTACGCGCCGGCGACCGCACGACGTGGACCGTGCACGAAACGTTGCGCAAGATCTCCACGTCACGACCGGACCGGCCGACGGCACGACGCAGGACTAGGCGATCACCACCGCGTCACGCATCGCGTCGTCCCTTCAACATGTCCAACATGGTCTCGGCGGCGCGGGCGCCGGAGGCCGCTGCGCCGTTCATCGTCGCCGCCCGCGGGCCGGCCGTGTGCTCGCCGGCCAGGACGACGGACCCCCAGGGCCGCGTCCAGGCCGCGTCGTCGTCGGCCGTCGAGCCGATCCCGGGCGCGCTGTAGGAGCCGCGCGTCCACCGCTCGGCACCCCAGTAGGTGACCATCGCGTCGCCGCCCGGCGCGACGTCCGGCCGGAGCGCGAGCGCCTGCGCGGTCCATCCTGCGGCGCCGTCGGCGGCGCCCACCGCCGCGACCGCCTCGGCGCCGCCCGCGAAGCAGGAGAGCACCGGCGCGGCGAGCGGCCCGCCGTCGGCGCCCTGAGAGGTCCAGCACCACCAGCGCGCCGCCTGCGACGCCATCCCCGCCGGCTGCGGACGCTCCGCTAGCGGGACGTGGAGCTTGGCCGCGTCGCCGAACCGGGTCCGGTCCGCGGCGGCGACCACATCGTCGGGCAGCGCCGGATCGAGGTCCAGCTCGTGCAGGAGAGGGAGCGGGACCGCGAGGACGACCGCAGCGGCCCGCACCTGCTGGCCGTCGTCGTAGACGACGGTCGCGCCACGCATCCCGTGGCGCACCGCGGTGACCGGCGTGCGTAGCCATACCCGCGCGCCCAGCCGCCGCGCCAGCTCCTGCGCGACGCCCTGGTTGCCGCCGCGGACGCGGTCGGCCGGGTCGTAGCCGTGGCCTTCGCCGGTGAACATCCGCCGGGCGCTGACGTCGTCGAGCGGCACGGTCAGCGATGTCTCGATCCGGACCAGGGCGTCGGCCTCGGCCGGGGACCATTCCATGGCCGGCGGCAGGACGGCCTCGGCCGAGACGTCAGCATCGAGCGCGGCGACGCGCGCATGTGCGGAGGCGGCGAGCGCCTCGAGGTCTGCGGCGGTCGGGGCGTCGCGCTCCGGCGTCGGCCGCCGGTCGAACGAGAAGCCGTGAGGCACGAGCTCCAGCCCGAGTTCCGCGCACAGCCGGCGCAGCACGTCGTCGTCGGGCGCGATGAACTCGCCGCCGCGCTCGACGACCGTGCCGTCGCGCAGCGCCCGGGACCACGTCCGGCCGCCCACGCGGTCGCGCGCCTCGAGGACGATCACCTCGACGCCGGCCTCGTGCAGCCGCCACGCCGCGTGCAGGCCCGCGAGGCCGGCGCCGATTACGACGACAGGGTCTGGGTTGGATGCCATGGCGGGCACTCTCCAAGCCGGCGGCGGCCGGTACAAGGGACGACCCGTCGCCTCCTGGGCCGCGCGGTTGTCAAATCGACACCTGCCTCCGCGCCGTGGCGACGGTCTGCATCTGTCCCGGCTCGCGCGCCGCGCCTAAGTGTCCCCACCATGAGCGCCGAGGCGTCCCTGCCGCCGCTCGCCGCCCGCGAGCGTCTGGTCGACGACAGCATCAGCGCGGCGCAGGCGATCGCGGGGACCGACGGGCGGCTGCCCGAGCGCGCCCAGGTCGTCGCCGTCGATGGCGGGATCATCGGGGCGAGCGTCCGTACCACTTTGTCAAGAATGGGATCGCCGACGCCCCGATGCCGAGGTCGTCGACCAGCTCCGCGTAGGCGGCGTCATAGCCCGGCGACGGCTCGTAGGCCTCCGGACCCTCGTCGGTCAGCAGCGCGGCCTCGCGCGCGAGCACCGCGAAGACCACGTCGACCGCCGCGCGCTCGTCGCCGTCGTGCAGCGTGTCGACGAGGAGACGATCGCGGCGACGCGACCACGACGGCGAGCAGCTGGGCGCCACGGCGCCGCCGCAACGCGAAGCGAGTAGAGCGCGACCGCCGGCGCGATCACGACCGTCGCGCCGGCCGCCGGGGTCGATGTGCACAACCGTCAGCGCCACCGCGCCGGAGACGCGGAGCGTGCACCCTTGCGCTCAGCGGGTCTGCGTCAGCGCGACCTCGAGCGTGCGGGAGAGGGTCGGCACGTGGGTCTCGTCGAGCGCCAGCGGCGGGCGGATCTTGAGGACGTTGCCGTGCCGGCCGGTCGTCCCGACGAGGACCCCTAGGTGACGCATCCGGTCGCGCGCTTGGCGGGCCCGCGGGCCGTCCGGCTCGCGCGTCACCGGGTCCGTGACGAACTCGACTCCCCAGGCCAGGCCCACGCCCCGCACGTCGCCGATCTCCGGATGGCCGGCCGCCACCTCGGCGAGGGCGATGCGCAGCGCCCGCCCGGTCCGCTGCACCCGTTCGAGCACGCGCTCGTCCTCGATGACGTCGAGGACGGCGAGCGCGGCCGCGGCGCTGACCGGGTTGCCGCCGAACGTGCTGAAGAACGTCGCGTGGCCGACGAGCTCCGAGACGATCTCCCGCCGGGTGATCACTGCGGCGACGGGATGCCCGTTGGCCATCGGCTTGCCGAGCGTGACGAAGTCCGGGACGACACCGAAGCGATCGAACGACCACAGCGCCTCGCCCGTGCGGGCGTGGCCGGACTGCACCTCGTCGGCGATCCATAGTCCGCCCGCCTGGCGCGTGAGGCGGACGAGCTCCTGCACGTGTCGCGGGTCGAGGTCCGCGATCCCGTCGCTGGTGATCAGCCCGTCGAGGATCGCGGCCGCCGGCGCCAGGCCCCGCTCCCGCAGCCGCACCACCGCCGCGGCGAACGCCGTGGCGTCGAGATGACGCCTGCGGTAGGCGTCCGGCGCCTCCCAGGTCTCGACGTGCTCCGGTCGGCGGCCGTCGAGCCAGCCCTCGGGCGAGAGCGCGGCCGTCGCCTCGGTGATGCCGTGGTAGGCGAACGCCGTGCAGAGACCGCCCCTCCGCCCGGTGACGGCGGTCGCCATGCGCCAGGCCAGGTCGTTGGCCTCCGAGCCCGAGTTGACGAGCAGCACGGTGTCGAGCTCGGGCGGACAGGTGGCGGCCAGTCGCTCAGCCAGCTCGATGGCGGTCGGGTGCAGGTACCGGGTGTGAGTGTTGATGCGCCGGCTCTGCCGTGCGATCGCGGCGGTCACGCGCGGATGGGCGTGCCCGACGCACGGCACGTTGTTGTACGCGTCCAGGTACGTGCGCCCTGCGGCGTCCGTGATCCAGACGCCCTCGGCGCTCGACACCTCGATGGGCTCGTCGTAGAAGAGCGGGTCGATCGCCGGGCCGAATGCCACTGCCCGCCGGGCCGCGAGCGACGCGTCGGGTCGCCGCGGGCGTTCGGCGCCGAGGTGGCGCGCCACCTCGTCCCATCCGGCGGCTACCGTCGTCTCAAGCGTGCATAGGCACTGGGCGTTGTAGCGCTCGGCGAACTCCTGCTCCTCGAGTCCATGGGCCACGCGCCAGGAGCTGATGGCGATCGTGATCGCGCTGCGGGCCGCCCATGCCACGCCCAGCACCTCGAGCTCGATGTCCTCGAGCTGGACCCGGCGCTGGTAGCCGTCGAGGACGAGGCGCGCCATGCGGAAGAGCTCGGCGCCCTCCCGTCCGTCGCCGAGGGAGTCGAGCACCGACGCCAGGTCGGTGATGACCGCCGTATGGCTCATGTCGCCGAAGTCGACGATCCCGGTGATGAAGCCGGACTCGTCGGTGAGCGTGTTGTCGACGGTCAAATCGGTGTGGGCGACCTGCGCGCGCAGCCGCCGCCAGACCGGCGTGGCCCGTCGCTCGAACTCGTCGAGCACCCGCGCGACGACCGCCCGGGCGTGCGGATCGCGGATGTCGTCGAGCATCCCGCGGGCCGAAAGGGCGTTCTGGACGTCCCACAGCATCGTGCGCTGCGCGCGGGGGTGGGTGAAGCCGCGCAGCCCCTGCGACAGGCGCGCGGTCGTCTCTCCCCACGCAACGAGCGCCGCGTCGGACAGCTCAAGAGCGGAGATCCGGCTGCTGCCGGGCAGGACGTCGTAGAGCCGCACCCAATGCGCGACCTCGCCGTCCCACCACTCGGCGCGCAATTGCGCCGGGTCGTCTTCCGGTCGCGCCGGTCCGGCGTCGCCCGTCGACGCCGGCCGCCACGGCAGCGCCACACGCAGCTCTGGATCGACCGCGGTGACGTGCAGGGCCCCCGCTGCCTCCATGTCGAGCACGGCTGGGTCCTCGGACGAATTGGAGACCTTGAGCACCGCCAGCGGGTCGCCGCCGTGGCCGAGCAGGAAGAACGTCCGGTCGCGCTCGCTGCCGAGGTCGCGCGCCGCGCGTGCAGTCACCCCGAACGTCGTCGCGCCGATCTCCACTGCCTCGGCGGGACTCAGGCGCGGCGGCGCGGCGCTCATGACGGAATCCATACGTCCCACGCTACCCAGGCTCATCGTCGCCGTACGGATGACGCTGGTAGGGCGCTTTGACCGTTTCGGTGAACCGGGGTCACCGCGCGGCACTCCCCCGGACGAGGTTGGCGCTCAGTCGGACCTCATCGCGGATGTCGTGTCATGGTGCAAGACCAAAGCCACCCTGCGCGGGTGTCGAACTCCTCGCGTGGACACCCGTGGTCAGCGCGTGTTGTTGCTGGCGCGCGCCCCACCGACTCGGACCCCATTCTCAAGATGTCGATGCGCGCTCCCTCTGTTCGCGGCGCGGCAATGCTGGCTCAGTGGCCCACGCGGATGAGCTTCTTGTTGACGAACTCATCTGTCCCAAAGCGGCCAAGCTCGCGACCGAAGCCGGAGGCCTTGACGCCGCCGAAGGGCAGCTCGACGCCCTCAGCGCCGACGGTGTTGATGAACACCATGCCGGCCTCGATTTGGTCGGCGACGCGCAAGGCCTGCTGCTGATCGGTGGTGAAGACGTAGGAGCCCAGGCCATATGGCGTGTCGTTAGCCAGGCGGATCGCCTCCTCCTCGGAGCCAACGCGGTAAACCTGCGCGACCGGGCCGAAGAACTCCTCGGTGTAGGCCGGGTTATCCGGCGTGATGTCGGTCAGCACGGCCGTCTTGAAGAAGTTGCCCTCGCGACCGCCGCCGGCGACCAGCCGGGCGCCGCTGTCCAGTGCCTGCTTGACCTGCTGCTCGAGGCGGTCGGCCGCCGCAGTCGACGACAGCGGCCCGATTGTAGTCTCGGGCGAGGTCGGGTCTCCGGGCTCGATCTTGGTGAGCGCGTCGGTGAACTTCGCGACGAAGTCGTCGTAGTACTCGTCGAGCACGACGAAGCGCTTGGCGGCGTTGCATGCCTGGCCGGTGTTCTCCAGGCGGCCGCCGACGGCCGCCTCGACGACGGCGTCGAGGTCGTCGGCCTTCAGGACGATGAACGGGTCCGAGCCGCCGAGTTCGAGCACGACCTTCTTGAGGTGGCGGCCCGCGAGCTCGGCCACGGCCGCGCCCGCCCGACCCGAGCCGGTCAGCGAGACGCCCTGCACGCGCGGGTCGGCGATGACCCGGGCGATCTGGTCGTTGGTGGCGTAGATGTTGATGTAGGCGTCGGTCGGGACGCCGGCGTCGTGGAAGATCTGCTCCATCGCCGCCGCGGACTCGGGGCACTGCGGCGCGTGCTTGAGCATGATCGTGTTGCCGATCACCAGGTTCGGCCCGGCGAAGCGGGCCACCTGGTAGTAGGGGTAGTTCCACGGCATGATGCCGAGCAGCAGACCGACGGAGCTGCGGCGGATGAACGCCGAGCCCTCGCCGTTCAGCAGCTCGATCGGCTCGTCGGCGAGCAGGTCGGCCGCGTTGTCGGCGTAGTACTCGTAGATGGCGGCGGCGAACTCGACCTCGCCGACCGCCTGCTGGATGGGCTTGCCCATCTCGCGGACGATGATCTCGCCGAGCTGCTGCTTGCGCTCGATGTGCAGCTCGGCGACGCGCCGGATGACCGCGGCGCGCTCCTCGACGGTCTTGCCCTTGCTCCAGCTAGCGTGCGCCTCCGCGGCCCGCCCGACGGCAGCAGTCAGGTCGTCGTCGGTGATCGTGTCGTAGGTCTTGAGCGTCTTCCCAGTGGCGGGGTTGACGACGGCGTAGTCGGTCACAGCTTTCCTGGATGGATTGGATGGGCGGTTGACCCAAGTCAACTACATCGCCGCGTGCCGCCGGGCATGATCCTCGGCACCCCAACGCACCGGACCGGCGAACGACCGCACCATGGCGCTGGCGACGGCACGTCGGGTCGCCCGCTCAGCCGCATATCCACCGCCGCTATTGCGTCGCAGAGGTGCCGCCTCCATCGCCGCGTTGAGCGCGAGGAGGTTGGTCTGGTCGGCGAGCCCGGCGATGCTGGCCACGATCGAGCCGATCCGCTCCGAGCGGTCCGCGAGCTGGTTAGCACCTGGGCCCCGAACTGGTGGAAACGCTCTGGATGAGCGAGACCGCCCACTCCTCTTCGTCGGTGGCGACCACGGCGACCGTGTCACCGGTCGCCCGGATGCCGCTCTCACCCGGCACGACAGGTGCACGACCGGCCGCGACATCGTTCGCCTCGTCCACGAGTTGGCGGATCGGGGCGTGGCCGAGCCAGCGCTCCTGGGCGAAGCGGTGGATGTCGGGGTCTGACAGCTGGCGATCGCGTTGATCGTTCGCACGCATTCCTCGCGCCCCGCGGCCTGTGGATCGGCCGGCGGGGCGCTGGCCGCCACCAGCAGGCTGCGGGCGTTCCTATTGGTGGCGGCGGCCGTCGAGCGTGGGCTGGCCGCGCGCGGCATCGGGACTAGGACCGGAACAACGAGTAGTACTTGGACTGGATTGCCGTCAGCTCGGGAGTGTTGATCGGCGACGAGTACTTCGCCAGAACGTCGTCCGGGATGGCGATCATCGGGTTCTTGGCGATCGCCGGCGGCACGAACTGCAGCGCACCGTTGACGGGCACGACATACCCCATGTAGTCCTGCTCGGTGCCGGCGATCTTCGGCTCGAGCATGAAGTTGATCCACGCGTGCGCGGCGACCGGATTCTTGCCGGCGGCGGGGATCAGCCACTCGTCGGTCCAGTAGAAGCCGCGGTCCTGCGGGACGAAGAACCCGATCTCGATGCCCTTCTTCTTCGCGGTCTCGGCCGCGCGGGCGACGTCGCCGTTCCAGCCGATCCCGACGTCGATGTCGCCGCGGCCGAGGCGATCGATGTAGGTGGAGTTGATGTTGGTGATCGCCGGCTTGGCGGCGGTCATCAGCTTCATCGCCGCCTTGTAGTCGGCGTCCTTGGTCGAGGATGGGTCGAGGTCGAGCGCGAGCAGCGCCAGCGACATCGCCGACGACGAGCCCTCGATGATGTTGATGGTCTTGCCCTTGAGCTTGGGCAGCAGCTGCCACCAGCCCAGCATCGTGTCCGGCGGCTGCGGGACGACGTCCTTGCGGTAGTAGAAGCTCGTGACCCCGAAGTTCTTGGTGATCGAGTGCTTGTTGCCGGGGTCCCAGGCGTTCTGCGTGAACTTGGGCTCCAGGTTCTTCAGGTTGGGCAGCAGCGAGTGGTCCAGCGGGCGGGCGAGGCCCTTCTGCACGACCTCGGGGATGTAGCGGCCGGAGGGGACCACCACGTCGTAGGCCGAGCCGCCCGCCGACAGCTTGGCGATCAGCTCGTCGTTGGAGCCGTAGCCCTCGACCTGGACCTTTGGACCGAACCTGGCCTGGTAGGCCTTGTAGTGTGCCGGGTCGACGTAGTCGGCCCAGTTGGCCATCAGCAGCGGTCCGGCCTCGACCTTCGTGCCGATCGACTTGGTGGTGGACGCCGCCGCCCCACCGGCGCTCGCGCCCGACTTGCCGCCGCAGGCGGCCAGCAGCAGCGACGCCAGACCGACGCCGCCGACGCCGATCGCCTGGCGTCGTGTCATGGGACCTGGCCCGCTGCCCCTTGGGGCGAGGACCTTGAACTCGGGATCCTGCATGTGCACTCCTTGGTGTTCAGGTGGTGGAGGTGGAAAAGTCTGCGGCGCCCTGCCGCGAGCCGATGCGCAGCGCGAGCGCGGCGAGCGCGAGGCCCACCAGCGTGACGCCGATCATCAGCGTGGCGGCCGCGTTGAGTGTGGGTGTGAGCCCGAAGCGCAAGGCCGACAGGATGTGCAGTGGCCATGTCTCGTGGCCGGCACCCGACGTGAAGTTCGAGATCACGACGTCGTCGAAGGAGAAGGTGAAGGCCAGCAGTCCGCCGGCCAGAATGGCCGGGGCGAGCCGCGGCAGGGTCACCTGCCAGAAGGTCGAGATCGGACCGGCGCCGAGGTCACGCGACGCCTCTTCCAGCGAGTCGCCCATCGAGAGGAAACGGGCCCGCACGATCAGGGTGACCAAGGACACGTTGAACACGCAATGGCCCAGGAACATCGTCGTCGTGCCGAGTTCGAAGCCGACGTTGACGAAGAAGATGAGCGTCGCGATCGCGATCACGACCTCCGGCACGACGACCGTCAACAGAATCACGACCTCGGCCGGTGTCCGCACGCCGGCCCGCGCCCGCGCCAGCGCCAGCGCGGCGGCAGTCCCCAGCAACGTGGAGACGATGGAGGTCGTGAGCCCGATCCGGAAGGAACGCAGGATCGAGCTCGTGATGGCGTCGTCGTGCAGCGCCCTGGAAAACGACGCGGTGGAGAATCCGCCCCATACGGTGACGTAGCGCCCGCTGTTGAAGGCGTAGATCACGACGATCACGATCGGCAGGAACAAGCCAAGGTAGACCAGGGCGCTGTAGCCGCCGAGAAGCGACGGAACCTTCCCCAGTCGCGCGACCCCCGCGATCAGCGCCGCCCCTACGACGGCGACCAGCAGGCCGCCGAAGCTGACGCGACCGGAGAGCAGGCCGATCACGAAGCTCGCGACCGCGATCACGCCTGCGACCGCCAAAAGCGCGCCGGCGAAGGCCCCGAGCTTCCCCAACACGTCACGCATCGCCGACCTCCGTCGCCCGCGTCGAGAGCCAGATGTAGAGGATCAAGAACAGCGACAACGCCGCCATGAGCACCATCGCGATCGCCGCGCCAAGCGGGTAGTTCTGCTGCTCGAGGAACGCGCGCTGGATGATGTTCCCCATCAGGTCGACCCGGCCGCCGCCGAGGATTTGGGGGATCACGTACTCCCCCATCATCGGGATGAACACCAACAAGGTCCCGGTCGCGAGCCCCGGGATCGCGAGCGGCAGCGTCACCTGGCGCATCGCCGCGAAGGCCGAGCTGCCGAGGTCGTTGGCCGCGTCCAGCAGCTTCCAATCCAGCCGGTCCAGCGAGGCGTAGACCGGCAGCACGAATAGCGGCAGGTAGTTGTAGACGATGCCGATCTGAACCGCCGTGTTGGTGTACAACAAGTGCAGCGGCTTGTCGATCAGCCCGACGTCCTCGAGGCCGCGCGAGAGCACGAAGTGCGGGTCCAGCACGATCAGGAACGAGTACGTGCGGATCAAGAACGACGTCCAGAACGGGACGATCATCAGCCCCAAGAACAGGTTCTTGCGCTTGGCCGGCGCGTAGCGCGCCAGCCAGTAGGCCATCGGGAAGCCCACAAGGATGACCAGCAGGGTCCCGATCGCCGCGAAGCGCAGCGTGCGGGTGAAGACCCGGAGGTAGATCGGGTCGAACGCCTGCGAGAAATTCCCCAGGTCGAAACCGTAGGAGACGCCGCCGTAGCCGAGCGGGGTCGCGACCGAAAAGGCCACCAAGAACGCGAGCGGGACGAGGAAGAACGCCGCGTAGTAGGCAAGCGACGGCGCCAGCAACGTGAGCGGGTAGCCGCCGGGCGATCGCCCGGTGACGCCGGCGCGCTGGAGCAGCAGGCCGCCGCCGACGAACACCGGCAGCGCGACGCAGATCAGCAGCGCCGCGCCCGGCAGCGCCGTGACCAGCGAGCCCAGCTGCGTGTAGAGCGCGGCCGCCACCGCGACGCCGGCCAGGCCGATCGCGCCACCGACCATGCGACGGCCGCGGCTGGGCTCGTCCGGGACGGCGGGCGCCGGCGCAATCGTGCCCTCGCGCGCGGCGGGGGCGGAGACGGCTATGACGCCACCTCCTGCGGCGTCGGAGCCACGACGGGCGCCGCCGTGGCGGCGCCGGCGCACTCGAGCAGCAGGCCGACCTCCGGGTGGAACTCGACGCTGAGCCCGTCGCCGGGACGCAGCGCCGCGACCGCGGCGTCACCGTGCGCGCGCGGCTGGCGCAGCAGGACCTCGTCGCCGTCGCCCATTCGCGCGAGCACCTGGAGGCGGTCGCCGAGGACCATCGCGGTGGCGACCTCCGCGTTGCCCGGACCGCCCTCGGCAGGCCGGAACGTGGCGCACTCCGGTCGCAGCCCGACGCGGACCGCCGCGCCGTTGGCGGCCTCCACCAGCCGGCGTCCGAGCGGGACGCGCAGGCCGCCGGACAGCTCGACCGCGTCGCCCGCCAGCGTCCCGCCGACCGTGCTCATGTCGCCGATGAACCCGGCGACGAACGGCGTCGCCGGCTCGTCGTAGAGCTCGCGCGGCGGCGCCAGCTGCTCGATCCGCCCGGCGTCCATGACCGCGATCCGGTCGGCCATCGCCAGCGCCTCCTCCTGATCGTGGGTGACGAAGATGAAGGTGATGCCGACATCGGCCTGCAGCCGCTTGAGCTCGATCTGCATCGCCTTGCGCAGCTTCTGGTCCAGCGCGCCGAGCGGCTCGTCGAGCAGCAGCACCTTGGGCTTGAGCACGAGCGCGCGGGCCAGCGCCACGCGCTGCTGCATGCCACCCGACAGCTGCGCCGGGCGCGCGTGGTCGCGACCGACGAGGTGCACGAGCTTCAACGCCTCGGCGGCGAGCCCACGGCGCTCCTTGCGCCCCACCCCGCGCTGCTTGAGCCCATACGCGACGTTGTCGAGGATGTCGAGATGCGGGAACAGCGCGTACTGCTGGAAGACCGTGTTGACCTCCCGCTTGTGCGCCGGCACGCCGACCACCGGCGAGCCGCCGATGAAGATCTCGCCCTCGGTCGGCTGCTCGAAGCCGGCGATCATCCGCAGCGTCGTCGTCTTGCCACAACCCGACGGCCCCAACAGCGCCAGGAACTCACCGTCGCGGATGTCCAGGTCAAGGCGGTCGACGGCCGCGACGTCTTCAAAGCGCTTGGTGACGCCCCGGAGGGACACCACCGACGAACTACTCTTCATGACGGCGAGCGTAAGGCGGGCCGCAGGCCCCGGACATCAGCACTTCGTCCTGAATCTGGGGGGCCGGGGACACACTCTGTCAGGTGGATTCCGCTCAGCGCTCGCGTTCTGGCCCCGAGGTCGGAACGATCTCCGACCGACGGTCCGAGATCAGCGCCCGGAGATCACTCCGGCGAGCTTCGCGGCCAGCGCGTCGCGGCCGGTGCGGGCCTCGCGCGCGTCGGCCCGCTGGAAGAGCGCGTTGACCGAGCGGACGCCCGCGAAGCGCAGCGGCTCGGGTTCCCACGAGCGCGCGAGCGGCCCCACCCACGGCAGGCGCGTCAGCTCGGTCTCACGCCCCAGGATCAGGTCGCGCAACGTTCGCGCGGCGAGGTTGGTCGCGGCGACGCCCTCGCCCACGTAGCCCCCGGCCCAGGCCAAACCGGATGGCCGGTCCAGGCCGACCGCCGGCGACCAGTCGCGCGGGACGCCGAGGACCCCGTGCCACCCGGCGGCGATGCCGGCCTCAGCCAGGACCGGGAAGAGCTCAACGAGGCGGCACCGCAGCTCGCGGGCCGTCTGCGGCGGGAGCGGGCCCTCGCGGTCGGTGCGCGACCCGTAGCGGTAGGGCACGCCGCGGCCGCCGATCGCGATCCGGCCGTCGCCGGTGCGCTGCAGGTAGACGTAGCGCCGGCGGCCGTCGAGCATCGTCTCGGCGCCGTCCCAGCCCAGTTGCGCCCACGTCGCCTCGTCTAGCGGCTCGGTGGCGATCATCGCGCTGTTGAGCGGGACGAGCTTGCGGCGC
Source organism: Solirubrobacterales bacterium (assembly GCA_025963905.1). Taxonomy (GTDB): domain Bacteria; phylum Actinomycetota; class Thermoleophilia; order Solirubrobacterales; family Solirubrobacteraceae; genus JAOPZW01. Next base: position 2,555 of record JAOPZW010000090.1, on the reverse strand, counting down.
AGGCCGGGCAGCCCCGAGGTGTAGGCCTCGGTCGCGCGCACCACGTACCGCGCGGTGATGGCGCCCTCGGCGGTCTCCACGCGCCCCGGCGCGATCCTGGTCACGCGCGAGAGTTCGCAGATCGTCGCGCCGGCGCGCTCGGCCGCGGCCGCCAGCCCGTCGGCGAGCCTGGCCGGCTGCACGCGCGCGCAGTGCGGCGTGAAGCGCGCGCCGATCGCCCCGTCGACGGCGATCCGCGCACGCGTCTGCTCCGCGGTCAGTTCCACGCTGTCGGCCTCGGTCAAGCCCCACTCGCGATCCTCGGCGATCAGCGCCCGCTGGCGTTCGAGCTCCAGCGGCGTCTGGGCGACGTTCAGCGAGCCGCCCTTGCGAAACGCGCAGTCGATCCCCTCGCGCTCGACGACCGCGCCGATCTCGTCGACCGTCGCCTGGATCGCGCGCCCCTGGGCGATGACCGCGTCGCGACCCGCCTTCCGCGCCCAGCGCTCCCGCGACCCCGCGAGCTCGCCGACGACCCAGCCGCCGTTGCGACCCGACGCGCCGAAGCCGACGGTCTCGGCCTCGAGCACGACAACTTCCAGCTCGGGCGCCGAGCGCTTGAGCTCGTAAGCCGTCCACAGCCCAGTGAAGCCCCCGCCGACGACGCAGACGTCGGCCGCGCGCTTGCCGGCCAGCGGCGGACGCGGGGGCGCGGTGCGGCCCGCGGTCGTGGCCCAGAGGGAGATCGCAGTCATGTCGATCACCTTGCCACCTGCGCTGCGCAACCTCTTCTGACACCCCGTCACAGACTGCGCGCCGGAAGGCGACAGGCTGGCCGTTGTCCCGGCCCCGTCCGATCGCCACCGTGTCGTGGATGAGTACGACTGCAGACGGCGCGATCCTGGGCGCCGCGATCCGGACGCTCGACGCCTCCCGACCGACCGCCGCGGCGGCCGCCTTGAAGGACGGGATGTTGATCGCCGTCGGCAGCGACAACGAGGTGCGCGCGGTCATCGGCGACCCGACCGAGGTCGTCGACGGGCACGGGTTGCACGTGGTGCCCGTACCGGTTGGCGCCGACCTCGTCACCACCAACGCCGACGAACTGCCCGACGCGCCCGTCGCGATGACCATCGTCGACGGGGAGATCCTGTCCCGCGGAGCCGACACATGACCACCACTGCCGCCGCCCACCTGCTCGCCCACTACGGCGACCTGCTCGCGCTGGAGCTCGCCGAGGACGGGCCGCGCGCCGGCGCCACCGCAGGCACGCCGGTCGAGTCCTCCAAGACGCTCTATGCGGATACGGTCTGCGAGATCGGCGTCTGGGCGTGTACGCCCGGGACATTTCCCGGCGCTAAGGACGGCATCGGCGAGCACATGCTGATCCTCGCCGGCGATGCCACCGTCATCGGCGACGACGGCACAACGATCGACCTGCGTCCCGGCGTTTCGTTCGTGATGCCCGACGGCTGGGCCGGCCGCTGGGAAGTCCGCGAGACGATCCGCAAGCAATACACGATCTGGCGCACGCGCTAGGTGTTGTGCCCGGTGACCTTGCGAACGCGGTCGATGGGGGGCGGTTGCCGATGGCGCTGTGGGTGCGCTGCTCGTTGTAATGGCGCACCCAGTGTGGCAGTGAGGCCCGACGGGCCTGGCTTGAGGCGTATTGCAGGGCGTAGGCCCATTCGCGCTGGAGGGTCTGCTGGTAGCGCTCGACCTTGGCGTTGGTGCGGGGCGTGTAGGGGCGGGTGCGCAGGTGGTCGATCGCGCGGGCGTGCAGCAACTGCTTGAACGACTTGTTGTGGATGTAGGTGAACGCGTTGTCGGTCATCAGCCGCTCGGCGACGATCCCGTGCCCCAGGAACCAGTCCAGCGCGCGCTGCGTGAACGCGGTGACGGTGGCGGCCTTCTCGTCGTCGTGGATCTCTGAGTAGGCCAGGCGGCTGTGGTCATCGACGATCGAGTGCACGTACTCCCAGCCGACCCGGCGCGAGCGCTGGGTGCGATCGCCGGTGACCCGGTGGCCCGGCTCGTCGAACTTGCCGAACTTCTTTGTGTCTTGGTGTAGCAGCTGGCCCGGGCACGGCCATTCGTAGCGAATGACCGCAGGGCGCTCGGAGGGGTCGGGGCGCGAGCAGCCGCCCCTGCGCAGGACCTGGTGCACGGTCGAGTGCGGCCGGCTGACCTCGACCGCGGTCGTCCTGGGGCTCCAGCCCGTCCGCCGGCGCAGCTCGCAGATCCGTGCCTCCTCGTCGGCCGGCACCCGCGCGGGACTGCTGTGCGGGCGACTGGAGCGATCGGCTAGGCACGCCCTCGGCGGGCGCCGCGGCCCGCCAGAGGTAGTCGAGACGGTGAGCGCCTTGATCGGCGTCACGGGGATTCGAGCCCGAACTCCGTGCCCCCGGCGCTGGCGTTCGGCGCATTCCGGGTCGGCGGCGGGGACGTTGCCGGCGCGCCCGTCGCCGTCGTCTCGGCGATGAACTCGGTCTGCGCCCGGGCCGCCCGCGCGGGCGTGGGTACGTGCTGCGCCGGGGCCGTCCGCCGCGAGCGCGCGGGCGCCGTGGTGCGGACGG
>JAOPZW010000133.1 GCA_025963905.1 Solirubrobacterales bacterium | reverse complement strand
CGCCGCGGTGCTGCTCGGGACTGAAATGCCCCCGGAAGGCGCGAACGGTGACCATCGCCAGCAGGGTCAGGCCGATGAAGACGTGGGCGCCGTGGAGGCCCGTCAGGCCGTAGAAGATCGAGCCCTGGGCGTGATCGTGGGGCGCGAAGCCGATGTGGGCGTACTCGTTGATCTGGATGAAGAGGAACGTGCAGCCCAGAAGGAACGTCGACAGCATGCCGGCGCGCAGGCCGAAGCGGTTGCCGTTCTTGATCGAGGTCTGCGCCCAGTGCAGCGTCAGCGACGACGACAGGAGGATCGCGGTATTGACGCCGGCGACGGCGACCGGGAGGTCGGTGCCCTTCGCCGGCCACGGGTCGCCTTGCACCACGCGGATGAAGAAGTAGGCCGTGAAGAAGGCCCCGAACACCATGACCTCGCTGATGATGAACAGCATCATCCCCAGCATCTGGGGGTCCACGCGGGAGCTGCGGTTCGCCGCGGGCGGGCCGTGGTGGTGGTCGTCGTGCGCGACGGCTGCTGAGGCGCTGGCGGCTTCCATGGGTCCTCTCAGGCGGCGGCCGGGCCGGCCGGCGCCTCGACGTGATCGACGGGCTTGTTGGACGCCTTGCGCACGCGCTCGACGAGATCGGCGCGCAGCCAGCCCGAGCGGGTCGCCGGGAGGGTCGAGATGACGATGTCGTCGACACGGAAGAACTGCAGCGCGTTCATCGTCGCCGTATAGGGGTCGGGATCGCCGATCATGCCTGCGGCGACGAGACCGTTGGACCGCAGGACGTCGATGACCTGCGCCAGCTGGGCGCGAGCCCTGGCCGCGTGCTCGCCCTGGCCGCCCTCCTGGGGGACGGTGACGATGAACACGCGGCGCTTGCCGTCTTTGGCCTTGGCGCGCAGGCAGTCGAGGAGCGCGCCGCTGCTCGCGGTGCGGTTGGCCACCACGAGCGTGACGTCGAAGGGCAGCCCCTCGCGGTCGATGTCGGCGACCACGTGCGCGACGGGGAGGTTCGATGCCTCCTGCACCCGCTCGATGAGGTCGCGCCGCAGCCAGCCCGACGACGTCGCCGGAAACGTCGAGATGATGATCTCGTCGGGGTTGTGCTCGCGCACCGCGTCCATCGTCGCCGTGTAGGGGTCGGGGTCGCCCACCTCGCCGATCGCCTCGATGCCCTCCTCGCGCAGGACGCCCCGAGCGAGGTCGATGCGGACCTGCGCGGCGTCGAACACCGCCTCGTCGTAGATGACGTTCCCGTGGTGGGGGTTCGTGCGCGGGACGCACGCGATGACGCGCACGTCGTCGTGCGCGGCGCGCTCGCGGACGGCGTCGAGCAGCGCCTGACCGCCCAGGGTCTCGTTGGCGACGACGAGGATGGTCTTCACGTGCTGCTGCTCCTCCTACGTGGACGTCTCGTGGTGCGCCGTCGCGCCGGCGGGAGCCGGCACGTCGGCGGGCCGAGCCGGTCCGAAGATGCCGTGGACCGCGCCGGGCACGCCGTACTCGTATGGGCCGCCGACGACGGTGGGGATGCTGTCGAAGTTGAAGATCGGCGGGGGCGACGACACCTGCCACTCGAGCGTCAGCGACCGCCACGGGTTGGCGACCGCGCGCGGCCCGCCGCGCCACGAGGCGATCATGTTGTAGGCGAAGATCAGCGTGCTGAGGCCGAGCAGGAACGAGCAGATCGAGATCGCCAGGTTCCAGGCCGCGAACTTCTCGGCGTAGTCGTAGACCCGGCGGGGCATGCCCTGGAGGCCCAGCAGGTGCATCGGGGCGAACGTCGCGTTGAAGAAGACGAACGTCGTCCAGAAGTGCAGCTTGCCCAGCGTCTCGTCGTACATCCGGCCCGTGATCTTCGGGAACCAGTAGTAGATCCCGGCGAAGATCGTGAACAGGGAGCCGCCGAAGAGCACGTAATGGATGTGGGCGACGATGAAGTAGGTGTCGCTGACGTGGATCGTGATCGGGATCATCGCCAGCATCACGCCGGAGATGCCGCCCAGCGTGAACATGGTGAGGAAGCCCAGGGCGAAGAGCATGGGCGTGTCCAGATGCAGCACGCCGCGCCACAGCGTCGCCAGCCAGGAGAAGATCTTGATCCCGGTGGGGACCGCGATGATCGCGGTGGTGACCATCATCGGCACGCGGATCCACGACTGCATGCCCGAGACGAACATGTGGTGCGCCCACACGGTGAAGCCCAGCACGACGATGGCCAGCAGCGAGAACGCCATCATCCGGTAGCCGAAGATCGGCTTGCGGGCCTTGACGGCGAGGATCTCGCTGATGATCCCGAAGCCGGGCAGCATCATGATGTAGACGGCCGGGTGCGAGTAGAACCAGAAGACGTGCTGGTACATGAGCACGTCGCCGCCCTGGCCCGGGTCGAAGAAGTGGAAGCTCAGCGCGCGGTCGAGCAGGACGAAGAACTGCGACGCGGCGATGAACGGGGTGGCGATGACGACCAGCAGCGAGGTCGAGAAGTTCGCCCACACCAGCAGCGGCATCCGGAAGAAGCTCATGCCGGGCGCACGCATGGTGATGATCGTCACCAGGAAGTTCAGCGCGGTCGCGATCGACGACGCGCCCGCGAACTGCACGCCGATCGTGAAGAAGGTCTGGCCGATCGGCGCCGAGGTCGACAGCGGCGCGTACGCGG
>JAOPZW010000009.1 GCA_025963905.1 Solirubrobacterales bacterium | reverse complement strand
GCGCGGATCGTCTTCGTCGTCGACGCCTACCACGCGATGGTCTCCGACCGCCCCTATCGCCGGGGCCTGGCCGAGGCCGCCGCGCGCGCCGAGCTGGTCGCGCACGCCGGAGCGCAGTTCGACCCGCAGGTCGTCGAGGTCCTGCTCGACTGCCTCCAGGAGGGCTGGCGCGCGGAGTGACGCGCCCCGGCGGCCACCGGCCCCCGGTGAAGCCCGCCGCCGGTCGCGTTCCTATGCTGGTGGCGATGGCCGCCGGCCCAGCCGACATCCCCTACACGGTCCGCCGCTCGAGCCGCGCTCGCCGCGTGCGGGTGTGCGTCGACGCCCACGGCGTGGAGGTCGTGCTGCCGGTGCGGGCTCGCGAGCGCGAGGCCGCCGCGGCCGTGGCCGAGCTGCGCCCGTGGATCGAGCGCCGCCTGCGCGAGGCCGCCGCCGTGCGCGAGCGCCTGGCCGAGCGGGCGGGGACCGTCCCCTACCTCGGGACCGCGCTGCTGCTGCGCGGCGAGGCCGGGCGCACGCGCGTGCACCGTCGCGGCGCCGAGCTGCTCGTGCCCGCCGGTGATCCCGAGCCCGCCCTGGAGCGCTGGTACCGCCGCGCGGCGCGGGCGGAGATCGAGCCGCGCCTGGACGCCGCCGCGCACGCGCTCGGGCGCCCCTACACGAAGCTGACGATCCGCAACCAGCGCACGCGCTGGGGCAGCTGCTCGTCGACGGGCGCGATGAGCTTCAACTGGCGCCTGCTGCTGGCCCCCGAGGCGGTCCTGGACTACGTCGTCTGGCACGAGGCCTGCCACCTGCTGGTCATGGACCACTCGCGCCGGTTCTGGCGGCTGGTGGAGGAGCACGTGCCCGGCTACCGCGAGCCGCGCCGATGGCTGCGCGCCCACGGGGCTACGTTGGTGCTGTGAACGACGCGGCGCGCGTGGGGGTCGTGGGGCACGTGGAGTGGATCGACTTCGCGGTCGTCTCGCACGTCCCGCAACCGGGCGAGATCGTCGAGGCGCGCGAGGAATGGCAGGAGGCGGCCGGCGGCGGCGCGGTCGCCGCCGTGCAGATGCGCAAGCTCGCCGGCCATGCCGAGTTCTTCACCGTCGTCGGCGACGACGAGCTGGCCGAGCGCGCCCGCAGCGAGCTCGTCGTCCGCCAGCAGCTCGACCTCTTCGCGGCGCGCCGCCCGCGACCCCAGCGTCGCGGCTGGACGCACCTCGACGACGGTCACGAGCGCGCGATCACGGTCATCGGCGATCGCCTGGTGCCCCACGCCGAGGACGACCTGCCGTGGGACCGGGTCTACGACCTCGACGCCGTCTACCTGACCGGCGGCGACGCCGGCGCCGTGCGCGCCGCGCGGGCCGCCGGCGTCCTCGTCGCCACCGTCCGGGCGATCGACGCGATCCGCGAGTCTGGAGTCGAGCTCGACGTGCTCGTCGCCAGCGCGACCGACCCGGGCGAGCGCGTGGACGCCGAGAGTTTGCGCCCGCCGCCGCGCCACATCGTGCTCACCCACGGCGCCGACGGCGGCAGCTGGACCGGCGTCGACGGGCGCACCGGCACGTGGGCCGCGGTCCCGCTGCCCGGCGAGCCGGTCGACTCCTACGGCTGCGGTGACTCGTTCGCGGCTGGCCTCGCCTACGGCCTCGGCTCCGGGATGGACCTCGACGCCGCGCTCGAGCTCGCCGCGCGCTGCGGCGCGGCCTGCCTGACCGGCCGCGGGCCGTACGGCAATCAGCTGACGCTGGTTTGAGCCTCAGCCTCGAGGGCGCGCGCGAGCGCGTCGTAGGCCGTCTCGCCGGTCCTGCGCTCGACCAGGGTGCGGCGCCAGCGCCCGGTGAACGCCTCGGACGAGCCGTCGCCGCGCAGGTCGACCCCGCCGCGCAGGCCGCGTGGGCCGGCGACCTCGCCCCGCGCCGCGACCTGCCGCACGGGGGCGTACTCGCGTGTCAGGGAGCGCTGCGCGCGCGGGCGCGCGGCGGTGGCCAGCTCGTCCAGGCGGGCCTCCAGCGCGCTCAGTGCGGCGGCCAGCGTCCCGAAGCGCGATCGCTCCGTGGCGCCGGTGCGCCGCACCGTGAGCTTGAACGCGGCCACGCGCGGCCGCAGTGTCATCCCGCTTCCGTCACGCAGCCGGAGACGCGGCGTCGGCGCGCTGGTCCAGCGCGACGTAGTCGCGCGTGCGCAGACCCGTGTAGATCTGGCGCGGGCGGGCGATCTTCTGCTCCTTGTCCTGGACCATCTCCAGCCACTGGGCGATCCAGCCGCTCGTGCGCCCGATCGCGAACATCACGGGAAACATCGCCACCGGCAGGCCCATGGCCTCGTAGATCAGCCCGGAGTAGAAGTCGACGTTGGGGTAGAGCTTGCGCTCGATGAAGTACTCGTCCTCGAGCGCGATCCGCTCCAGCTCGGTGGCGATCTCCAGCAGCGGGTTGATGCCCGTGACCTCGAAGACGTCGTCGGCCGCCTGCTTGATGATCTTGGCCCGCGGGTCGTAGTTCTTGTAGACCCGGTGGCCGAAGCCCATCAGGCGCTCGTCGCCGGCCTTCACGCCCTTGACGAAGTCGGGGATGTTCTCCTTGGAGCCGATGCGCCGCAGCATCCGCAGGACCGCCTCGTTGGCGCCGCCATGCAGCGGGCCGTAGAGCGCGCTGATGCCCGCGGCCATGGCCGAGTAGGGATCCACCTGCGAGGAGCCGACGCTGCGCACCGCGCTCGTCGAGCAGTTCTGCTCGTGGTCGGCGTGCAGGATGAACAGAATGTCGAGCGCGCGCTCGAGGCGAGGATCGGGCTCGTACTTGAGCTCGGTCATCTTGTACATCATGTTCAGGAAGTTGCCGGCGTACCTGAGGTCGTTGTCGGGATAGACGTAGGGCTGGCCGTTGGAGTGGCGGAAGGCGAAGGCGGCCAGCGTCGGCATCTTGGCGATGAGCCGGATCGTCTGGATCATCCGGTTCTCGGGATCGGAGATCTCGTTCGCGTCGGGGTAGAAGGTCGACAGCGCGCCCACCGAGCCCAGCAGCATCCCCATCGGGTGGGCGTCGTGGCGGAAGCCCTGCATGAAGCCCTTGACGTTCTCGTGCACGAACGTGTGAATCGTGATGAGGTGCGTCCACTCCTCGAGCTGCGCCGGCGTCGGCAGCTCGCCGTAGACGAGGAGGTAGGCCACTTCGAGGTAGGTCGAGTGCTCGGCGAGCTGCTCGATCGGGTACCCGCGGTACTCCAGGATGCCGGCGTCGCCATCGATGAACGTGATCGCCGACCGGCACGACGCGGTGTTCATGTACGCCGGGTCGTACGTCATGAGGCCGAAGTCGTTGTCGGACACCCTCATCTGGCGGAAATCCATCGCCCTGACGGTGCCGTCGGTGATCCCGACCTCGTAGGTCTTGCCGGTCCGGTTGTCGGTGACGGTCAGCGTGTCGGCTGCCTGGGCCACGCCGCCGCTGCTGTCCTGCGTCGTCTGCGCGTCGGTGCTCATTCGGACGCTCTCCTTCACATCTCTAGGCTCATTCTTGACGCCGAGTCTAGAAGGTGGGGCCCTGAGCCACCCTCAGCGTCCGCGGCGCCAGCCGCCGCCGAAGAAGCGTTGTACCCGGCCGGCCCGCGTGTCAGCCCGGAACGTCGGCCCGCCGGCGCGGTCGCGCTCGGGCAGTTCGCGCGCGGCCGCCTCGTCGATCGCGAGGATCACGCGGCGCTCGGTGATCCGCGCGACCTCGGGGGCGTCGACGAAGCGCCGCCCGCCCGGCGTGTCGATCACGATCCCGTCGAAGATGTGCTCGCGGTCGTTCTCGAGCACCTCGCGCACCGTCCCGATCTCGACGCCGTCGGCGGTCTGGATCGGCGTCCCGTGCGCCAGGACCTTGTACGAGACGGCGACCTCGTCGTCGTCCCCCGCGGTCATGCCGTGATGACGGCCGTGGCCATCGCCGCGGCGACGAGCACGACAGTGATCGCGATGAGCCCCCGCTCGATGGCCACCGCGCCCGGGAACTCCGGGCGGCTCAGGCCCATCCCCGCGAGCGCGAGCGCCCAGAGGACGAGCAGCCCCCCGCAGACGTAGAACGGGGTCTTGGACGAGGCGGCGCCATCAGCGGCGGCCAGCGTGAGCACGTGCAGCATGGCGCGACCCTATCCCAGCGATCCGACCGCTGTGTCGGGCCCCGCCGGCTGGGATCCGTACCGGCTCTCGGTCGCCTCGACCTGGCCGTGGTAGTGGCTCCCCAGCTCGGGATGGCCGTAGGGGCGCTCGGCGGGGCGGTCGAGCGTCATGAACGACAGCTGGGCGATCGGCAGCCCCGGCCAGAGCTTGATCGGGACGCGCGTCAGGTTGTTGAGCTCGAGCGTGAGGGTGCCCTTCCAGCCGGGGTCGCAGAACCCGGCCGTCGCGTGGACGATCAGGCCCAGGCGCCCCAGCGACGACTTGCCCTCGATGCGGGCGACGATGTCGTCGGGCAGCTCGACCCACTCCTCGGTGCGCCCGAGGCAGAACTCGCCGGGATGGATGACGAACGGCTCGTCCTCCTCGACGACCACCTGCTCGGTGAGGTTGTCCGGCGGGTCGGCGAGGTCGATCGCCGCGATGCGGTGGTTGTGAAAGACGCGGAACGAGCCTCCCAGCCGCAGGTCGACGCTCGCGGGCTGGACCATGCGGTCATCCCACGGGTCGATGCGGATGCGGCCCTCCTCGACGAGCCGGCGGATCGTGCCGTCGGAGAGCACGGACGTGGCGGTCATGGGGCAAGTCTGGCAGGGCGCGGTGACGCTGGGGCCGCGGCGGAAGGGCCGCGCCCGCTACGCGTGGTCGGCGCGCCGTGCGCGGGCGACGACGGTGCGCGTGCGCGGCGGGGAGGGCACCGGCGGCTCGCCGTGCGGTCCGCGGCGCGGGGCGCGCGGGAACGGCCGGCGGGGATGGCGGTGGGGCGGGTACTTCGTGCCGCCGTCGTCGCCGCCCTCGTTCTGGTCGGCGTCCTCCGGCTTCGAGTGCACGGCCCACCAGACGATCCACAGGAGGCCGATGATCGGCACCTTGAGGACCACCATCAGGTAGACGAAGGTCCAGTCCACGAGGGCGATGCTACCCCCATCG
>JAOPZW010000500.1 GCA_025963905.1 Solirubrobacterales bacterium | reverse complement strand
CTCGACGCCAAGACGCGCAAGTCGCTCCAGGACGTCATCCAGGGCTCGGCCACCTGGTACGACAACAAGGGCAAGCAGGCCAACGCCGCCACGAAGTACTTCAACCCCGCGCTGTCGTCCACGAGCACGCTGGTGAACGAGGTCCTCGCCGACCAGCAGACCTTCCAGGACTTCCTGCACAGCTCGTCCAAGGTCGTGACCGCGCTTGCCGCGCGCCACGACGACCTGACGAACCTCGTCACGAACGCGAACACGACGGCCGCCGCGATCGGCGACGAGAACCAATCCCTGGCCCAGGCGCTCGGCGTCCTGCCCTCGACGCTGCGCCAGGCCAACACGACGTTCGTGAACCTGCGCGCGACGCTCGGCGACCTCGACGTCCTCGTCGCGCAGTCCAAGCCGGCGACCAAGGACCTCGCCCGCTTCCTGCGCGAGCTGCGCCCGCTGGTCTCGGATGCGCGCCCGACCATCCGCGACCTCCGCACGCTCGTGCGCAAGAGCGGCACGGGCAATGATCTGACCGACCTCCTGGGCCAGACGCCGGCCCTCGAGAAGGCCGCGAAGCCCGCGTTCGCCGACACGATCACGGCGCTCCAGCAGAGCACGCCGGTGCTGAAGTTCATCCGGCCCTACACGCCCGACTTCGTCGGCTGGCTGCGCGACTTCGGCCAGGGCGCCGCCAACTACGACGCCAACGGTCACTTCGCGCGCATCCAGCCGATCTTCAACGCCTACTCGTTCGCCGACAACCCGGCCGGCGGCGTGCTGACGCCGATCCCGCCCGACCAGCGGCTCGCCGGCCTGCAGACCGGCGTCGTCAAGCGCTGTCCCGGCGCCGCCTCGCAGCCGGCCCAGGACGGCTCGGCTCCGTGGCAGGACACCAACAACAGCCTCGACTGCGACCCGAAGCTCGTCCTCCCTGGCCCATGAAGCGCGTCCTCGCCATCATCGCCGCGCTGATCGCCGTCGGTGCCGTGGTCGTCCTCGCGTCGGGCGCGGGCGGCGGCGGCAGCGGCGGCGGCTACCGCGTGCGCGCGATCTTCATGAACGCCTTCTCGGTCATCCCCGGCGAGGACGTCAAGATCGCAGGCGTCAAGGTCGGCAAGATCGACGCCGTCCAGGTCACGCCCGACAACAGGGCCGCGGTCGTCCTGCGCATCGACAAGCCCGGCTTCGACGACTTCCGCCGCGACGCCGAGTGCTCGATCCGGCCGCAGTCGCTCATCGGCGAGAAGTACGTCGAGTGCACGCCGACCCAGCCGCGCCCCGAGGGCGCGCAGCAGGCGCCCCCACTGGCCAAGATCCAGAAGGGCGACGGCACGGGTCAGTACCTGCTGCCCGTGAGCCAGACCTCGAAGCCCGTCGACCTGGACCTCGTCAACAACGTCCTGCGCCTGCCCTACCGCCAGCGCCTGGCGATCATCATCAACGAGCTCGGCACCGGGCTGGCCGGGCGCGGCGACGACCTGCGCATGGCCGTGCGCAACGCCGACCCGGCGCTCAAGGAGACCGACAAGGTCCTCGCGATCCTCGCCGGCCAGAACCAAACGCTCGCGGCGCTGGCCCGCAACTCGGACGCGATCATGGCCCCGCTGGCGCGCGACCGTGGCAAGGTCGCCGACTTCGTCGTCAAGGCCAACACCACCGCGCAGGCCACCGCGGAGCGCAGCTCGGCCCTGGAGCAGAACATCGCCAAGCTCCCGGCGTTCCTGCAGCAGCTCACGCCGACGATGGTGCGCCTCGGCGCGCTGTCGGATCAGGCGACGCCGGTGCTGAGCGATCTCGGCGCCGTCGCGCCCGACGTCAACCGGCTGATCCACCAGATGGGCCCGTTCTCGCAGGCCGGCATCCCGGCGCTCACCTCGCTGGGCGACGCCTCCGTCGTCGGGCGCCAGGCGCTGGTGAAGTCCAAGCCGATCATCCAGGACCTGCGTTCGTTCGGGACCACGGCGAAGCCGCTGACGAAGAACCTGGCGGCGCTGCTGACGTCGCTGCGTGACACGGGCGGCATCGAGCGCGCGATGGACTACATCTTCTACCAAGTGGCCGCGATCAACGGCTTCGACTCGATCGGCCACTACCTGCGCGCCGGGCTCATCGTGAACCTGTGCTCGACGTACGCGATCGTGAAGACCCCGGACTGCACCGCGCACTTCGAGCAGTCCGCCGACGCCACTGCGAGCTCGAGCGCCGCGCGTTCGGCGAGCGCCACCTCCGGCCGCAGCCCCGCGCTCGTGCGCACCGACGCCGTCCTGCGCGGCCAGGATCCCGCGAAGGCCGGCAAGTCGGCCAAGCAGCGCTCGGGCAAGCGCGCCACGAAGCCTCGCCCCCGCTCCGGCGGGTCCTCGCAGGCGAAGCCGCTCTCGCTGCCCTCGGCGCTGCTGCCGGGCTCCGGCAGCGGGAGCACCGCTCCCGCCCCGGCCCAGCAGGCGCCCGCCCAGCCGGCGCCGGCGCAGACGACCCCCGCGCCGTCGGGCGGCGGCTCCGGATCGTCGCCGAACGCGTCGCAGTCCCTGCTGGACTACCTCCTGGGTGGCTCATGAGGCGCCGCGGCTCGGCCTCCATCGCGGCGAACCCGGTGCTCATCGGCGCGGCCACGACGCTCGTCGTGCTCGTGGCCGTGTTCCTCGCCTACAACGCGAACGCCGGCCTGCCGTTCGTCCCGACCTACGAGCTCAGGTCCGAGGTGCCCGACGCGGCCAACCTCGTCGTCGGCAACGACGTGCGCATCGGCGGGACCCGCGTCGGCGTCGTCTCCGCCATCGACCCCAAGGCGCACAAGGACGGCTCGGTCACCGCTGTGCTGACCATGAAGCTCGAGACGACGATCAGGCCGCTACCGCAGGACTCGACGGTGCTCGTGCGGCCGCGGTCGGCGCTCGGGCTGAAGTACGTCGAGCTCAGCAAGGGCTCGAGCCCCAAGGGCTTCCAGGACGGCGCGACGATCCCCCTGCGCCAGGCGACGCCCCAGGCCGTCGAGCTCGACCAGGTGCTGAACACCTTCGACGCGCGGACGCGCAAGGCCCAGCAGGACAACCTGACCGAGTTCGGCAACGGCTTGGCCGGGCGCGGGCAGGACCTCAACCGCGCCATCGAGGCGCTCAACCCGCTCCTGCGCGACCTGCAGCCGGTCATGCGCAACCTGTCCGACCCGAACACCGGGCTGCGGCGCTTCGTCACCGCCCTGGGCCACAGCGCCGAGATCGTCGGCCCGGCCGCCGAGACCCAGGCCGCGCTGTTCCGCAACCTGGACACCACGTTCAGTGCCCTCGCCAAGGTCGCGCGGCCGTATCTGCAGGACTCGATCACGGGCGGCCCGCCGGCGCTGGACACCGCGACGCGATCGTTCCCGATCCAGCGGCCGTTCCTGCGCAACACCGAGCTGCTCTTCAATGACCTCCGGCCCGGCGTGCGCGCGCTGGCGACCGCCGCCCCGACGCTCGCTGACGCGCTGCAGATCGGCACGCCGACGCTGCGGCGCTCGGTCGCGCTCAACCACCGCCTGAAGCCCGCCTTCAGCGCGCTGCAGCGCTTCGCGGAGGACCCGCTCGTCGCGCTCGGCGTCAACGACCTGACCAACACGTCGCAGGTGCTCGCACCGACCGTCGCGCAGCTCACCCCGACGCAGACGGTCTGCAATTACGTGACCCTGTGGTTCCGCAACGTCTCGAGCCTCCTGAGCGAGGGCGACTCGAACGGCACGACGCAGCGGTTCGTCATCATCGCCACGCCGCAGGGCCCCAACAACGAGGGTGGTCCGTCGTCCGCCCCCGCCAACGGCCCCAACAAGGACAACTACCTCCACTCCAACCCGTACCCGAACACGGCCGGCCCCGGCCAGACGAACGAGTGCGAGGCGGCCAACGAGCCCTACCTCGTCGGCAAGCAGGTCATCGGCAACGTCCCGGGCAACCAGGGCACGCTGCACGACAAGACCGTCATCCAGAAGGGCACCTGATGCTGGGCCGCCGAACCACCAGCGACGACGCCCGCGTGCTGCGCAAGGACCGCACGGGTGCGGACCCGTTCAAGGTCGGCCTCATCGTGCTCGTCGTGATCGGCGCGCTGACGTACCTGGGCTTCACGAAGGACATCCCGTTCACGCAGGGCTACCGCGTGAAGGCCGTGTTCCAGTCCGCGAACTCGATCCGCAAGAACTCGCCGGTGCGCATCGCCGGCGTCAACGTCGGCAAGGTCAAGAGCATCGACCGCCAGCCGGGAACCGACGCCGCGATCGTCGAGATGGAGATCGACCCGAAGGGCCTGCCGATCCACAAGGACGCCCAGGCGAAGATCCGCCCGCGCATCTTCCTGGAGGGCAACTTCTTCGTGGATCTGAAGCCGGGGACGCCGGGCTCGCCGACGCTTTCCAGCGGCGACACGCTGCCGGTGACCCAGACGGCGACGCCCGTGCAGCTCGACCAGGTGCTCACGGCCCTGCAGGCCGACACCCGCAAGAGCCTGCAGCGCCTGCTCGAAGGGCTCGGCACGGGCTTGACGCGCAAGCCCACCACCGCCGACGACGCCGCCAACGACCCCAGCACGCGCGGGCAGACCGCCGCGCAGTCGCTCAACGACGCCATCAGCTACGGCAAGAGCGCCGGCCGCGACACGGCGATCGTAAGCCAGGCGCTACTCGGCACCCAGGCGCATGACCTCTCGGGCCTGATCGCCGGCCTGGGCAAGGTCACCAGCGCCCTGGACCGCAACGAGGGCGCGCTGCAGAGCCTCGTCACGAACTTCAACACGACGATGGCGGCCACCGCCTCCCAGTCGGCCAACCTGCGCGCCTCGATCGGGCTGCTGGGCCCGACGCTCGAGACCGCCAGCCGGACGCTGACGAGCCTCAACAACTCCTTCCCGAACACGCGGGCGTTCGCGCGGGAGGTCCTCCCGGGCGTGCGCGAGACGCCGGCGACCATCAAGGCGGCGTTCCCGTGGATCGCCCAGACCCGCGGGCTGCTCGGGCCGACCGAGCTCAAGGGCCTGTCGAGCGAGCTCAGCCCCGCCACCGGCGATCTGGCGAAGGTCATCGACGGCAGCCTCCAGCTGCTGCCGCAGGCGGACCTCCTGGCCAAGTGCGTGACGAACGTCATCCTGCCCACCGGCAACGTCAAGATCCAGGACGGCAACTTCTCGACGGGCGCCGAGAACTACAAGGAGTTCTGGTACACGATGGTCGGCCTCGCCGGCGAGGGCCAGAACTTCGACGGCAACGGCCAGTACGTGCGCTTCCAGCCCGGCGGCGGCACCCAGACGGTCGGCCTGAACACCGCGGACAAGCTGTTCGGCAACGCGGCGGCCAAGCCGCTGGGCACGCGCCCGGCGTTCCCGGGCAAGCGCTCGCCGTACAAGCCCGAGGTCCCCTGCTACACGCAGCAGCCGCCCGACCTGCAGACGGCGGCCACCGGGCCGGCCGACGGCCAGCAGAAGGGCTTCGCGCGCACGAGCGCCATCGCACGGCAGGCCGCGCGCCAGTCGGCCTCGAGCAGCGCCGCGGGCGGCCTGACCGCCAAGCCCGGCTCGCTGACCGCCCAGCTCGTCTCGCGGCTGAACCCGTTCCGCACCACGGCGCCGGCCGCGGGGGGTGGCGGCAAGTGAGGACCGCCATCTCCAAGCACACGCGCGACTTCGTGGCCATCATCCTGCTGTGCCTCGCCGCGCTGGTGGTCGGCGGGGTCATCCTGTCCCACCAGCGCCTGTACCTGCCCAAGTGGGTGCCGGGGCTGGGGACGGACTTCGTGGACTACAAGGCGGCCTTCTCGACCTCGCAGTCCGTCACCCCGGGCCAGGGCCAGACGGTGCAGATCGCCGGTGTCGACATCGGCCAGATCTCCAACGTCGACCTCGTCGACGGCCGCGCGGTCGTGACGATGAAGATCCGCCACCGGTATGCGCCGCTGTACCGGGACGCCAGCGCCCTCCTGCGGCCCAAGACCGGGCTCAACGACATGATCTTGGAGCTCACGCCCGGGCACCGCAGCGCGGGCGCCGCGCCGCCCGGCTGGACGATCCCCGTCGACCGGACCGAGCCCAACGTGAACTTCGACGAGATCCTCTCGTCGCTGGACGCCGACACCCGCTCCTATCTCCAGCTGCTCATCGGCGGGGCGGGGCAGGGGCTCGCCGGCCAGTCCAGGAACGTCTCCAACTCGCTCAAGCGCTTCGAGCCCACCGGTCGCAGCCTGGCGCAGCTCAACGGCGCCCTGGCCCAGCGCCAGGCCAACATCAAGCGCACGATCCACAACTTCGGGCTGCTCTCCCAGGCGCTGGGCAACAAGGACCGCCAGCTGTCGCAGCTCGTGGGCTCCTCCAACGCCGTGTTCCGCGCCTTCGCAAACCAGGATGCGCGACTGCGCCAGTCGCTGTCGCTGCTGCCCGGCGCGCTGGACGCGACGAACAAGGGCCTGGGCAAGGCCGACAAGCTCGCCAACGTGCTTGGCCCGACACTGGGCAAGCTGCGCCCGGCCGCCCGCGCGCTCGGGCCGTCGCTGAAGCAGACGCGGCCGTTCCTCGAGCAGACGATGCCGGTCATCCGCGACCAGCTGCGGCCGTTTGCCCGCGACGCGCTGCCGGTGGTCAAGATCCTGCGCCCGGCGGCCCGCGACCTGGCTCAGATCACGCCGAACCTCACGACGTCGGTCCAGGTGCTCAACTACCTGGTCAACGAGCTGGCCTACAACCCGCCCGGCCCCCAGGAGGGCTACCTCTACTGGGTCTCGTGGGCGAACCACCTCGGGGCCAACATCTTCAACACGCAGGACGCCAACGGCCCGATCCGACGCGGCCTCGTGCTGGCCTCGTGCTCCTCGCTGCAGACGCTGGCCAACATCGGCAAGGCCAACCAGCTGCTCGGCACGCTGGCCACGCTGCTCAACTCGCCCACGGTCGACCAGGTGTGCGGCCAGAAGAGCTCGCAGGCGGGCGGCACCACGCCGGTGACCAGCACCCCGTCCCCGCTGCCGGCCCTTCCGTCCGTGCCGGGCGTCACGCGGAGCACCACCCCGAAGGCGGGACGGTAGATGCAGAAGACCGTCCCCAGCCTCGGGCGCGTCCTCGTCATGGTGGGCTTCGCGCTGTCGTGCTTCGGCCTGCTGCTCTTCCTGTGGCTGGCCTTCGGCGGCCCGATCCCGCTCAAGCCCAAGGGCTACCGCTTCGACGTGTCCTTCCAGGAGGCCGGCCAGCTGTCCCCGGAGGCCGACGTCCGCATCTCCGGCGTGTCGGTCGGCAAGGTCAAGACGATCACGGCCGACAAGCGGACGGGGCGCTCGGACGCGACGATCGAGCTGCAGCGCAAGTACGCGCCGATCCCCAAGGACTCGCGCGCCACGCTGCGCCAGAAGACCCTGCTGGGGGAGACCTACGTCGAGCTCACGCCGGGCCACAAGAACGTCGGGATGGTCTCCGAGAACGGCTCGCTGCCGCCGGGGCAGGTGGCCCAGACGGTCGAGCTCGACGAGATCTTCCGGGCGTTCGACGACAAGACGCGCGCCGCGTTCCGGTCGTGGATGGAGCAGCTCGCCGTGGCGTCGTCCGGGCGCGGCCGCGACATCTCCGACGCCCTGGGGAACCTCGCGCCGTTCGCGCAGGACACCAGCAACCTCCTGACGATCCTCAACGCCCAGCAGCCCGAGGTTCGCAACCTCGTCAACAACACCGGCGTCGTGTTCTCCGCGCTCAGCCAGCGCGATGCCCAGCTGCGCAGCCTGATCCAGAACTCGAACCGCGTGTTCCAGACGACGGCCGCGCGCAACCAGCAGCTCCAGCAGGCGTTCGTCGCGCTGCCGACGTTCGAGCGCGAGTCCCAGCTGACCCTCAACCGGCTCACCGACTTCTCGCGCAAGACGAACCCGCTCGTGACGCAGCTGCGCCCGGCGGCGCGTCAGCTGAGCCCCACGCTCACCGACCTCTCGGCGCTCGCGCCGGACCTCAAGGCGCTGTTCCGCGACCTCGATCCGCTCATCACGGCGTCGAAGGCGGGCCTGCCGGCGCTGCAGCGCTTCACCGACGAGCTGCACCCGCTGCTGGCCGAGTTCGATCCACCGCTGCGCCAGCTCAACCCGGCGCTGGAGGGCCTGGGCAGCTACAAGACCGAGCTGTCGGCGTTCTTCGCCAACGTCGTCGGCGCCACGGAGGCCAAGTCGCCCAACGGCGTGCACTACCTGCGCACCACGAACCCGATCAACCTGGAGAACCTGGCCGTCTATCCGCGGCGGCTGGGCACGAACCGGCCCAACCCCTACGCGTTCCCGCAGTTCGAGCGCGACCTCAAGGACGGCCTGAACTCCTACGAGACGCGCCAGTGCGCCAACGGCGTCCCCACGATCGCCACCGACGCCCTGACCCTGCCGCTCATCCCGCAGGCGCTGCAGGACAACATCCTGAAGTTCACGCAGGCCAACGGCCCCTCGGCCCCGCTCGCCCCGCCCTGCAAGCAGCAGCCCAAGTTCCCGGTCGGCGGCGAGCTCACCCAGTTCCCGCACGTGAAGGCGTCGACCGGCGCGACGGCGCGCGCCAAGCGCCCGTAGCGGAGCCGGCTTCGTGCGGCGCCCGCCGTCCACGCTGTGACTAGATTGACGCCGTGAAGCTGTCGCGCTTTCTGAGGGCCGTCATGGGGACCGCCGCGCGGCGCCCGCTCGCGGTCGGGCTCGCGGTGGGGCTGCTGGCGATCGCCGGCGCCCTCCTGGCGCTGCGCCTCACGCCGACGGCGGCCACCGACACGCTCGTCGGCAAGGGGACCCCGAGCTACCAGGCCACGCAGCGCTTCCACGACCGCTTCGGCGACGACGCGGTCTACGTGCTCGTCCGCGAGCCGGTGACGAAGCTCACGCTCACCTCGGACATCCTGCGGATGATCGGGCTCGAGGGCTGCCTCTCGGGCAACGCCCCGGCCGGGCAGGTGCCTCCGGGCGGTGCGCAGGGGCCCTGCGCGCGGCTGGCGGCCACCAAGCCGGTGAAGGTCGTCTTCGGCCCCGGGACGTTCCTCAACACGGCCGTCGGGCAGATCGCCGACGAGTTCAGCGCGGAGCAGCAGCGCAGCGCCGCGCAGGCCACCAGCGCGGCCAACGCGGCGCGCCAGCTGGCCAAGGCCAAGGGCATGAGCAAGGCCGAGCAGGACAAGGTCGCCCAACAGGCTCAGTCGCTGGTCCAGAACGAGTTCGCCAGGACGGTCATCCAGCTGGCGCTGAAGTACGGGCTGCGGTCGACGCCGCAGCTCAACGACCCCAGCTTCGTCTCGCGCATCGTCTTCGACGACACCAAGCCACCGGGCACGCCCAAGGACCGCTTCGCCTACATCTTCCCCAACAAGGGCAACGCCCTGGTGCAGGTCCGCCTGCGCAGCGACCTCACCGAGGCCCAGCGCGCCGACGCCATCCGCCAGGTGCGCCGCGCGGTCGCGATGCCCGACTGGAAGCTGCCCAACGGCAGGGGCACCTACGCCGTCACCGGCGCCCCCGTGGTCGTCAACGACCTCACGTCTTCGATCACCGGATCGGTCGCGCGGCTGCTCGTCGCGGCGCTGGTGGTGATGGCGCTCACGCTCGGCGTCGTCTTCCGCTCGCGCCGGCGGCTGCTGCCGCTGTTCGTCGCGCTCGCCGCGGCGGGCCTGACCTTCGGCGGCCTCTCGCTCACGGGCGCGTCGCTGACGATGGCGTCGATCGGCGTGCTGCCGGTCCTCATCGGACTCGCCGTCGACTACGCCATCCAGCTGCAGTCGCGGGTGGAGGAGGAGGGCGGCGACAGCCGGGAGGCCGTCGCCCGCACGGCGGCCCGCGGGGCGCCGACCGTCGCCACCGCGGCGGCCGCCTCCGCGGCGGGGTTCCTGGTCCTCCTGCTCTCGCCGGTGCCGATGGTGCGCGGCTTCGGCCTGCTGCTCGTGGCCGGCATCGCGCTCGCCTTCGGCTGCGCGATCACGCTGGGCGTCGCCGCGCTCGTCGCCACGCGGCGGGCGGGGGCGCGAACGGCGCCGGCGGCCGTGCGCGGCGCGG
>JAOPZW010000112.1 GCA_025963905.1 Solirubrobacterales bacterium | reverse complement strand
ACCCGCACCTGGCGGCCGCGTCGGGCGCCACGGCGATCACCGTCCCGCTCGACGACCGCGACCGCCTGGACCTCGACGCCATGCTCGCCGAGATCACCGTCGCCACGCGCCTCGTGGTCGTCTGCAACCCGAACAACCCGACGAGCACCGCGCTGCCGCTGGCCCGCATCGCCGCCTTCGTCGAGCAGGTCCCGCGTCACGTGTGCGTCGTGCTCGACGAGGCCTACTGCGAGTTCAGCACGCTGGAGGATCCCGACGCGTCGCTGGACCTCCTGGCCCGCCACCGCAACCTCGTGCTGCTGCGGACCTTCTCGAAGGTCTACGGCCTCTGCGGCCTGCGCGTCGGCTTCGCGCTGGCGGGCTCGGAGGAGTTCGTCGCCGCCGTCGACCAGGTGCGCCAGCCGTTCTTCTGCAACGCCGCGGCCCAGGCGGCGGCCATCGAGGCGCTGCGCCACCAGGACGCGGTCACCGAGCGCGTCGAGCGCGCCGTGGTGGCCCGCGTCGAGATGGAGGAGGGCCTGCGCGAGCTGGGCATCGAGCCGGCCGAGTCGCAGGCCAACTTCTGCTGGTTCGACCTGCCCGTGCCCGACGATGAGGAGCCGGCCGAGGTCGAGGCGGCCGTCGTGCGCGGCCTGGCCGAGCGCGGCGTGCTCGTGCGCGCGGGCGCGGCGCTGGGAAAGGCGGGGGCGCTGCGCGTGACGTACGGCACGCCCGCCGACAACGCGCGCTTCCTGGCGGCGCTGAGCGAGCTCGTCTGAAGCGCTGCGCGCTACCCCGTCCCGGCCGGAGCCGGAGCGGGAGCCGGGAACGCGACGAACGCCTGGCGCGAGAGCGCGTCCAGGCTGCTGGTCATCACGCCGGCATCCGAGATGGTGAACAGCCGGTCGCCGATGACGAGCGACCGGCCGATCGCGGGCACCACACCGTTGGCCGCATCGTGCGTGATGCGGCCGACCTCGGCGATGCCCGAGGCGTCGACGCGGTAGCCGATGGCGCCCGTGAAGCCCTGGTCCACGGTCTTCCCGGTGGGACCCACCGCGACGTCGTAGGTCTGGATCGGCAGCACGGCGAGCTTCGCCGGCGCCCAGAACAGGAACGCGTGATGGTCGTACTCGACCTGCGAGGAGGAGCCGCCGCCGAGCGTCGTGCGGGCCACGAGCCTCGGCGCGGCGGCGTCTGAGACGTCGAACAGCTCGAGCTGGGTGCCCGACGGCTCGTTGCCGGAGGCAGCGACAGCGCGCCCGATGCCGAGCAGCAGGCCGTCACCGACGGGATGCAGGTAGGCCGAGTAGCCCTCGAGCTCGAGCTGGCCGGCGACCTTCGGGTCGGCCGGAGCGGAGAGGTCGAGGGTGTAGAGCGGGTCGACCTGCCGGAACGTGACGACGTAGCCGCGGTCGCCGAGGAAGCGCACGGAGAAGATCTGCTGGCCCCGGCCGAGGCCGGACACCTGGCCCACGCGCACGAGCCGGCCGGCGTCCTCTCGCAGGACCGTCACGAAGCTCTGGCTCGGCGTCTGCGGCTGATCGCGCCACCAGATCGGGCTGCTGGTGGAGGCGACGCGCAGGACGCCCCGGTCCTCCGACAGGGAGAACTGGTTGAGCAGGTAGCCGGGCACCTCACCGCTCGAGACCAGGGTGGTCCGGCCGGGCTCGGAGACGTCGAAGCGGTCGATGACCGTCGTCGTGCCCCCGGGGAGGCTGTCCACGGGCGTGCCCGGGCTGATCCACTTCTGCGTTGCGACGTACAGGCTCGCCTTGGACCCGTAGACGATCTGGGCGTCGGCCATCAGCGCGTCCGAGTCGGCCGCCCACAGTCCCCGGTCGAGGTCGATCGTCAGGATCGTGAGCATGCCGAGCCCCGAGAACTGCGCGGGATGGCGCACGGTGTCGCAGGACGCGACGGGGCGCGTGTAGCGGCGGCCCGTCAGCGCGCTGTGGAAACGCCGGGCCGGCACCCAGCCCGACGGCCGTGTCCGTGCGGCCGCAAACGCGACGGCGCGAGGCGCGGAGGAGATCACGAGGCGCGCGGTCGCGCCGTTCTGGCGGGCGTCGACGAAGGTGCCGTCGATCGTCATCGTGCGCGTGACCTTCATCGCCGAGGGGTCGTGCGCGTCGACCTCGGTCACGACGGTGCTGCCGGCTGCGAAGGACGCCTGGGCGACGGCGGGGCGGGTGCCCGGGGCGCCCTGCAGCGCCATGATCGGCGCACCGCCCGAGATCACGATCAGGCGCGAGCCGCGCAGGAGCAGCCGGGCGCCGTAGCCCGTGCTTCCCAGGGGAAGCGACCCGGCCAGCTTCGGCGCGTCGCCTCCGACGGTGACGGCGTGGAGCGTGTTGCCGGAGACCGTGAAGATCGTCGCGCCGTCGGTCTTGACGATGTCGGGCTCGTCGACGCCCTCCTCCTGGTTGTTCGTCGTCGAGAAGGCGCCGGCCGCGGACGGCGCCACGGCGTCGGCCTGGCCCTGGGCCTGGACCTGCGGCGCCGGCGTGGGCCCGCTCGTAGGCCGCAGAGGCGGCTCGGCGACACCGCGGGTGACGGCAAGGTGGCGCCGGGCGTAGCCCACGAGGCTCGCGCAGGACGCGAACGCCGTCGGGCGCACCTGCGCGCCACCAGGGTGGCGCGGCGCGCGCGCGTCCGCCGCAGGCGGCGCGATCGCGGCCGCAAGCAGACCGGCTACGACCCACGCTCGGCCCGGCATGCCACGGCACGGTACTCCGGTTGCCGGAGCATGTCCCTGGCGCCGGCGCAGATCATCTGCCAAACTGCCGCCTCCATGGCCGACCGCCACGACAGCGCTGTTTGCCTCGCGGATCTCCGCGCCGCGCTGTCGTACGACGCCTTCGGCTACGCCTATCCGTTCGCCTGGCGATTTAGCTAGGCGCTCGGCCGGCTGAGAGCAGCCGCCGCACGACGGGCCTTCGGGCCG
>JAOPZW010000471.1 GCA_025963905.1 Solirubrobacterales bacterium | reverse complement strand
GTGGCGGGCGCGCGCCGCCGCGGGGCTGCCCGGGTCGCCGGGACGGTCGCCGGCCGTCCCGCCGGCGGTGGCGGCCGGGATGGCCGCGGTCGGGATGTTCAGCGCACTGGCCTGCGAGCGCGCGGGCGCGATCGACGGCGTCGGATCGAAGGGGATCCAGCCGTAGCGCGGGAAGTAGACCTCCACCCACGAGTGGGCGTCGACGTCGCGCACGACGAACTCGTCGCGCTTGCGGTCCAGGCTCCCGGGCGTGAAGCCCGAGGCGATCCGTACCGGGACGCCGGCCATCCGCAGCAGCAGCGCCATCGCGCCCGAGAACTGCTGGCAGTAGCCGCGGCGATCATCGAACAGGAAGGCGTCGAGCGGGAGGCGGTGGGGTGCGGGCGCCTCGCTGTAGACCGCGCCCTGCTCGACGCGGTCGCGGACGCGGACGACCAGGTCGTAGGGACCGCTGGCCTGCTCGCGGAGCCGCTGGGCGAGCTGGTAGTCGCGCGCGTATCCGGAGCCCAGCACGAGGCTCGCTCCCGGATCGCGGCCGACATAGCCGCTGGGGTACTCGGCCAGCGGCACGCCGCTCGTGCCGTAGGCCGGGAAGCGAGCGCTCATCGGCCCGGCGGCCGGCCGGCCGGTGGCCGGGTCGATCGGCCGGGCGCCCCCGGCGCCCGCCGGCAGCTGCATCGAGAGGTAGTCCGACGTGAAGTCCGGATAGTTGTTGCCGGCGGTGCGCAGTTGGAGCTCGGTCGGCCGCGGCGTGTACACCTGGGCGCGGTAGCTCTGGCCGGGGCCCAGGGCCTGGCCGCCGGTCACGAAGGTGCCGGGGGCATCCATCACCGGGACGCGCGGCGCCGGCGGCAGGATCCGCTCGGTGGTGCCGGCCCCGATGAACTGCGTCGAGGAGATGTTGCGCAGCACGACCCGGATCGTCTGGTGCCACTCCTTGTGGCCGCGGGCGACCTCCGTATCGGGCTGCACGGGCGGGATGGTGCCCGAGGCCCGCCAGCGCACGCCGTCGAAGTCGTCGAGGTTCGCGGCCTTCCAGTAGGCGGCCGATGGAGCTCGGATGCGCAGCACCTCGCGCCCGTCGCGCGGCCAGTCCAGCGGGCCGTATCGATGGTTCCAGCTGAATTGCTCGGCGACCTGGGGCTCGAGGTGCGCGGCGAAGGACTCGTAGTCGAACCACGGGCGCGGGCCGTCCAGTAGCGGCGCGACGATGAGCCCGACGGTCGCGGCGACCGCCAGGCAGCCCGCGCCGACGCCGAGCTGATCGCTGCGCAGGCGCTCGACCCACACGAACGCGCCCAGCAGGAAGCAGAACACGGCGCCGTCCAGGTATGGCGCGCCGGGCCTGTTCTCGACCACCGGCACGCCGTACAGGATCCCGAGGACGACCGCGGCGGCCAGGGGGAAGCCCGGCACCCCGCGCTCGTCGCGCACCGGCCACCAGGCCGCCAGGGCCGAGATGCCGATGAACAGCATCCCGCCGAGCAGGATCGCGGTGCGCACCCAGTCGTCGACGCCGCGGTAGGGGACGCTGACGCCCGGCATGCTCGAGAGCCCCTGCCCCAGCCCGGCCGCGAGATCGCCCCACGACCGCGGGTCCAGAAGGTTTACCGGGACGCCCGCGGCGACGAAGGCGATCAGGGTCAGCACGAGCACGATCGCGCCGACGGCCGCCGCTCGTGCCGGTCTCCCGCGAAGGCGCGGGACCGCCAGGAGCGCGGCGCCGGCGGCGGTGGCGGCGACCACCATCGCGAGGGCGCGGGCGCCGGCGCCGGGATCCACCAGCGCGGCCCAGTGCAGGCCGCCGAACAGCGCGAGCGGGACGAAGGCCACCAGGCGCGCGAGCGCTGGGGAGGCGACCGGCCCGGCGAGCGCCGGGCGCTTCTGCGGCGTGACGACCAGCGGGGCGTGGGGAGCCGCGGCCACTCAGGCGACCTCGGTGCGCCGGCGCGCGCCTCGCAGCTCGTAGGCGCGGCAGCCGGCGACCTCGAAGACGGGCGGGAGCGTGCCGTACCGCCCGGGGACGATGAGCAGCCGTCCGCCGCCGGGCGCGTGGGCCAGCGCGCGCGGCGGGCGGGAGGGAACGTGCGCGGCGACGTAGAGCACGGGGCCGCGCCGCGTGGCGAGGCCCCCGGTGTTCGGGGCGCGATCGGCGCCGACGAGAGCCAGGCGCACGTGGAGGTGGGCCCAGCCGCCCAGCGCGGGCTCGAGCGCCGTCGGGCGGCGGTCGCCGGGCAGCAGCAGCGCGCAGCCGCCCCGTCGGGCGAGATGCACGCACAGCGACGCTGCGGCGCGCACGGCCGCGTCGAGGTCGTCCTCCACGCGCGCCCCCCGCGGGTCCAGCACGACGAGCGGGCGGGTATCGCCGTCGGCACGCAGGCGGCGCTCCATCATCTCCCCCCCGCGCGCGACGCCCGGCCAGAAGATCCGCGAGGCGGGGGCGCCTTCGCGATAGGGACGCAAGCCGTCGAGGTCCACCTCGGCGGCGACCGACCGCCGGGCGCGCCGCGCGGCGAGCCCGGTCCCCTCGCCCGAGCCCCTCGGCGCGGTCACCGGCACGATCCTCGGCAGCACGAGCAGCTCGTCGGCCTGATCGCCCACGACGGTGCGCGTGGCGAGGCCGAACGCGTCGCTCACGACGACGCGCGGAGGCGAGAGGCGCTTCGTCCCGCGCCGCGCGAAGCGGGCCTCGATCCGGACGTGCGTCACGCGCCCGCGGGCGGCGATCGGCGCCGGCCCCGGGAGCAGGTCGTCCTCGATCAGCCCGACGGGGAGCGTGAACCGCCCGGCGGTGACCTTGACGTCGATCGGCACCCGCTGCTCCTCGAGGACGCGATGCGCGCCGACCGTCCGCGTCAGGCGCAGCCCTCGCGCCCCCGCCCAGACCCAGGCGACCGAGCTGCCGGCCAGCACGACGAAGGCGACGCCGGGGACGTAGAGCGGCTCGGCGTCGAACACCGCCGCCACCAGGATGAAGCCGAGACCGAGCAGGGCGGTGGCGGCTCCCCTGCGCATCGCCGCCTACAACGCCGGCGTCGCCGCCACCGCGTCGGCGACGATCCGCTCGCCCGTGACGTCGACGGCCTCGGGGGCGAGGACCATGCGGTGGGCGAGGACGACATCGGCCATCGCCTGCACGTCGTCCGGCAGGACGTGGTCGCGCCCCTTCAGCAGCGCGCGCGCCTTGGCGGCGCGCAGCAGCATCAGGCCGGCGCGGGGGCTGGCGCCCAGGTCGACGCGCGGGTCCTCGCGCGTGCGGCCCAGCAGCGAGACCACGTACCCGCGCAGGGCGTCGGAGGCGTGGACGCGGCGGGCGGCGTCCTGGACGCCGAGCAGCTCCGCGGCGGTGGCGACCGGCTCGATGGCGTCGACGCGGTCGCCCGTCTCGTGCGCGCGCAGCATCGCCACCTCGCCCGCGGAGCTCGGATAGCCGAGCGAGACGCGCGCCATGAAGCGGTCCACCTGAGCCTCGGGGAGCGGGTAGGTGCCTTCGAACTCGACCGGGTTCTGGGTCGCCAGCACCACGAACGGGCGGGCCAGCTCGTGCGAGTGCACGTCGACGGTGACGCTCCGCTCCTGCATGCACTCGAGCATCCCCGACTGCGTCTTGGGCGAGGCGCGGTTGATCTCGTCGACGAGGACGACGTTGGCGAAGATCGGCCCCGGCCGGAACTCGAAGCGGTCCTCGCGCTGGTTGAAGACGTTCGTGCCGACGATGTCGGCGGGCAGGAGGTCGGCCGTGCACTGGACGCGCGCGAACTGCAGGTCGAGCGAGCGCGCGACCGCACGCGCGAGCGTCGTCTTGCCGACGCCGGGCAGGTCCTCGATGAGGATGTGGCCCTCGGCGACCAGGCAGGTGACGACGTGGTCCAGCAGCTGGCTGCGCACCTCGACGGCGGCGGTCACCGCCTCGACCATCCGCGCGGCGAGCGTCCGCGCCGCGAGCAGCTCGGCATCGCCGATCCGCGCGGGCGGGTCCCGCTCGAGGCGCTCCATCAGGCGCCGGTCCCCGGCGCCGGCGCCGGGCGCAGCGCGTCGACGGCGTCGAGGACCGCCCGCGCCACCTCGGCCTTGGTCCCGCGCGGCACGTGGCGCTCGTCGTCCCGGGTCAGGATCGTCACCTCGTTGTCGGGTGCCTCGAAGCCGATGTCGGCTCGCGCGATGTCGTTGACCACGACGGCATCGAGGCCCTTGCGTGCGAGCTTGTCGCGCCCGTAGGCGACCGCCCCGCCGCCGTGCTCGGCCGCGAAGCCGACGACGACCTGCCGGGGCGTGCGCTGCCCGCTGAGCAGCGACAGGATGTCCTGCGTGGGCTCCAGCTCGAGGCGCAGCTCCTGGCGCCCGCTCTTCTTGATCTTGTCCGCGGCCGGGGCGACCGGGCGGAAGTCGGCCACCGCGGCGGCCATCAGGAGCACGTCGCAGGCGGGGAACTCGGCCTCGCAGGCCGCCTGCAGCTCGGCGGCGGTCCCGACATCGACGTAGCGCACGCCGGGACGGCGGGGCAGCGCGACGTGCGCGGCGATGACGGTGACGTCGGCGCCCAGCGCGGCGGCCTCCTCGGCCAGCGCGAAGCCCATGCGCCCGGAGGAGCGGTTCCCGACGAAGCGCACCGAGTCGATCGGCTCCCGGGTGCCCCCGGCGGTGACGAGCACCTTCAGCCCATCCCAGGGGCGCGCACCGGCCGGCACGACCGCCTCCACGGCGGCCAGCAGCTCGGCCGGCTCGGCCAGGCGGCCGATCCCCCACTCGTGCTTGGAGCCCAGCGCGCCGGTTCCCGGCTCGACGACCGTGACCCCGCGCTCGCGCAGGAGCCGCAGGTTCGCCTGCGTGGCCGGGTGCTCGTACATGTGGTTGTTCATCGCCGGCGCGACGAGCACCGGGCACGTCGCCGCCAGCGCCGCGCTCGTGAGCAGGTTGTCGGCCAGCCCGTGGGCGAGCTTGGCGATCGTGTTCGCGCTGGCGGGCGCGACGAGCAGCACGTCGGCGTTGCGCACGAGCTCGAGGTGGCTGAGCGGGTCGTGATGCGGCGCCGGCTGGTCCGGGAAGGCGCCGCGCGACGGGTCGCGTTCGAACTCGCTGTCGAGGACGGGCGCGCCCGTGAGGGCGGCGAACGACGCCGCGCCGACGAACCGCTGGGCCGTCGGCGTCTGGATGACCCGCACCGCATGCCCGCCCTTCGTCGCCAGCCGGACGAGTTCGAGTGCCTTGTAGGCGGCGATCCCGCCGCTGACGCCGAGGAGGATGCGGGCCATGTGCGTCCCTGGTGGCCCTTAGGTGATCGGGCCCGGATCGTCTAGCGGTACTGGTACTTGATCTTGCCGCTGGCGACTTCCTCCAGCGCGATCGTGAGGTAGTTCTTCGAGGCGCTGTCGACCATCGGCGGCGGAAACTCGTCGAACGTCCCCTCGCCAAGGTTGTGGTAGTACGAGTTGATCTGCCGGGCGCGCTTGGCGGCCACCAGCACCGAGGCGTAGTTGGAGTCGACGTGCTCGAGCAGCGTGTCGATGCGAGGGTTGATCATGGGTCCAGTGTACTGCCCGGCCAGCGGCCGGTGGTCTCACCGCCGGGGCGCTTGATCGAGCGCGGCGCGGACGATCCGCGTCAGTGCGTCGACGGCGTCCTCGAGGCGGTCGTTCACCACCACTTCGGCGAACTCGTCCTGGGCCGTGAGCTCCTCCTCCGCCACGCGCAGCCGGGCCTCGACGTCGCGCGGATCGTCGGTGCCGCGCCCGACCAGGCGCGCGCGGAGCGCCTCGAGCGACGGCGGTGCGATGAAGACCTGCAGCGCCTCGGGCATCGCCGCGCGCACCTGCCGCGCGCCCTGCACCTCGATCTCCAGCACGACCGGGCTGCCCGCGGCCGTGCGGCGCTCGAGCTCCGCGCGGAGCGTTCCGTAGCGCCGGCCCGAGTAGGTCGCGTGCTCCACGAACTCCCCTGCGTCGACCTGGCGCTGGAACTCTGCGTCGGACAGGAAGTGGTAGTCGACGCCGTCGGCCTCACCGGGGCGCGGCGCGCGCGTCGTGGCCGAGACGCTGAGCTCGAGCTCGGGGATCTGCTCGCGCAGCGAGCGGATCAGCGTGCCCTTGCCGACGCCGGACGGGCCGGTGATGACGAACACCCGCGCCACGGGCGGAGAGGCGCTCAGCGCCGCAGCAGCGAGACGAGCTCGGTCCGCTGGCGCTCGGAGAGGCCGCCGATCGTCTTGCTCGGCGAGATCCGGCACTGCTGCAGGATCTTGTTGACCTTGACGCGGCCGTACTTCGGGACCGCGAGCAGCATGTCGAAGACCTTCGCCGTCTCGACGTAGTCCGGCGGGTTCTTGAGCAGCGTCTGGATCGACACCCGGCCGCCCTTGAGGTCGCGCTTGAGCTGCGCGCGCCGGGTGCGAATCTGGTTCGCCCGCTGCAGCGCATCCATCCGCTGAGTCAAGGATCGCTCGGGTGCCGCCGAGTGCTTCACAGCGGTGTTCGTGACCGGCGGCATCGAGCGGCGAGTCTACATACTCATGCCCCGCTGGCAAGCGAAACCGCCTGAATTCGCCTGCACCTCAACCTGAGCTTCAGTTGTCTTCAGGCTGGTTGACGGTTTTCGGGCGATTTGCAGCGCTTTTCACACCGTGAGACCGTCGACCTCGGCGTTCAGCGGGCGAAGCTCCCGCTCTTTGCGGAGAAATCGCGGAGCTCGTCACGGATCCGGGCCCCGGCCGCCGGGTCGCGGAAGCTCTCGGTGCCCACGGCGACCAGCGTGGCCCCCGCGCCGAGCATCTGCGCGGCGTGCGCGCCGCTCTGGACGCCCCCCATGCCGACAACCGGGATGGTGACGCGCCGCGCGACCGCCGAGACCTGTGCCAGAGCCACCGCGCGGATCGCCGGACCCGACAGCCCGCCGGTTCCGCCGCCCAGCCACGCCTCGCCCGCGACGGCGTCCGGCCCCACCGCCGGCGCGAACGCGCGCAGCGTGTTGATGAGCGACACCGCGTCGGCTCCAGAGGCCTCGGCCGCCTCGGCGACGAGCGCCACGTCGGCGGTGTTGGGCGTCAGCTTCACGATCAGCGGCTTGGACGTCCGCCGGCGGACAGCGTCGAGGACGGCCGCGAGCTCGCGCGGGTCCGCGCCGATGTCCAGCCCGGTGCGCACGTTGGGGCAGGAGACGTTGAGCTCGACCGCGGCGATCTCGTCGCGGTCGTCGACGGCCTCGAGCAGCGCCGCGATCTCCGCGGCGGTGGAGCCCATGACGTTCGTGATGAGCGGGACGGGCAGCGCCGCCAGCTCCGGGAGGTCCCGCTCGAGGTAGCCCTGCAGGCCCTTGTTGGGCAGGCCGATCGAGTTGATCAGCCCCGCCGGCGTCTCGAACAGCCGCGGGGGCGGATTGCCGGCGCGGGGCTCGAGCGTGATCGTCTTGGAGACGAACGCGCTGAACGGGAAGGACTCGATGAGCGCTTCGCCGAAGGCCCGCCGCGCCGCGATGACGTCGTAGGTGCCCGAGCCGTTGACGATCGGGTGCTCGAGCTCGAGGCCGCAGAAGGAGGGCATCAGTGCGCGGGCACCCCGGCCAGCAGCTCCGCGTCGAGCACCGGCCCGTCGACGCACAGGCGCACGTACGAGCCGTCACGGGTGGGGACGACGCAGCCGAAGCAGGCCCCGAAGCCGCAGGCCATGCCGGACTCCAGGGCGAGCTGGGCCGGCACCGCGCGGGCCTCGCACAGCGCCCGCACCGCCTCGAGCATCCCGGGCGGCCCGCACGCATAGACGATCGCGGGCGTGCCGGCGTCCAGCTCGGCGACCAGCAGGTCGGTCACCGGACCGTGATGGCCGGTGGAGCCGTCGTCGGTCGCCACGCGGGCGTCGCGGAGCAGCCCGGCGCCCTCGGCGTGCTCGCCGTCGCGGAAGCCCAGCAGCGCGGGCGCCTCGCGCCCGGATGCGAGCAGCGCGTCCTGCCAGATCGCCAGGGGCGCCGTGCCGACGCCTCCGCCGCACAGCAGCGCGCGCCGGCCCTCGCCGGGCGCGGTGAACCCCTGCCCGAGCGGGCCGGTGACCCACAGCCCGTCGCCGGGGACCAGCTCGCCCAGGCGCCGCGTGCCCGGGCCGACATCCTCGAGCATGAACTCCAGCGTGGGCGGGTCCGTGCCGGTCGCGCGCAGGACCGAGAAGGCGCGCGGCAGGAACGGGCGCTCGTCCTCTCCCCCGCCCCAGCGCTCGGCGGCGGCGAGCATGTAGAACTGGCCGGGCTCGGGGGCCGGGCCGCCGGGGTCGGGTGCGGCGAGCACGACGTAGGCGCCGACGCGGCGCGCACCGCCGATCGTCAGGCGCCGGCGGCCGAAGGGCGCGCTCACGCGGCGGGCTCCACCGCCGCGGCCGGCGCTCGGGCGCCGGTGCGCACCGCGCCGCCGTGGACCTCCTGCAGCGAGAGCACCTCGGGCACCCCGTGGCGCGCGGAGGCGATCGCGCGGGCGGCGGCGAGGCCGCCGGAGAGCGTCGTCAGGCACGGGATGCCGTGCTTGATCGCGGCACGGCGGATCTCCCAGCCGTCGGTGCGGGCGCCGGACCCGGTGGGGGTGTTGACGATCAGGTCGACGTCGCCGCGCTCGATCCAGTCGACGACGTGCGGCGAGCCCTCGCCGATCTTCTTGAGCTCCTGGGCTGGGATGCCCATGCGCTCGATGGCCTCCTTGGTGCCGCGCGTGGCGACGATCCGGAAGCCGACGTCGTGGAGCGTCTGGGCCACCGCCACGGCGCCGGGCTTGTCGCCGTCGGTGACCGTGATGAACACGGTGCCGCCGTGGGGCAGCGCGGCGCCGGCGGCGGCCTGCGCCTTGGCGAACGCCGTGGGGAAGTCGCGCGCGATCCCCATCACCTCGCCGGTCGAGCGCATCTCGGGCCCGAGCACCGCGTCGGCGCCCTCGAAGCGGTCGAACGGCAGGACCGCCTCCTTCACGCTGATGTGGTCGCCCGCCATGGGATCGGCGGGCAGCCCCAGATCGGCGATGCGCTCGCCGAGCATGATCCGGCAGGCCATCTTGGCCAGCGGGATCCCGATCGCCTTGGAGACGAACGGCACGGTGCGCGAGGCGCGCGGGTTGGCCTCGATGACGTACAGGCGCCCGGCGTGCACGGCGAACTGGACGTTGAGGAGCCCGACGACTCCGAGGCCCAGCGCGATCCCGGCCGCCTGCTCGCGGATCTGGTCGAGCATCTCGTGGCCGAGCGAGTGCGGCGGCAGCACGCAGGCGCTGTCGCCGGAGTGGATGCCGGCCTCCTCGATGTGCTCCATGATGCCGGCGACATGGACCTGCTCGCCGTCGGCGAGGGCGTCGACGTCGACCTCGATCGCGTCCTGCAGATAGCGGTCGATCAGCACCGGGCTGCTGCCCGAGACCTTGACCGCGTGCGTCATGTAGCGTTGCAGGCCGGCGCTATTGTGGACGATCTCCATGGCGCGGCCGCCCAGCACGTATGACGGCCGGATCACCACCGGGAAGCCGATCCGCTCGGCAATCGTCCCGGCCTCGGCCTCGGTCGTCGCGGTCCCGTTCTCCGGCTGCTTGAGGCCGAGCGTCTGCAGCAGCTGCTGAAAGCGCCGGCGATCCTCGGCGAGATCGATCGCGTCGGGCGAGGTGCCGAGGATCGGGATCGCAGCCGCCTCCAGCGCCGCCGCAAGCTTCAAAGGCGTCTGGCCGCCGAGCTGGACGATGATGCCCTTGACGGTGCCGTTGCGCTGCTCGACGCGGACGAGCTCGATGACGTCCTCGGCAGTCAGCGGTTCGAAGTAGAGCCGGTCCGAGGTGTCGTAATCGGTCGAGACGGTCTCCGGGTTGCAGTTGACCATGATCGTCTCGTAGCCGGCCTCCTTGAGGCTGTAGGCGGCATGGACGCAGCAATAGTCGAACTCGATGCCCTGGCCGATGCGGTTCGGGCCGCCGCCGAGGATGACGACCTTGTCGCGTGCCGTCGGCTCGGACTCGCACTCCGCCGGGCCCACCCCGTCACCCTCGTAAGTCGAGTACATGTAAGGGGTCTGCGAGGCGAACTCGCCGGCGCAGGTGTCGATGCGCTTGTAGACCGGCGTCACGCCGAGCGCGCGGCGCCGTTCCGAGACCGACGCCTCGTTGCTGCCGATCAGCTCGGCCAGCCGCGCATCGGCGAAACCCATCTGCTTGAGACGGAGGAAGCCGGTGGCGTCGTCGGGCAGGCCGTCGCGCCGGACGCGCTCCTCGGTCTCGACGATGGCGCGGATCTGCTCGATGAACCACGGCTCGTATTTGCAGGCGGCGTGGATCTCGGCATCGCCGAGCCCGTGGCGGATCGCCTGGGCGATGACCAGCAGCCGGTCCGGCGTCGGCCGCGCCAGCGCGGCGCGCACCGCGTCGCGGTCGACAGCGCCGCCGCTGCCGACCGCGCCGGCGATCGCGACCTCGTTGAAGCCGGTGAGGCCGGTCTCCATCGAGCGCAGCGCCTTCTGCACCGATTCGGCGAAGCAGCGGCCGATCGACATCGCCTCGCCGACCGATTTCATCGAGGTCGAGAGCAGCGCCTCGGCGCCGGGGAATTTCTCGAAGGTGAAGCGCGGCATCTTGGTGACGACGTAGTCGATCGTCGGCTCGAACGAGGCCGGCGTCACCCGCGTGATCTCGTTCTTCAACTCGTCGAGCGTGTAGCCGACCGCGAGCTTCGCCGCGATCTTGGCGATCGGGAAGCCGGTCGCCTTCGAGGCCAGCGCCGAGGAGCGCGAGACCCGTGGGTTCATCTCGATGACGACGAGATCGCCGTTCGCCGGATTGACCGCGAACTGCACGTTCGAGCCGCCGGTGTCGACGCCGATCTCGCGGAGGACCGCGATCGAGGCGTCGCGCATCAGCTGGTATTCCTTGTCGGTCAGCGTCAGCGCCGGTGCGACGGTGATCGAATCGCCGGTGTGGACGCCCATCGGATCGACGTTCTCGATGGCGCAGATGATGATGCAATTGTCGGCGGGGTCGCGGACCACCTCCATCTCGTATTCTTTCCAGCCGAGCACTGACTGCTCGATCAGGACCTCGCTGGTCGGCGAGGCGCGCAGCCCGCCGAAGACGATCTCCTGGAATTCTTCCTTGTTGTAGGCGATACCGCCGCCGGTGCCGGCGAGGGTGAAGGACGGCCGGATGATCGCCGGCAGGCCGATCTCGGGAAGCGCCGCCAGCGCCTCGTCGACCGAGCGGATCAGGCGGCTCTTCGGCGAGATGAGGCCGATGCGGTCCATCGCGTCGCGGAACAGAAGCCGGTCCTCGGCCATCGCGATCGCGCCTTCCTTGGCGCCGATCAGCTCGACGCCGTAACGCTCGAGCACGCCGTCGCGGACCAGCGCCATCGCCGTGTTGAGCGCCGTCTGGCCGCCCATCGTCGGCAGCAGCGCGTCGGGCCGCTCCTTGGCGATGATCTTGGCGACGAATTCCGGGGTGATCGGCTCGATATAGGTCGCGTCGGCCAGCTCCGGGTCGGTCATGATCGTCGCCGGGTTGGAGTTGACCAGGATGACCCGGTAGCCCTCCTCCTTCAGCGCCTTGCAGGCCTGCGCCCCGGAATAGTCGAACTCGCAGGCCTGCCCGATGATGATCGGGCCGGCGCCGATGATGAGGATGCTCTTGATGTCGGTGCGCTTAGGCATTCGCGGCTGCTTCCGTCACTGCGGTTTTTCCATCAGCGCGACGAAGCGGTCGAACAGATAGTTGCTGTCGTGCGGGCCCGGGCTGGCCTCCGGGTGATGCTGCACCGAGAAGATCGGCTTGCCCTCGACGCGCAGCCCCTCGTTGGTGCCGTCGAACAGCGAGACATGGGTCTCGACGACTCCCGCCGGCAGGCTGTCGGGCACGACGACGAAGCCGTGGTTCTGGCTGGTGATCTCGACCTTGCCGGTGGCGAGGTCCTTGACCGGCTGGTTGGCGCCGCGATGGCCGCGGTCCAGCTTGTAGGTCTTGGCGCCCAGGGCCAGGGCCAGCAACTGGTGGCCCAGGCAGATGCCGAAGACCGGCTTGCCGGTGGCCAGCACGCCCTGGATGGCGGGGACGGCATAAGCACCCGTGGCAGCCGGATCGCCCGGCCCGTTCGAGAGGAAGACGCCGTCCGGTCGATGGCGGAGGATTTCCTCGGCGGTCGCGGTC
>JAOPZW010000421.1 GCA_025963905.1 Solirubrobacterales bacterium | reverse complement strand
TACAGCGCCCAGAGCGCCGGCCCGCCGCCATGGCACCTGTACCGCCTGACCGTCCACACCGCGTTCGGCGTCGGCCTGCGCGAGCCGCACGGCGCGAGCCGCTGGCGCTTCTGAGGCGCTCGGCATCCACGCGGCTCGCGCCGCCGCCCTCGCGCTGTGGCGCACGCCGGGCCCAAGAAGCCGCCGACATCGCACGCAAGCTCCTGGCGTAGGGTGGGGCCTCAGACGGCTCCACGTCGCTGACGGTCGAGTTCGTCCGAGCCGGCGAAGGGCGCGCCGTCTCCGTGGGCGTGTCGAAACCGGCCATCGGGCAGCGCTACTCGCCCCTCAGCCTCGCTGCATCGCCTCCGCGACGCGCGCGACGTTCTCGCGCCAGACCTCATGAGGCGTCGGCGGCAGCACGTCGTCCCAGATCTCGGCCATGCTGCTCGCCAGTTGCGGCAGGCCCGCGGGCCGCGCGATGAACCACCAGTGCAGGTGCGCGGCGCCTTCGCCCCAGCGGCCGATGTGCACGCGCCCGATCTCGCCGACCGAGAGCACGGCGCGCTCGACGCGGCCGAGCATGATCCCCTGCTCTCGCGCGAGGTCGTCAGGGAGGTCGGCGGGGCCGTCGTGGTGCGCGCGCGGCTCGAGGATCAGGATCAGCGGCAGGCCGGTCGGCTCGAGCGCCATGAGCCGCCAGCGGTCGTCGGTCCACACGTAGTCGCTGTCGGGCTTGGCGCAGGCGGAGCAGTCGACGCCGTCCTCGCCATCCCGCTGAGGCTCCGGGCCGGGCGCCGCGAGCGCTCGTGGTCGCACCGGCCCCTCGAACGGCCACGTGCCCCACTCGTGGACGGCCGGGCTGCGCAACGCGTCGACCGCGCGGGCGTGGATCTCGTGGGCGCTCTCCGGCAAGGCCGGGATCCTACCCGCGGTAGTTTCGCCCGGTGCAATGGCCTGATCAGTTCTACGCGTGGCGCGCCGGCGACGGGTGCCCGGCGTGCGAAGAGGGCCGGCCCGCGGCCACACCCGGCGGCGTGCGGTTCTTCGCGGGCGCGGTCTCGGACGCATACCTCGTTCGCGCCGACATCCAGCGCGGCCTGTCGATCGTCGTCTGGCGCGGGCGCCACGTCGCCGAGCCGACCGAGCTCACCGACGCCGAGGCGGCCGCCTACGGCCGCGAGGTGCTCCGGGTCGGCCGCGCGCTCGAGGCCGTCCTTCAGCCGGTCAAGCTCAATTACGACCTGCTCGGCAACACCGTTCCGCACCTGCACACCCACGTCGTGCCGCGCTACGCCGACGACCCGCGGCCCGGCTGGCCGTTCCCGTTCCCCGACCCGGACCCAGCGCCGATGCCCGACGATCGCCTGATGGCCGACGTCGAGGCACTGCGGCGGGCGGTGGACGGACCCCGATAGGTCGATCCTCACCGTGGGCGCCGGGCCGGCCGGACTGACGTACGTTGGTCGGCTCGCGCAGGCCTACGACGACCTGGCCGAGATGGACCGCCGGGCGGCCGAGCTCCCGCACCGCGCGCGGTACCTGCGCTTGATCAACGACTACGGCCGGCGCTCGCTGGACGCCCAGCGCGAGTGGCTTGACGCGGTGTAGGCGGAGCTCGGACGAGACGGCGGCGAGGCGCCGAGCGACTGAGAGGCTCGGTCGGCTGGCGCCCCGCCGGCCCTCACGACGAACGGCCGGCCCCGGCGGCTGGGCGCTCCTCGTCCGCCCCGCGCGTGAACTGCCGGATGGCCTCGGCGAGCGGGGCCGGCTGGTCCAGGGGGATGAGCGTGTAGCTGTCGGATATCTCGACGAGCCGTCCTTGCGGGAGGAGGTCGGCCAGGCGGCGCCCATGCTCGGGTGGCATGACGCGGTCCTGGCTTGCCCAGACGACGAGGGCAGGGCGATCGAAGCTGCGCAGGCGTTCAGCCGCGTCGAGCAGGAGGTCCCGGTGGGCCGCGATGCCGCGGAGCACTCGCACGGTGTCGCGGCGGATCTCGCGCTGCTTGAGGACGGGCTTGATCCAGCGGGCGGTGGCGGCGTCGCCTCGCATCGTCAGCCAGCCGAACGCGAGGGGGAGCCGCCTCAGCGGCCGCAGGCGCATCTGCTGCATGAACAGCCCGAACATCATCGGCGAGAGCTTGCCGGTCAGCACCAGCGTCTTGCCGGTCAGGCCGGGCGGGAAGTTGTCGAACGCGTCACAGGAGACGAGCACCATCCGGCTGACCCGGGTCGCGCCGTCGCAGGCGAGCAGCTGGACGAGGGCCCCGCCGGTGTCGTTGCCGACTAGCGTGACATCGTTCAGATCGAGGCGGTCCAGGAGCTCCGACACAAGGCCCGCCAGCCCGCGCGGCGACAGATCGGCGTCGGCGTGCATCGCGTGGCGATGCGCGCCCATCGGCAGCGTCGGTGCGATGCACCGGTGGTCGGGCGCCAGATGGGCGATCACTTCCTCCCACAGCGAAGCGTCCATCATGAGGCCGGGCAGCAGCACGATCGCCGGGCCCTCGCCCCCTGTGTCCTCGTATTC
This sequence comes from Solirubrobacterales bacterium, assembly GCA_025963905.1. Classification (GTDB taxonomy): domain Bacteria; phylum Actinomycetota; class Thermoleophilia; order Solirubrobacterales; family Solirubrobacteraceae; genus JAOPZW01. The sequence goes on along the minus strand of JAOPZW010000421.1, from coordinate 1,292 downwards.
GATCCTCCCGGCGGACAGCTCGATGGGAGAGCGGACCGTCTGCCGTTCGGCGAGCGAAGTGGCCTGAAGGTCGGCCGTGTCAGCGTTCGTGGGTGCCATGAGGGCGAGCTCCTTGGTCTTCGGCTGGGCGGCCTATATGGTTGCGTAGCGAAACCAGTTTCGATCGCGATCCAGCCGGGATCACGAACCAGTTGCCCAAGGGAAACCACACTCCCGTCCGCCCTCCGCGCGATGCGGTCGAGCTCGCCATGGACGTCCTGAGCGACCGCTGGACGTTCCTGATCCTGCGCGAGGCGTTCTTCGGGGTGCGGCGCTATGGCCAGATGCAGCGCAATCTCGGAATCGCGCGCAATGTCCTCGCTGATCGGCTGCGGCAGCTGGTCGCTGACGGCATGTTCGAGCGTGTCCGCTACCGCACCGACCCCGACTGGTACGAGTACCGGCTGACCGAGCGGGCGCTTGACCTCTATCCGGTGATCGTCGGTCTGATGCGCTGGGCCGACCGGCACCTGGCCACCGGGGAGGATGCCGACGCGCTCGAACTGCTTCACCGTTCCTGTGGCAAGCCGGCTGAGCCCTATCTCGCCTGTTCGCACTGCCATGAGCCGTTGACGGGCCGGGACATCGACGCCAGGGTTCGGCCTGCCGGCAGCTCACCCAGCTAGACCCACGCTCAAAGGAGAACCCAAGTGCCCGACTACGCCATCGTGAACCTGCTCGAGATAGACGACTCCGTCGAAGGGCGCGTCCCCGGCATGGAAGGGCGCTTCAGTCGCAAGCACCTCGGGTCGCGCGACCTCGGCGTGAGTCACTTCAGGTACGCGCCGGGCACGCGCAACCCCTCAGGTCACAGCCACCGTGAGCAGGAAGAGGCCTACATCGTGGCCGCCGGCTCCGGCCGCGTCCGGCTGGACGACGAAGTGCGCGACATCCGCCTGTGGGACGTCATCCGGGTCGCCCCGGAGGTCGTTCGCGCCTTCGAAGCCGGGCCCGACGGCCTCGATCTGATCGCCGTCGGCGGACCGAAGCCCGAAGGTGGCGACGGCGTGAGGGCCGACACGCCCTGGCCCGACGCCGAGGAGTCCTGAACGCGGAGCCCGCCACGGGCCGCGAGGCGATCGGGCCTCCGGTCAGTGCCCGGTGGACGAGAAGTGCATGTAGTCCTTCGTGTTGCCGGGCCAGGAGCCGCCCCAGCCCCAGCCGATCGCGCGGAAGGCGTCGACCACGCGTCGCGTGATCATTCCGCGCCGGTGCCGGGAGCGGTCGCGATAGGCCCGGGCCGTCGGGTCTCG
>JAOPZW010000356.1 GCA_025963905.1 Solirubrobacterales bacterium | reverse complement strand
AGATCGAGGCGATCCTCCAGCAGCACGCCAAGCAGCTGGCGGCGCTGGCGGCCTCGCTCGACGACCTCTCCGCCTTCACCCGGCGCGGCTTCGCCGACGTCGACGCCCGCCTGGCGGCCCTGCAGTCGGACATCGACGCGCTCAAGGCCGGCCTGCGCTCGGTCCAGGGCACGCTGACGGACCTTGCGGGTCAGCTGACCACCGCGCGCACCGACCTGCTGGCCAAGATCAACCTCGTCAGCGCCACGCTGCAGCCCCAGATCGACACGCTCGCGGGCCAGCTCTCGGGGCTCGTGTCGACGATCGGCTCGTGCGGGCCGCCGGCCACCGGGCTCGCCGGGCAGGTCTGCACGCTGCAGGGGCAGGTCTCGCTGCTGACGCCGGTGAACCTCTCTTCGCTGACCTCGCGCGTGGACCAGATCTCCAGCGCGCTGACCACCACCGTCAACCAGCTCACGGGCCTGACCCTCACGGGCGACCTGCCCGCGAACCTCACCCCGCAGGTCTCGACGCTGCTCACCAACCTGTTCGGCGTTCAGGCCACGGTCGGCACCCTGCAGGGCGACGTCGGCGACCTGGGCACCCGCGTCACCAGCCTCGAGCTTCTGGTCGGCGGCGTCAACGTCGGGACCCTGAGCACGACGGTCAGCGGACTCGGCGGCCAGGTCTCCGGCCTCATCACGACGCTGGGCACCGACCCGACGGGGCTCAACTCGAGTGTCCTGAGCGGGCTGCAGACGCAGGTGACCGGCGTACAGAACGGCCTGGCGGGCCTGACCACGACGGTCACCGGCCAGGGCACCCAGCTCACCGCTCTGCAGGGGACGGTGAACACGATCACCGGCACGACGATCCCGGCGCTGACCTCCAAGATCGACACCGTCTGCACCAGCTGGCACACGGCGCTGAGCGGCACGAGCCTGTCGGTGCTGAACAGCATCCTGGCGGTGATCGGAACCACGAAGCTGCCCGTGCTGCCCGGCTGCTGAAGACGCCGCCGGGCCCACTCCGGACGCAGCCTGTCATCCACCCCGGCCGTCGCCCGCCGCCGCGGCGGTCGCGGCGGCCAGCGGCGCGTGCAGGCTGACGCGTTCAGCCGCCGCCGAGGACGGTCGGGTCCGCGCCCTGGGCGTTGGGCCCCGGCGGCGGTGGCTCGACGTTGCCGTGCACCGACTGCCACAGAAGGCGGTCCATGTCGGCCTGCGATGCCCGGTCCAGGCCCTGGGGCAGCCGCGCGGCCGCGCGGGCGCCGGGGGTGCCCGCGGGATTGCGCGCGGTGAGGTCGACGCGCGGGGCGACGGCGTCGTAGGGCGCGGCGTTGTCGGGCCCGGGCGTGAACGCGTCGTACATCGGCGTGGCGAGGTCGTCGAACAGCCCCAGCGGCTTCATGCCGAGGATGAGCTGCATCGAGCGGATCGCCGACAGGAAGTCGTAGCGGGTGTGCACCACGGCCTCCGAGCGCGCGAACGGGCTGATGACGAAGGCGGGGATGCGGTGTGCGTCGACGTGGTCGGCGCCGTCTTGGGAGTCGTCCTCGACGACGAAGATCGCCGACTCCTTCCAGATCGCCGAGTGCGAGATGAGGTCGACGAACTGCCCGAGCGCGTAGTCGTTCTCGGCGATCATCGCCTGCGGCGTCCGCGCGCCGGCCTCGAGCGTGCGGGTGTGGTCGTTGCTGAGCGTCACGTAGTTGAAGGCCGGCACCGTCCCGGTGGCGAGCTGCGTGAGGAAGCGGGTGCGGAAGCACTCGAACCGCGAGGTCGCCCCCGGCTTGGCGCCGGCCGGCAGGCTCGAGTCGTAGACCTCGAGGCCGGTGATCGCGTCGACGCCGATCGAGGCGTCGTTGGCGAAGCAGCCGTTGGCGCCGAGGTCGGAGTTCGCCTGCTTGCGCAGCACGGCCGCGTGCTCGGCGGGCGTGCGGTCCTTGTCGGGGAACAACCCGACGGTGCCCGCGATCGCCTCGCCGTAGTTGAAGTACGAGATCCCCTGGCGCTGGGCCTGGTCGAACAGGAAGCCGTTCGCGGGCCAGGAGACCGCGTACACGCCGAAGTCGTAGGGGCGCCCGCGGCCGCCGTAGTTCTGGAACCAGTTCTTGTTGACGTAGTCGGAGACCTTCGCCGCGCTGGTCCAGAAGTGGCCGTCGATCGACGCCTCGGAGTTGGCGTAGAAGTGGTCGAGCAGGCCGAAGCGGTGCGCCAGCGCGTGGGCGTTGGGCGTCGTGTCGCCGCCGAACAGCGTGAGCTTGGGATCGCCGTCGCCGCGCGGGTCGTCCCCGAGGATCTGGTCGTAGGAGCGGTTCTCGCGCACGATGTAGAAGACGTGCTTGATGGGGCCGCCCGGCCGCAGCGGCGTGCCCGCCGGCGGCGCCTGGGCGTTGGTGGGCCGGATCTGGCGCTCGGCGACCGCCGACAGGCGTGCGAGGCGCTTGGCCGACGGGAAGTCCGCGATCCCCGCCGCGCCGACGTTCAGCAGCGGCAGGTACTGCGTGCGGTTGATGTTGTCGTCGGAATCGTCCGGCGAGTTGGGTTGCGGCCCTTGGGGGTTCGGGCCGGTGCCCAGGCCCTTGGCCGACAGCCATACGAGCTTGGCGCAGCGGTTGGCCCGCGAGGCGCGGCGCTTGGCGGTGCGCATGCCGCAGGGGTTGGCGCGCGGCCCCGCGACCTCGACGTCGGTCGGGTACTGCGCGGTCGGGATGTGCCCGATCAGCTGCCAGTCGCCGGCCGCGGCGCGTGCGCCCGGCAGCGCGAACACCGCGATGTCGTCCGCGCCGGCCTCGGCCACGAGCAGCCGTGCGCCGCCGGGCGTCACCGCGAGATCGACGGGCGAGGTGCCCAGCCCCTCCGGACGCTCGACCGACAGCGTCCGCTCGACCGTGCGCTTGCGCGTGTCGAGCACCGCCACCTGGTCGGAGCCCGAGACCGCCACATACGCGCGGTCGGCGCGCGGATCGACCGCGATCGCCTCCGGATGGGACAGGTGCGCGCCGACCTGGATGTCCTTCAGCTTCTTCCCGGCGTCGAGGTCGATCACCGACACCGTGCCGGGCGTCTCGTTGCTGACCAGGCCGGTCTTGCCGTCGCGCAGGATCGCCGCGCCGTAGGGGTAGTGGCCGGTGTCGACGTAGCGCACGCGCTTGGAGGCGACGTCGACGATCGCCGCGGCGTCGGCCAGGTTCAGCGGCACGAGCAGGCGGTCGCCGCCGGGCGCCACCGCCAGACGGTCGGGCCAGGCGACGCGCTGGCCGACGTTCGTCGGTGGGAAGTTCTGCGGCGCCTGGGCGTTGGGGGGCGGCGGGACCGGGATGAGGTCCTGAGGATGCGCGCTGCCCGTGCGCTCGCTGTAGGCGAAGACGTGAATCACGTCGCCGGCCTTGCCGGGCGTGCCCTGTGGCGTCTCCTGCATCTTGCGGCCCGTGGAGTCCGCGACGCCGGAGACATAGGCGACCGGCCGCCGGGGGTCCATGGCGATGCCCCCCGAGGCGCCCGGCAGCCGCAGCGTCTGGAGGACGCGGCCCGAGCGCACGGACACGATGCACACGTCGTTCTCCCCGCGGCCGGTCGAGACGGTCCAGTAGTACCGCCCGTCGGGCGTCAGCGCGCCCCCGGTGGGGAACTGCCCGACGCGCACCAGCGCGCCGAAGGGCTGCAGGTGGCGCCCGTTGTTCAGCAGCCCCTGGTCGAGACCGATGCGCCCGTCTCCGCCGACCTGCCCGGCGGCGACTGCGACGCCGCCCGCCGCGGCGATCCCCGCCAGGGCGAGGGCGATCCGGCGAGCGGTCACGGCGAGCGGCTACGCGGGACGCGCGCCGGTCATGCGGGCGGCGCGATGGACCGTGACGGCGCTGGCGGCGGCCGAGGCCTCGGCCAGGCGGTGCTCGCCGCAGAACAGCGTGCGCCCCACGCGTAGCGCCGGCAGCGTGTCGGCTCCGTGCTCGATCAGGCGCAAGGCCTCGCGCTCCAGGACCGCGTCGCGGCCGTGGTCGCGAGCGGCTGCCAGCGCCTCGTCGAGGCCGATGCCTGCGACGGCCGCGGCCTCGGCCAGCGTCTCAGGGTCGTCGATGTCGTAGCCGCCGCAGAAGGCCAGGCGCCCGGCGGCCAGCACGAACGGCGCTGCGCGGTCCTGCTCTGCCGCCAGCGCAGCGACGCGCATCGCGCTGCGGCCGGTGTTGGGCCACGTCTCCGGCCACACCAAGGGCAGGCGCAGGGCCGCGGCGCGCTCCTCGACGGCACGGCGCGCATCGTCGACGGCCGGCGAGGCGACCAGCTCCGCCCCGGCCAGGGCGTCCGCCAGCACCGGGCGCCAGCGCAGCGCGGTGAACATGCGGTCGGCGCGTTCGGCGGCCAGATACGTCCACGGCGACGAGACGTCGAAGAAGAAGGTGGCGCGCGCACGCTGAAGCCGCCCATGCGCGCCATGGGCAGACCCCGACCGCGATGCGCGGCGCTCGGCCAGCGAGATGACGTTTCCCATCTTCCGAACCCCCCTGCGGTCGTGGTGGCCGGGGCGCCTCCCGTGGCGCCCTCTGGACAGCCCCAACGCAGTTGAGAGGGAAAACTAGCGCTCCCGTGCCGAGAAGGACATTCGGATGCCAATGCGCCTGAAAACGCTCCAATATCCGGCCAATTGGCCGCAAATTGTGCCCCTCTTCCCCCGGACTGCTCTACTGTTGTTAGCGGCAGAGGCACCGTTCCCGTACGGCTAGGAGTCCCACCATCGCCTCCACACCGCCCCCCAAGCGCCACCCCTACGACCAGTGGGCCCCCGACGCGCGGGCCCTGGATCTCGTGGGTGACAAGTGGACGCTGCTGATCGTCCGCGACCTCGCCGGCGGCCCCCGCCGGTTCGTCGAGCTCCAGCGCGTGCTGCCCGGCATCTCGACCGAGCAGCTGCGCTCCCGCCTGAACCGGATGGTGGCCGACGGGCTGCTCACCCGCCAGCGGTACCGCGAGGTGCCGCCGCGCGTGGACTACGAGCTGACCGAGCGCGCGCACGACCTCCTGCCGGTCGTCGGCGCGCTCGCCCGCTGGGGCTACCGCTGGGCGTGGGGGCCGCCGCGCCCCGGGGAGGCGGTCGACATCGGGGCGGTCCTGCGCTGCGCGCCGGGCCTCGCCGCGCCCCATGACGCCCGCGGCACCGTCGAGATGACGGTGACCCGCCCGGGCCTGCCCTCCATGCACCACGTGCTCCACGCCGACGCCGACGGCACCGTCTCCTACGAGGAGCGCGGAGCGCCGGATGCCGACGCGCGGATCTCGGGGCCCGAGCGTGCGTGGGTCGAGGCGTTCGGCCCGGACGGGTCGCACACGGAGCTCGACGTCGAGGGCGATCGGCGGCTGGCCGAGGCCCTGTTGCAGGGCCTCGGGGCGGTCGCCGCGCGCGACGCCGCGGTCGCCTGAGCGAGGCTCAGG
>JAOPZW010000231.1 GCA_025963905.1 Solirubrobacterales bacterium | reverse complement strand
GAATCCGTGCGAGACGTCGTGACCGCTACGAACGGCCCCAGGCGTGCCCGTTGTGTTCCACCTGGTGTCCACCCGGCGAGTCAGCGAGGCGGCGTTCGTGTCAGACCGAACGCCGAGCGGCCCGCGTCGCATCGTGCGATCCACCGCGGCGTGTCGGGCCAAGCGGATGGGTTGCCTCAGCGGATCGAGTCGGGTGCGCGACTCCGACATCACTCGAGTATGCGAAAGCTCGCGCGGGTGCGCTTGCCAATGTGGTCGTTGGCGGTCGGGGTGGCGACGAGCAGGTAGCCGCCGGGCTTCAGCGCGTGCCCGGTCATCCGGCCGGTGAACGGCGCGCTGGCCGGCCTGAGGCGCAGCCCGGTACCGCCGCCACCGCCGCCGCGGGCGCTGGCGAGGGCCTGAGCGGTGATGAGGAGCCCTTGTTCGAGGACATCGGCGCGGCTTCTCCGCGGTCTGCTGATCGGTCAGAGGGCGCGGCTGCGCTGCTGGATGCCAGGCCCGCCGTAGGGGTAGTCGGCCGGAGCGGGATCGCTCGCGGCGTCCAGGCGCGCGACCTCCTGTGCCTCGAGGTGCAGCTCCGCGGCGCCGAGGTTGTCCTGCAGCTGCTCGACGGTTCGGGCGCCCAGGATCACCGAGGTCACCAGCGGCCGGTCGACCAGCCACGCGAGCGCGACCTGGGCCATGGTGACGCCACGCGAGGAGGCGACCGACTGGACCGCGTCGATGACATCCCATGTGCGCCGGGCGGTGCTGCGCCGGTCATACGCCTCGACACCACGGTCGGGGTTCTCGCCGAGCCTGGTGGCGCCCGTGGGCCGTGCGTCCTTGGTGTACTTGCCGGTCAGCCACCCACCACCGAGCGGCGACCAGGGCAGCAGTCCGAGCCCCGTCGACGCGCACGCGGGCACGATCTCCCACTCGACCTCGCGGACGAGCAGGTTGTACTGCGGCTGGAGCGTCACCGGACGCGCCTGGCCGCGCAACTCGGCGAGGTCGACGACCTTCTGCACCTGCCAGCCGGTGTAGTTCGAGAGCCCGACGTAGGAGATCTTGCCGGCGGTCACCGCGTCATCGAGGAAGCGCAGCGTCTCATCCAGCGGTGTGTGCGGGTCAAACGCATGCACCTGGTAGAGGTCGACCGAGTCGACCCCGAGCCGCCGAAGCGAGGCGTCCAGCGCGTCGCGCAGGTGCCGCCGCGACAACCCGACGTCGTTGCGGCCGTCGCCCATGCGAAAGCGGCCCTTGGTCGCGAGCACCATCTGACTGCGGATCTCGGCCGGCTGCCTGCCGAGCCAGCGCCCGATGATCTCCTCCGAGACCCCGTTGCCGTACACGTCGGCCGTGTCGATCAGCGTCCCCCCGGCCTCGACGAAGACGTCCAGCTGCGCGTGTGCGGCGTCCTCGTCCGCCTCCTCACCGAACGTCATCGTGCCCAGCGCCAGGGTCGACACGGCACAGCCACTGCGACCGAGACTGCGGTACTCCATGGTCTAAGTCCTCTCCTGAGGATTTACGTTCGACGAGCCCGAGGATCCGAGCCCGGGACTATCCCAGTCCGCGCACCGCGAGGCCTGCTGGACGTCGCCACGACCGGGAGGAGAATCAGCCCCGCTTCGTGGCGGTGGGCCGCTCGCGTACGACGTCACGTGGGCGCTTGTCGTCGCGCAGTCCAAGAAAGCGCGGCTGGCGTAGGCGCCCGGCGCCCGTCCACTCGGCGAACGCGATCTGCGCCACGAGGTCGGGCGCGACCCAGTGCGTGCCCTTGGGCAGCGGCTTGACCGCCTCGCCGAACGGTGCCTTGGCGACCTCCAGCGTGTCGAGGCGCTCGCGCAGATCGCGGAGTGTTTGGGTATCGAAGCCGGTGCCGACCTTGCCTGCGTAGCGCAGCGCGCGCCCCTCGTAGTAGCCGACCAGGAGGGCGCCGAGGCCGACGCGGGAGCGCTGGGGCTCGGTGAACCCGCCGATGACCATCTCCTGTTCGAAGAGGCACTTGAGCTTGAGCCAGTCGCGGGACCGTCCGCCGCGGTACGGGGCGTCGGCCCGTTTGGCGATGATGCCCTCCCATCCCTGCGAGCAGGCGCGCTGGTATGCCGCGCGCGACGGGCCGTCAAGGATCTGGCTCAGGGCGACGGCGCCGCCGGGCGTGACGATCTGCTCCAGCTCGGAGCGCCGCTCACACAGGGGCCGGCCGCGCAGATCCTCGGAGCCGTGCCAGGGCAGGTCGAAGGCCCACAGCGCCACGCTGCCGGCGTCCAGCGCGCGGCGCTGGAGGGCCTGGAAGCCGAGGGGCGCTCCGCGTTCGTCGACAGCGACGACCTCGCCATCGATGATCGCGTCCTCGCGCAGATCTCCGAGGGCGTCGGCGACCGCCGGGAAGCCCAGCGGCTTGCGCGTGCGCGACAGAAGCGTTACGCGGCCGCGGCGCACGAGCGCCAGACACCGGATGCCATCGAGCTTGCGCTCAAGCACCCAGCCGTCGCCGAGGTCGCGCTCGTCGGTGAGCCTCGCAAGCATCGGCTCGATCCAGCCGGGCAGTGGTGCCATGGCCGCCGACCGTACCCGCCGGGACGGCCGCCAGGTCGCCGCTCGCCGCCCGGACTCGATGTCAAGTCAGCGCGCTCACGTCGCCGGCGCGGAAGGGCCGACCAGTGACTCGGTCGGGAGGCAGAACGCTGCGTCGACGATCGGGGCTCGCTGCGTCTAGGCGATACCGACGGCGATCGTGTGGATGCCGACGGGGACGGTGCCGATCGTCGCGCTGCCCCGATCGAGCCGTGGGAGCCGGCGCACCTGCCGTTTTCAATCGAGTACCGGTAATAGTCCAAGCCGCTCGCGGGGACGGGGCGCGACCGCCTACGAGCCCGTCCAATGCTGGGGCGCTCCTAGGCGACGTGGCTTGGAGCTCCTGCGCATCCCGGAGATGCTGGGGAGGTTCTGAACACCACGGGCAGGCCGCCCTGACGTGTGATGAGGTGCAGCCATGAACCGACATGAGGTGCTGGCCCTCTACGACGAGCAGGTGCGGCGCCGGCCGGAAGTCGACGGGCCATGGGTCCGGGTCGAGCGCACCGACGGCATCGTCCGCGTCGTCTCACCTGACCAGGGATGGAGGGGCGTGACGTGGAGTGACCTCGACGAGGTCACAGCCGATGGCACAATCGCCGCTCAGGTCGCCCGGTTCGCCGAGATCCCTGGCGAATGGGAATGGAAGTACTACTCCTACGACCGGCCTCCGCACCTGCCCGACCGGCTGCTGGCCGCCGGTTTTCGGCCCGAGCCGTTCGAGGCACTGATGGTTGCCGAGGTCGCCGATCTCCAACTTGACGTGCCACCGCCCGCGGGCGTGCGACTGCTGCCGGTCCTGGACCGACAGGGCATCGACGCGTTGGTGACGGTCCACGACGAGGTCTTCGGCGGCGACCTTTCTTGGATCGGCACGGTGCTGACCGCCGCGCTCGATCAACAGCCCGGCGCCGTCGCGGCCGTCGTCGCGATGGCCGGGGAGATGCCGGTCGGCGCCGGCCGGGTCGAGCTTCCCCGCCAGACCGAGTTCGCCGGCATGTGGGGCGGCGGCGTCGTGCCCGCATGGCGCAACCGTGGAGTGTTCCGCGCCCTGGTCGCCCACCGCGCCGCACTGGCCGCCGCGGCCGGCTTCCGCTACCTCCAGGTCGACGCCTCGGCCGATAGCCTGCCCATCCTGCGGCGCCTTGGCTTCGTTGAGCTCGCCACGACGACCCCGTTCGTCCACATCCAGCACTGAAGGCGCCTGACGCTTCAACAAATGGGCTGTGCAGCGGGCCTCCCTGCTTTCTCCGACTAGGCGTTGATCGGGGCGAAGAGCACGCCCGGCTCACCGCGCCCGTACATGAGCCGTCAGCCGCTAGGAACCGCGGACGATCCGTAACAGGACGCAACACGCGCTCTTCTACCGTGAGGGGAATGGAGCGCGTCGAACTGCACTTTCATCTGCTGCCGGGCGTCGACGACGGGCCCGCCGACCTTCCGGCGGCACTCGAGCTCGCCCGCGAGGCGGTCGCGGACGGCACCCGCCTGGTGACGTGTACACCGCACGTGCGGTGCGTCGACGTCAGCGAGATCCCGGAGCGCGTGCGTGAGCTGAGCAGCGCGCTGAAGCGCGCGCGCGTCGGTCTCGAGATCCGTGACGGCGCCGAACTCGCGTGGGACGACGTCGATCGCCTCGATGGCGCGAGCCTCGACGGGCTCGCCCACGGGCCGGCGGGCCGGCGCTGGCTGCTGCTCGAGGCGCCGCTCCCCGGCGCCGGCGAGCTCGAGGACTTCGAAGCGAGCGCACGGGAGTTGCGCGACCGCGGCTTCGGCCTCCTCATCGGCCATCCCGAGCGCTCGCCCGCGGTGACCCGCGCGCCGGGGGCCGTCGAGCGCCTGCTGGCCGCCGGCGACCGCCTGCAGCTCAACGGCTCGTCGCTGACCGGCAGCCACGGGGCCGGGCCGCGCACGGCAGGCCTCGAGCTCGCCCGCGCGGGCCACATCACAATCATCGCCTCCGACGCGCACCGGCCGACCGTGCGCGGACCCGTCCTCGGCCAAGCGGTGAGCGTTCTGCGCCAGAACGGCATCGACGCCGACGCGGCGCACCGGCTCACCGCCGCCAACCCACGCGCGCTGCTCGAGCGAGGCCTGGCCCCAGCCCGCCGCATGGCCGCCTGAGGCACGCAGCTTCGTGCGGAACCCGGCGCCGGCTAGGGCAGCTCGCGAACCATGATCAGGCTGGTGGCCCCCGGCGTCCCTGTTCGGCGGCCGGCGGTGATGACTACCTGCGAGCCGCTGGGGAGATGGGCGTAGTCGCGCGCGGTCAGCAGCGCCGCCTCGACCAGCTCCTCGACCGACCCAGCCACGTCGATCGAGGTCGGATAGACACCCCACTCGACGGCGAGCTGGTTGGCGACGTGCAGTTCGTGGGCCAGCGCGATCACCGGCCGGCGGCGCCGGTACTTCGAGCAGGTGCGCGCGCCGCCGCCGGTCGACGTGGGGACGACAAGCGCCGCGGCACCGAGAGCCTCGGCCAGCTGGACGGCCGCGTGGGCCACGAGCCCCGCCGGGGTGTCGCCGGCCTGGCCACGCGCCCGGCCGTGGATCTCCGGTGCCTCCTCGGCCACGCGGGCGATCTCGGCCATCGCCCGCACCGCCTCGACGGGGTACTCCCCCACGCCGGTCTCGGCCGACAGCATCACGGCCGAGGTGCCGTCGATGACGGCGTTGGCCACGTCGGCGGCCTCGGCCCGGGTCGGCTCGGGCGCGTGGATCATCGACTCGAGCATCTGGGTGGCGGTGATCACGAGCTTGCCGTGCTGCACGGCGCGGAAGATGGTGTCCTTCTGCATCAGCGGCACGCGGGCGACGCCGGCCTCCACCCCGTAGTCGCCGCGCGCGACCATCACGCCGTCGGCCACCTCGAGGATCTCGTCGAGGCGCGAGTAGGCCTCGACCTTCTCGATCTTCGCGATGGTCCGGGCCGGCGAGCCGAGCGCGCGCAGGCGGTCACGAAGGTCCTCAACGTCGGCGGCAGAGCGCACGAACGACAGCGCCACGAAGTCGGCGCCCTCCTCGGCGGCGAGCGCCAGGTCGGCGGCGTCCTTGTCGGTGATCGCCGGGAGGTTCGGGCGCGCGTAGGTCACGTTGATGCCTTTGCGCGGCGACATCGCTCCCGGGGTCAGCGCGCGCGCGACGACCTCGCCGGGGCCGACGTGCTCGACGGCGAACCGCGGCACCCCGTCGCCGATCACAAGCTCGGAGCGCTCGGTCGCCAGCACCGCGAAGTCGGGGAAGTCGACGACCACCGAGCCGTCTGCGGCCGCTGTGGGCGAGCCCGCCCCCACGAACACCACCCGCTCGCCGCGCTCGACCTTGCGCACGGGGGTGGCGGCCGACAGTCGCAGCTTCGGACCCTGGAGGTCGAACAGCAGCGCGAGCGGTCGCCCGGCGCGGGCGGCCGCGGCGCGGGCGTCGCGGGCCCGGCGGCTCAGCTCGTCGGGGGTCCCGTGCGAGCAGTTCAGCCGCATGCAGTCGACGCCCGCCGCGATCAACCCATCGAGGATCCCGGCGGGGTCGGTGGCGGGACCCAGGGTCGCGACGATCTTCGTACGGCGCTCGAGCATGGCCCGCGCCAGTCTGGCACGACCGCGCGTGCGCGTCACCGCGAGAACACGGCGGGGTTGTCCGGGGCCGCCACTCATAAGCCGCGTGTCGGGGGTTCCGGTCCCTCCTGCGGCATGGTCGACGAATGCGAGCCGGCGCTGTGGCGGGACGTCCTACGACCGCGCCGGGGCGCGGTCGTAGTGGTCGACGGAGGGGGGTGCAGCATCGCTAGGCGGCGCTGACGATGACCTTGATCCGCAGGGTGTTGTCCGGGCCGAGGGTCTGGATGCCCTTCATGTAGTCCTCGCCGGCCTTGGTCGTCAGGGAATACGTCCCGGGCGTCGGGAAGGTCACGGTGCTGCGGGCGCCCATGTGCGTCATGGCCGCGCCGGCGAACTGCGCTTGCGGTCCCGCGACGCGAACGATCTGGTGCGGCATGACGTCGTTGTCCTGGACTTGGAGGCTGCCGCCGGCCGCGAGGTGGATCGTCGCGCTGGTGGTCTGGGCACCGTTGTTGACGGTGAGCACGTGGCACCCGCGCGTGACGTGGTCGATCGTGGCGCTTGCGCTCGTGGGTGCCGTCGACGGCGCCTTCGCGGCGGCCGACACGCCACTGGACGCGGGCGAGGCATTCGTCCGGTCGGCGCTCACGATCAGCGCGACGATGGACATCAGGAGCGCGGCGAAGACCCCGACTCCGGCCAGGATCTCCAAGACGAGCTTGCCGGTCTTGTTGACCTGCTCATCGAACTTCTGCTGGTCGGTGTTCTCGGTCTCCATGATGCCTCCCGTTCGCATATCCGGCCTGATCGCTGGGCGTTACAAGCACTTCCGAGCATGGCGACGAGAGTGGGTCCCGGGATCGGTAGTGACACATGCTCTGCGCTGGGAAACCACGCACCCCACCAACGGGGTTCACCGCGCGCGCACTCCACGTCTCCTGACCGGCGCCGCCCTCCTGGCCTGCGATGCCCTGCGCCGCGAACTCGCCGTGGGCACTCTGTTTGCGTGTTGGCCGGTCCGATGCGAGGACGACCGTGCGCGGCGGCGGCCGGTCGTACGCAACTTCGGCGGCTGGTCTCGCAGCGACCGTCATCATGGAGCCCGAGAAGCCGTTGCGCTGCGCCGCCCGCCGGTCCGGGGCGCGCTCACCGAGCTCGGCACCGGCCAGCCCCGGCGGCGGTTCTTGGCAGAAGCCGACGATCATCGGGCCCACGGTGGCCGGAACTGCTCCGCCACGGCCGTCAGGCCCGAGCTACACCACAACTACCGACTTGACCCGGTGCTCAGCGGTCGAAACGTCCGGTGGTGTAGCCAAATCCGCCTACCGACCTGGCCCGAGAAGCGGCTTCGAATCCCCGTGGCGGTACTTGAAAGCGCCGACGGAATCGGCGCTTTCGTCGCTTCTAGGGGTCCGGTGAGCACGGCGCAGTCGCGCCAAGCGCCCGTCCGAGGGGACGGCTGGATCTATCCCCCGGACCGTCCTTCGGCCGGTCCCGTCTGCGGGAGACTCGCGCGCCGTAGGGCCGGCACGTCGCCGGTCCCGAATCCGACACGGTAGAGCAGGATGATTCGTCAGCAACCCCAAGCTGCGGAGGACCGGCAACAGGGCGACGGCGGCTGGTGTCCTGTCCCGCGGCGGTCGTTTCTGCGGGGCGCGCTTGGTGCTGCCGCGGGTGTGGCCGCCGCGAACTTCGTGCCCGCGCGCGTGGCCCATGCCGAGACAACCGACTACGAGGACGGCTACAACAAGCTCGCAGCCGAAGACAGCACGCACAGCATCCCGTTCCATGGCCGCCATCAGGCGGGCATCGCCACGCCTCCGCAGACGGCGGCCGCCTTCCTCTCCTTCGACGTCGTCGCAGGCAACCGTCGGGAGCTCACCGACCTGTTCCACGCGCTCACCGAGCGTGCCGCGTTCCTGACCAAAGGCGGCACTCCTCGCCCGCCCCGGCGGGGCAAGCCGCCGGAGCACCGCGACCTGCTCGGCGCGACGGTGCTCCCCGACGACCTATCGGTCACGGTCGCCCTAGGCGCCTCGCTGTTCGACGGTCGCTACGGGCTGGCGCCGCGCAAGCCGGCCCAGCTCAAGACGATGCGAGCGTTCGCCCACGACGAGCTCGACCCGAAGATCACCCACGGCGATCTGCTGGTGCAGGTGTGCGCCAACCACCGGGACACCGTCGGAAACGCCATGCTCGACATCATGGGGCAGACGCGCGGCGGCATGCGTCTCCGGTGGCGTATCGACGCATTCCGATTCCCGCCACGACCCGTGGGCATTCCGCGCGACTGGATGGGGTTCAAGGACGGCATCGCCAACCCCGACACCACCGAGGCCTCTCAGATGAACCAGGTGGTGTGGGTCCAGCGCGGCCGGCGCGAACCGGCCTGGACCGCGGGCGGGACCTACCAGGTGCTCCGCATCATCCGGATGCACATGGAGAAGTGGGACACGGTGCCCATAGAGCAGCAGGAGCGCATCTTCGGCCGGCGCAAGATCAGCGGCGCGCCCCTGTACGCGACCGACCCGAACGCCTCGGACGAGCTCGACCCCGTGTACACGAACGACCCGCAGGGTCGGCTCACCCCGCTGAACTGCCACATCCGGCTGGCAAACCCCCAGACCCCGCAAACGGCGGCCACCAGCGCCATCCTCCGCCGAAGCTACCAGTACGACCAAAGCCCCGACGAGGGTGGGAACCCCAACATGGGGCACACGTTCTGCTGCTTCCAACGACAGCTGAACACATACATCGCGATGCAGACCCGGCTCGGGAAGGAGATGCTCGTCCCCTACATCACCCCCATCGGCGGCGGGTACGTCTTCGCGCTTCCCGGCGTCCGCAGCGCAAAGGACTACTACGCCTCGGGGCTTCTGCGCGGGCTGAA
>JAOPZW010000328.1 GCA_025963905.1 Solirubrobacterales bacterium | reverse complement strand
TCGCCGCCGCGGGCGCCGCCGCGGGGGCGGGCGCGGGCGCGGGACCCCCCTGCAGCGCCGCCTCCAGGCGCTCGATGCGCGCCATCAGCGCGCGGGCCGACGGATCGACCTCCGGCGCCGCCGCCTTCACGAGCGCCAGCTCGAGCTGCGTGCGGGCGTCGGCGCCGTCCTTGACCGCGCGCAGGACGCCGGCCAGCAGGTCCAGGAGGCGCACCACGTCGCCCGCGGGAACCCGCGCGGACTGCTCGGCCAGGCGCTCGTCGCGGTCGGGGGTGATGCGCAGCTCGGCCGGCACCTCCCCCAGCGTCCGCACGACGAGCAGCTCGCGCGCGTGGGTCTCGAGGTCCTTGACGAACCGCGCCAGGTCGCGTCCGCTGTCGGCCAGCCGCGCGGCGGCCTGCAGCGCCCCGCGCGCGTCGTGGGCGGCGACCGCGTCGATCGCCGAGAACAGCAGGTCGGCGTCGGCCACGCCCAAGACCGCCAGCACGTCCTCGGTGCGCACGTCGGTGCCGCTGTAGGTGACGAGCTGCTCGAGCGTGCCCAGGGCGTCGCGGAAGGAGCCCGTCGCCTGGCGCGCGAGCAGGGCGATCGCCTCGGGCGGGATCTCGATGGACTCCTTGCCCGCGACCCGCGAGACGACGGTCGCGATCTGCTCGACCGACGGGCGCTGGAAGTCGAACCGGTGGCAGCGGTCGACGACCGTCGGCAGGACCTTGTTGGCCTCGGTCGTCGCCAGGACGAAGATCGTGTGCGGCGGGGGCTCCTCGAGTGTCTTGAGGAACGCGTTCCACGCCTGGGACGACAGCATGTGCGCCTCGTCGAGGATGTAGACCTTGCTGCGCCCCGAGACGGGCGCGTAGGCGACCGACTCGCGCAGCTCGCGGATGTCGTCGACGGAGTTGTTGGACGCCGCGTCCATCTCGATGACGTCCAGCGAGGTGGCGTTGGCGATCGCCACGCACGACTCGCACGTGCCGCACGGCTCGGTGGTCGGGCCGTTGACGCAGTTCATGCACGCCGCGAGCATCTTGGCCATCGACGTCTTGCCCGTCCCGCGGGAGCCGACGAAGAGGTAGGCGTGGTGGACCTTGCCCTGCTCGACGGCGTTGCGCAGCGTGCGCACGACGTGCTCCTGGCCCACGACGTCCGCGAACGTGCGCGGGCGATGGCGACGATAGAGCGAGGGGCCGGCGGACACGAAGGCCGAGTGTAGCCACCGTCCCGGCGCGGCCGGTCATAGAGTCCCCACCCATGACGACCCCCCTGCTCGACGAGCTCACGGACTGGCTGCGGATCCCGTCCATCTCCACCGGCGGCGGCCATGCGGCCGATCTCGAGCGCGCCGGCGCCTGGGTCGTCGACCGCGTGCGCGAGGCGGGTGGCGAGGCCGATCTCGTGCGGATCGGCACCGGAAACCCGCTCGCCGTCGGGGAGCTGCGGGCGAACGATCCCGGCGCCCCGACCGTGATCATCTACGGCCACTACGACGTCCAGTCGATCGGCGATCCGGCGGCCTGGACGTCCGAGCCCTTCGCCCCCGAGACCCGCGGAGGTCGCCTCTACGCCCGCGGAGCGGCCGACGACAAGGGCAACTTCCTCCCGCTGCTGCACGCGGCGTGCGCGCTCGCCCGCGCAGGCGAGCTGCCCGTGCACGTCCGCGTCCTGGTCGAGGGCGAGGAGGAGGCCGGCGGGCAGTCCGTCGCCCAGTGGGTCCGCACCGACGAGCGCGGCGCCGACGCGGCGATCGTCTTCGACAGCGGCATGGTCGACGAGGACACGCCCGCGATCACGGTCGGGCTGCGCGGACTGGCGATGGCCGAGCTGGTGGTCCGCACCGGGCGGCGCGACCTGCACTCCGGGCTCTACGGCGGCTCGGTCCTCAACGCGCTCAACGTCCTCAACGGTGCGCTCGCGACCGTCCTGCCCGGGGCCGACGGGCGCCTGCGGGAGGAGCTGCGGGCCGGCATCGTCCCGCCCGCGGAGGCCGAGCTGACCTCGTGGCGGCGCCTGCCGGACGGCGACGGCGTCATCGCCGGAGGCGGCGGGCGCCCGATCCATCCGGGCGCCGGCGCGGAGTTCTACGAGCGCAACGGCGCCGACGCGTCGCTCGACATCAACGCCGTCCACGGCGGCGAGCCCCGGACCATCGTGCCGTGCGAGGCGCGGGCGACGGTCAGCATCCGCCTCGCCCCCCGCCAGGACCCGCAGGAGATCGCCGCCACGCTCGAGCGCCTGCTGCGCGAGGCGCTGCCCGACGGCGCCGAGCTCGACGTGGCCTTCCACTTCGCCGCGCCCGCGCTGTTCGACGTGGACCTGCCCGCGATGCGGCTCGCCGCCGAGGCGCTGGAGCGCGCGTGCGGCACGCCGCCGGCCTTCGTGCGCTCGGGCGGCTCGATCCCGGTCGTCGCCGAGTTCGCCGCGCGGGGCATCCCCACCGTCGTCTCGGGCTTCGGCCTGCCCGACGACGACATCCATGCGCCCAACGAGTCCTACCGGCTGCGCAGCCTCGAGCTCGGCGAAGCGTCCGCGCGCGAGCTGCTCCTGAGCTTCGCGGCGCTTCCGCACCGCTGACGCATGGCTCGAGCCCCCCGCCTCGCCGCCGGCCTGGCGCTGACGGCCCTGGCCATCTGGCTGGTCGTCGGCCGCGGGCTCGTCAACTACGACACGCTCTACGCGCTGGTCTGGGGGCGCGACCTCGCGCACGGGAACATGCCGGACTACGACGTCGTGCTGGCGCCGACCCCGCATCCGCTGGCCACGCTGGCCGGCGTGCTGCTCGCGCCGCTGAGCGGCGCGGCGGACCACGGCGTGCACGGCGGCGCCGCGGTCACGGTGACGCTCGTGCTGGCGTTCGTATTGCTGGCCTTGCTGGGGTGGGTCGTCTATCACCTGGGAGCGACGTGGTTCAACCGCGGCGCCGGCCTGCTGGCGGCGGCCATCGTCCTGACGCGGCGCCCGGTGCTCGACTTCGGGGCGCGCGCGTACGTCGACATCCCCTACCTCGTCCTGGCGCTCGGCGCCCTGCTCGTGGAGAGCCGGCGCCCGCGCGCCGGCGTCCCGGTGCTGGCGCTGCTGGCGCTGGCCGGGCTCATCAGGCCCGAGGCCTGGTTGTTCTCGGCGGCCTACATCGTGTGGCTCGTCGCCGCCGGCGAGCGCGACCGCCGCCGCCTGGCCGGATTCGTGGCGCTCGCGGTGGCCGCCCCGGTGCTGTGGGCGCTGGCCGATCTGGCCGTCGTCGGCGACGCGCTCTACTCGCTGACGGGCACGCGCCATAGCGCCGAGGAGCTCGGCCGCATCACCGGCCTGAGCGAGGTGCCGCTCACCGCGCCGCGGCGTATCGGCGAGATCCTGCGCGAGCCGGTCCTGTTCGGAGCAGCGGGCGGAGGCGTCCTGTCGGTGTGGCTGCTGCGGGACCGCGCCCGGCTGGGCGCCGCAACCGGCGTCCTCGCGGTCGCCGCGTTCTGCCTGCTCGCAGCGTCCGGCCTGCCGATCCTGGGGCGCTACCTGCTGCTGCCGTCCATGATCCTGGCCGTCTTCTGCGGGGCGGGCGTCTTCGGCTGGCGAGAGCTGCCGCACGACCACCCGCGCCGGCGACCGTGGGCGTGGTTCGCGGCGGTGACGGTGCTCGCGCTCGTCGTCTTCACCCCCGCGCAGATCGACCGCCTGCGCGCGCTGCGCCACGCGCTGCAACGCCAGGACCAGATCCAGGCCGACCTGCGAGCGCTCGCGCGCTCGCCCGGCGCGAAGGTCCGCGGGTCATGCACGCCGATCGCCGTGCCCAACCACCGCCCGGTCCCGCTCCTGGCCCTGTGGCTCAATGCCCCGCCCGCCTCGATCATCACCGCGCAGGACCACACCCCGGTACGGGGGACCTACGTCACGCCCGCGAACGCGAGCGTCGCCAAGGACTACATCCTGGACCCGCGCGACAGCAACCAACGCATCCCAGCCGTCCCGCCGAGCTTCACGCCCGCGGGCGGAAACGCGACGTGGCGCGTGGCCACGCGCTGCTGATCGTCGTCGTCGCCGCCGAAAGGAGATGGACCGTGCACCCTCAATCGAGGCGGGTCTCCGGGCGCTTGCGCCAGAACGCGGCTCCGGCACCGGGAACTCCCGCTGCGCCCGTCGGTGATCGCTTAAGGCTGCTTCCTTCCGGACCTGACCTGATTCACGAGCCGACGTCGCGCGGGACCCGGGCCATCGACGCCGCACCTGGCGGGCC
>JAOPZW010000286.1 GCA_025963905.1 Solirubrobacterales bacterium | reverse complement strand
CACCCGGCGTCCGGTGGCGCAGCCCATGGCAGCGCCATTGGCAAGTCCGCCGGACGGCGATCCAGAGCGGCGAGGCGCGTCAGGGTGGGCGGGTCCGTTTCGAGAATTCGGAATCGACCATCTAGCTCCGGCCGCCCTCGGCGATCGCCAGGAACGCCTCCCAGCGGCGCTTGTCGCGCAGGGCCCGGCGGCGCTCCTCGGAGCCCTCCTCGGCCTGTTCGGCATCGCGCTCGGCCTTGCTCAGGCGCTCGCGCAGATCCGCCGAGTCGAGGTCCTCGGGCCGGTGGGCCTCCTCGACGAGCACGAGCACCTGGTTGCCGGCGACCTGGATGTAGCCCTCTCCCTGCGCGAAGCGCTCGATGTCGGACTCGCTGCGGTACAGGCGCAGCTCCGTCGGGTCGAGGAGGCCCAGCAGCGGCTGGTGGTTGGCGAGCACGCCGATCGAGCCGACCGACGTGCGCGTCGAGACCATCTCGACCTCGTCGTCGAAGACCTGGCCCTCGGGGGTCAGGACCTCGACCTGGAACTTCGTCCGGGGCATCGGCCTCAGCCCTTGCTCGCGGCCTCGACGACGCCGTCGATCGAGCCCTTGAGGAAGAACGCCGACTCGGGAAGGTCGTCGTGCTGGCCCTCGAGGATCTCCTTGAACGAGCGCACCGTCTCGGCGATCGGCACGTAGACGCCCGGCGTGCCGGTGAACTGCTCGGCGACGTGGAACGGCTGGGACAGGAAGCGCTCGAGCTTGCGCGCGCGCTGGACGGTGATGCGGTCCTCGTCGGAGAGCTCGTCGATGCCGAGGATGGCGATGATGTCCTGGAGCTCCTTGTAGCGCTGGAGGACCTCCTTGACCTGGTTGGCGACGTTGTAGTGCTCCTCGCCGACGATGTCGGGCTTGAGGATCGTCGAGGTCGAGTCCAGCGGGTCGACCGCCGGGTAGATGCCCTTCTCGGAGATCGCGCGCGAGAGCGTCGTCGTCGCGTTGAGGTGGGCGAACACCGACGCCGGGGCCGGGTCGGTGAGGTCGTCGGCCGGCACGTAGATGGCCTGGACCGAGGTGACCGAGCCCTGGCGCGTCGAGGTGATGCGCTCCTGCAACTGGCCCATCTCCGTCTCGAGCGTGGGCTGGTAGCCGACCTGCGACGGCATCCGGCCCAGCAGCGCGGAGACCTCCGAGCCCGCCTGCACGAACCGGAAGATGTTGTCGATGAAGAGGAGCACGTCCTGGCCCTGCTCGCGGAAGTACTCCGCCATCGTCAGGCCCGACAGCGCGACGCGCATGCGTGCCCCGGGCGGCTCATTCATCTGGCCGAAGACGAGCATCGTCTTGTCGATGACGCCCGACTCGGTCATCTCGAGCCAGAGGTCGTTGCCCTCGCGCGAGCGCTCGCCCACGCCGCAGAACGCCGACAGGCCGCCGTGCTCCTGGGCGAGGTTGTGGATGAGCTCCTGGATGATCACCGTCTTGCCGACGCCGGCGCCGCCGAACAGGCCGACCTTGCCGCCCTTGGCATAGGGCGCCAGCAGGTCGACCACCTTGATGCCCGTCTCGAACATCTCGGTCGTCGGGGTGAGGTCCTCCACCGAGGGCGCGTCGCGGTGGATCGGCCAGCGCTCCTTGACCTCGATCTCCGGGCCCTGGTCGATCGTCTCGCCCAGGACGTTGAAGATGCGTCCCAGCGTGACCTCGCCGACGGGGACGGTGATCGGGCCGCCGGTGTCCTCGACCTCGGTCCCGCGGGCCAGGCCGTCGGTCGTGTCCATCGCCACCGCGCGGACGCGGTCGTCGCCGAGGTGCTGCTGGACCTCGCACACGAGGTTGAGGCCGGTCCCGGAGCTGATGCCTTCCTGCTCCTCGGGATTGCTCTCCCGGTGGATGACGATCGCGTGGTTGATCTCGGGCAGCTTGTCGGGGAACACGGCCTCGATGACGACGCCCTGGATCTCCTCGATGCGCCCGATGTTCTTGGTTTCGGTTTCAGTGGCGGCCATGGTTCTCCTGATTAAAAAGGTTTCGCCCTACGGTCATCGCGAGCGATGACCTTCGGTCGACGTTAGACGGACGGTCGTCGCAAGCGACGACCTTCGGTCGATGTCACTAGCGGAGCGACTCGGCCCCGGCGACGACTTCCATGATCTCCTGGGTGATCTCGGCCTGGCGCGCCCGGTTCATCTCCAGCGTGTAGTCCTCGATGAGCTCGCCCGCGTTCTCCGACGCGTTGCGCATCGCGGTCATGCGGGCACCGAGCTCGGACGCGCTGGACTCCAGCAGCGACCGGTACAGCGAGATCTCCACGTAGTCCGGGACGAGCCGCTCGAGGATCGCCTGGGGCTCGGGCTCGTACTCCACCAGCGCGTGGTGGCCCGAGTCCTGCTCCTCCTCGCCGTCCTCGTCCTTGGGAGACTCGAGGATGGTCGCGTGCTGCAGCGGCAGCAGCGTCTCGCGGCGCACCTCCTGCACCAGCGGCGACACGTAGCCGTTGTAGAAGACGTCGACCCGATCGACCTTGCCGTCGATGTAGGCGGTCATGAGGTCCTGCGCGATCTCGCGCGCGTTGGCGTAGGCCGGGCGCTCGGTGAAGCCGATGTAGGCGCCCGCGGGCTCGCGGTTGCGGAAGGTCAGCGACGAGACGCCGCGCCGGCCCGAGGCGTAGAAGACGACCTGCTTGCCGTCGACCTCGTAGTCCTGGGCCGCACGGATGCCGGCGCGCAGGATCTGGGAGTTGAAGGCGCCGGCCAGGCCGCGGTCGGCGGTCACGAGCAGCAGCGCGACGGTCCCCTCGGTCTCGTGCTCCTTGAGGATCGGCAGCCCGCCGACGTCGCCGCCGGCGGCCTCGGCCGCCTGGCGGGTCATGCGCCGGATGGCGCCCGCGTAGGGCCGCAGTGCGGCGATGCGCTGCTCGGCGCGGCGCAGGCGCGCCGCGGCGACCATCTCCATCGCGCGGGTGATCTTGCGGATGTTCCTGATCGAATCGATTCGCTGCTTGACGTCACGCTGTGAGGCCATGGGCTGTCCGCGGCGCCGCTAGGCGGTGGCCGCGGCCTCCTGCTCTTCCTTCTCCTCGTCGCGGTCCGACGCCGCGGCCTCGTCCTCCTCGTCGCCGGTGTCGCGACGGCGGATGCCCTCCTGCTCGCGGGTCGTCCCGCCGGCCTCGTCGGTCAGCGGCTGGCCCTCCTCGTCGAGGTCGTAGCCGAAGTCGTCAGCGAAGTCGGACACCGCATTGCGCAGCGCCTCCTGGATCTCGTCGGACCATTCGCCGTTGCGGATCTTCTCCAGCAGGTCCGCCGCCTCCGCGTGGATGCGCTCGGTCAGCTGCCGCAGGAACTCGGGCACCCGGTCGACGGCGATGCGGTCGACGAACCCGTTCGTGGCCGCGAAGATCTGCACGACCTGGTCCTCGACCGGCAGCGGCTCGCGCTCGCCCTGGTTCAGCGCGCGCACGAGGCGCTCGCCGCGGGCCAGCGTGCGCTGCGTGTCGGCGTCGAGGTCCGAGCCGAACTGGGCGAAGGCCTCGAGGTCGCGGTACTGCGACAGCTCGAGCTTCAGGCGGCCGGCCACCTTGCGCAGCGGGTTGATCTGCGCGGCGCCACCGACGCGCGACACCGAGATGCCGACGTTGATGGCCGGGCGCACGCCCGAGAAGAACAGGCTGGGCTCCAGGAAGATCTGACCGTCGGTGATCGAGATGACGTTCGTCGGGATGTACGCCGAGACGTCGCCCGCCTGGGTCTCGATGATCGGCAGCGCGGTGAGCGAGCCGCCGCCGAGGTCGTCGTTGAGCTTCACGGCGCGCTCGAGCAGGCGGCTGTGGAGGTAGAAGACGTCGCCCGGGTAGGCCTCGCGGCCCGGCGGCCGGCGCAGCAGCAGGGAGATGGTGCGGTAGGCGGCCGCCTGCTTGGACAGGTCGTCAAAGACGATCATCACGCTCTGCCCTTGGTACATCCAGTGCTGGCCGAGGGCCGACCCGGTGTACGGGGCGATGTACTTGAACCCGGACGGGTCGGACGCGGGCGACGAGACGATCGTCGTGTATTCCATCGCGCCCGCGTCTTCCAGCGACTGCTTGACCTGCGCGGTCGTCGAGCCCTTCTGGCCCACCGCCACGTAGATGCACTTGACCTGGCGGGCCGGGTCCCCGGATTCCCAGTTCTCCCGCTGGTTGATGATGGCGTCGATGGCGATGGCGGTCTTGCCCGTCTGCCGGTCGCCGATGATCAGCTCACGCTGGCCGCGGCCGATCGGGGTGATCGCGTCGATGGCCTTGATTCCGGTCTGCAGCGGCTCGTTCACCTTGCTGCGCTCCACCACCGAGGGGGCCTGCGTCTCCAGCGGGCGCAGTGCCTCCTGCTCGATGTCGCCCTGGCCGTCCAGCGGCACGCCCAGCGAATCAACGACCCGGCCGAGGAAGCCGTCGCCCACCGGGACGGACAGGATCTCCCCGGTGCGGCGGACCTGCTGGCCCTCCTCGATCTTGCTGAAGTCACCGAGGATGACCACGCCGATCTCGCGGACGTCCAGGTTGAGCGCGAGGCCGCGGGTGCCGTCGGGGAACTCGAGCAGCTCGTTGGCCATGGCCGAGGGCAGGCCCTCGACCCGGGCGATACCGTCACCGCACTCGGTGACCGTGCCGATCTCATCCCTGGCCGGCGCGCCCGGCTGGTACTCATCGACGAAGCGCGCGAGCGCGTCGCGGATCTCGTCGGGCCGGATTGTCAGCTCCGTCATCTTCCTGAAGTCCCTCGCGTCATGGTGCCGTAGTGGTCTTGGTCACGGTTCAGCCCGCCAGCCTGCGCCGCAGGTCAGCCAAGCGGCTGGCCACGCTCGCGTCGATGATCTCGTCACCGATCTGGACCGACATGCCGCCCAGGACCTGCGGATCCAGCACGATGTTCAGGTGCACCTCGTGCCCGTACAGGGCAGC
>JAOPZW010000285.1 GCA_025963905.1 Solirubrobacterales bacterium | reverse complement strand
GCTGCCCTTCGCCGAGGGCGAGTTCGACGTCGTCACGTCGGCGTTCGGTGCGGTGCTCGCCCCGCATCACCAGGTGGTGGCCGACGAGCTGCTGCGCGTCTGCCGGCCGGGCGGCACGATCGGGCTTGCGGCGATGACGCGCGCCGAATGGGCGGAGGACTTCTTTCACCTCATGTCCGACTTCCTCCCGTCGATGTTCGCCGCCGACTCGCCGCTGCGATGGGGCGACGAGGACCATGTGGCCGAGGTGTTCGGCGACCGTGTCGAGTCGCTCGAGATGCGCCGCCACCGCCTCGAGCTCGCCCGCTTCGCCGGCCCCACCGAGATGCGCGACTTCTTCAAGGCCAACCACCCGGTCGCGATCGCGCTCTACCGGAGCGCCGCCGAAGATCCCGAGCGCGCGGCGGCCCTCGATCGCGCGTTCCTCGACATCATGGAGCGCTGGCAGGGCGAAGGCGACGACGAGTCGAGGGTCTACACGCAGGAGGCGCTGATCGCCGTCGCGCGGAAGCGCCGTCGCCCCGCCTGAGTCAGAAGACCACGGTCGTGTTGCCGTGTCGCAGGACGCGGTCCTGGCAGTGCCATTGCACCGCCCTGGTGAGCACCGCGCGCTCGATGTCCGCTCCCTGGCGGACGAGCGCCGCCACGTCGTCCCGGTGGCTGACGCGCACGACGTCCTGCTCGATGATCGGCCCGGCGTCGAGCTCCTCGGTGACGTAGTGCGCCGTCGCCCCGATGAGCTTGACCCCACGCTCCTTCGCGCGCTCGTGCGGCCCCGCTCCGGCGAAGGCGGGCAGGAACGAGTGGTGGATGTTGATGACCGGGACGCCGACGCGCTCCAGGAAATCGCCGGAGAGGACCTGCATGTAGCGGGCCAGGACGACGAGGTCGCAGCGGCCGTCGAGGATCTCCAGCAGCGCCGCCTCGGCCTCCGGCTTGCGATCCTTCTCGACGGGCACGTGGTGGTACGGGACGCCGTAGGCCTCCGCTTCGGCCCGCGAGTCGGCGTGGTTGGAGCCCACGAGGACGATGTCGCCCTCGATCTCGCCCCGCTGCCGGCGCCAGAGCAGGTCCGTCAGGCAGTGGTCGCTTCGAGAGACCAGGACCGCGATGCGCTTGGGCTGCGTGGTGTCCCAGAGCCGCCAGGTCATGTCGAACCGCTCGGCGACGCTCAGCCCGAAGCGCTCCGGGAACCCGGCGCGGTCCTCGGTCTCGAGCGTGAACTCCATCCGCAGGAAGAACGCACCGCCCGACGGATCCGAGGAGTACTGATCGGATCGGACGATGTTCGCCCCCGCATCGAAGAGGAAGCGCGAGACCGCGGCGACGATCCCGGGGCGGTCGGCGCACGAGACGAGCAGCCGCATCAACGCGCTGGTGCGCTCGGGGCCGGCACGCTCGGCGAGGAGAGGCGCGGTCTCGTTCATGACGGTCAAGCCGCGAAGCCGGCCCATCACGACACGGGCGCGGTCGCGGAGGGCGAGGCCGCGGCACCGCGGACGCGCAGCCCCTCGGGGTCGTAGAGCGGCTCGGCGGCGACCGTCGCGGTCTTCCACTCATCGAACACGGAGACCTCGACGCGCGCCTCCGGCTCGACCCCGCGCGGCAGGTAGCCATAGGCGATGTTGCGGTCCAGGCGGTAGCCGAAGCCGCCGGTGGTCACGCGACCGCAGATCTCGTCGCCGACGCGGATGGGCTCCGACCCCAGGCACACGGCACCGGCGTCGTCGAGGATCAGCGCGCGCAGCCGCTGGGAGCGGCCTCCGGCCTCCCGCTCCGCGACCAGCGCCGCCTGGCCGATGAACCCGCCGGGCTTGTCCAGCGCCACGGCGAAGCCGAGGCCGGCCTCGTACGGCGTCGTCTCGGGCGTGATGTCGCTGCCCCAGAGCCGGTAGCCCTTCTCGATGCGCAGGGCGTCGAGTGCGCGATAGCCGGCCGGGAGCAGGCCGAGCGGCCGCCCGGCCGCCCACAGGGCATCCCACAGGATCAGCCCGTACTCCGCCGGGCAGTGCAGTTCGAAGCCGAACTCGCCCACGAACGTGACGCGCTGCGCCAGCAGCGGGACACCGGCGACGGTCAGGCGCCGGGCCTGCAGGAACCGGATCGAATCGAGCACGTCGTCCTCGTCGCAGAGCGACCCGAGGATGGCGCCCGCCTGCGGTCCCCACAGGCAGAGGCACGCCTCCGTGCCGCTGATGTCCGTGATCTGCACGTCCGCGCCGGACGTGGTGTGGTGGGCGATCCACTCGCGATCGCGCCGCGCGGACGCCGTTCCCGTGACGAGGCGGAAGGCGGCATCGCCCGTGCGGGTCACCGTGACGTCCGCTTCGATGCCCCCGCGCTCGTTGAGCATCTGCGTGTAGACGACGCTGCCGACCGGGCGGTCGATCCGGTTGGCGCAGACCCGCTCGAGGGTCGCCAGCGCGTCCGGCCCGGCCAGCGCCAGCTTCCCGAAGGACGTCTGGTCGAAGAGGCCCGCGGCCTCGTGCGTCGCCAGCGACTCGGCACGGATCGCCGGCGACCAGAACCGACCGGCCCACCCGTCGGGCCGGTGGGCCTCGCCGCCGCCGTTGGCCTCGAACCAGTCGACCCGCTCCCACCCGGCCTTCTCCGCGAAGCGCGCGCCGAGCGCTTGCAGGCGCGGGTACACCGGCGACACGCGCAGGGGCCGTCCGGCCGGGCGATCCTCGCCGGGGTAGACGATGTCGTAGTAGCGCGAATACGCATCCAGCGCGCGGACACGGGCGTAGCGGCGACTGCCGTAGTGGGCACCGAAGCGGCAGATGTCCATGCCGCTGACGTCGTACTCCGGCTCGCCGTCCGCGATCCACTCCGCCATGACCTTGCCCACGCCGCCTGCGCCGGCCAGGCCGTGGACGCAGAACCCCGCCGCGACCCACAGGCCGCGCACCTCGGTCTCGCCCAGGATGAACTCGCCGTCGGGGGTGAAGGCCTCGGGCCCGCAGACGAAGCGCAAGGCCTCCGAGCCGCGCAGCGAGGGCAGCAGCCGCTGGGCGCCGTCCCAGGACTCCGCGAAACGCTCGCGGTCCTCCTGGTAGAGCGTGCGCGGGTGGCGCAGCGGGTCCTCGTCGTCCTCGGTGACGGGACTGCGCGCGTATCCGCCGACGAGCAGGCCGCCGTCCTTGGGCCGGAAGTAGACGATCCGGTCGGGGTCCCTGACCGTGGGGACGTCGTCTCCGACACCGTCGACCGGCTCGGTCAGCGCGTACTGGTGGCGCATCGGGACGATCGGGATGCCGGCGCCCGCGAGGCGGCCGATCGCGCCCGCCGCAGCGCCGGCGGCGTTGACCACGACGTCCGTCTGGATCGTGCCGCCGGTCGTGTGGACGGCGCTGACGCGGCCGGCGGCGACATCGATCCCGGTCACGCGCACCCCGGTCGAGAACGTCACGCCGAGGCGGCGTCCGGCCTCGGCCAGGGTGCCGACGAGCAGTTCAGGATCGAGGTAGCCGTCGGTCGGGATCCAGGCCGCCATGCGCATCGCGGTGGCGTCGAGCAGCGGGAGCACCGTCGCCGCCTCCGCCGGCGTGAGCAACTCCAGGTCGAGGCCGTAGGTCAGCGCCATGCTGCGCGCGCGCCGCAGCTCTTCGACGCGCTCTGCGGTGGCAGCGATGCGCAGGCCGCCGACGGGGTGCCAGCCGGAGTCCAACCCGGTCGCCGCCGCGAGCTCGGCGTAGAGCGACGCGGAGTACATGATCATCCGGGTCTGGGAGATCGTCGAGCGCAGCTGGCCGACGAAGCCGGCGGAGTGCCAGGTGGTCCCGTCGCTGAGGTCGTGCTGCTCGAGCACCACGACGTCCTTCCAGCCGAGCCGCGCGAGGTGGTAGGCGACGCTGCACCCGGCGACACCGCCGCCGACGACGACGGCTCGCGCGTGCGTGGGGATCACTCCCGTTCCTCGGCGGTCGGCCACGGGAGGTCGGACCGGTCGTGTCGCGTCCCGGACTCGTCGTCGCGGCCGCCGTCCGTCCAGACCACGACGCGGGTGCGGTCGCCGCGGAAGAGGTCCGTCGCCATCTCGATCGCGCGACCGTCCACGTCATAGGCGATCCGCTCCACCGCCAGGAGCGGAGCGCCGGGGTAGAGGTCGAGTGCGTCGGCCTCCTCGGCGCTCGCGAGGACCGCCTCGAGCCGCTCGACCGCGCGAGCGGGACCGGCGCCGAAGCGCTCGTGGAGCAGTTGGTAGAGCGACTGCCCGAGCGGATACTCCAGCAGCCCCGGGAAGCGCTCGGCGGGGAAGCGGGAGCGCTCGAGCGA
This sequence comes from Solirubrobacterales bacterium, assembly GCA_025963905.1. GTDB lineage: Bacteria > Actinomycetota > Thermoleophilia > Solirubrobacterales > Solirubrobacteraceae > JAOPZW01. The sequence goes on along the minus strand of JAOPZW010000285.1, from coordinate 1,334 downwards.
GATGGGCTCGCCGTCGGACAGCCGCACGCGGACGACCTCGTACACCGGAGCCCCGGGAACGAGGCCGAGGGCATCGGCGCTCCTGCCGTCGGCGGGGACGATGGCGGCGAGCAGCACGCGCGCGCCGGCCTCGTGCCCGGAGCGCCGGAGGGTCTCCGGCAGGCCGCCGTACAGGCGCAGGTCGCGCTCGACCTTCGGCTCTCCGACGAAGGTCCCGCCCGCTCGTCCGGGCCGCCGCGTGACGAGCCCCGTGCGCTCGAGCTGCTGGAGCGCTTGCCGCAGCGTCGTCCGGCTGACGTTCAACAGCGTCGCGAGCTCGCGCTCGCTCGGGAGCCGGTCTCCTGGCCGGGCGGCGGCCTGACCGATCACCCGCGTCAGGGCGGTTGCCGTCTGCTCGACGGCAGAGCCGCTGCCGGCATCCACCGGCTTCAGGAGGTCCACGATCGCCTGGTTGTGGTGGGAAGGGCCCATACCCCAAAACACTACATGATTGGTTGGACCTTTTGCAACCTAATATCGGCCGCAGGCTGCGCTCTTGGCAAGGGAGAACTTGACGTGCCGGGCCTAGCGCGCATAGCTTGGTCCGGCGTCTTTGGTTGCAAAGGTATGAAGAGAGGTTTCCGGTATGGCAGAGATTCTGGGCGTGGACCGCCACGGTCGGGCGATCGCCGCGCGAGCGGCGATCTTGGACCTCAACGGGACGATCGTCCTCGACGAGCGGCTCCTCGCGGGCGTCGTCTCCGACGTCCTCGCGACGGTCGGCGTGGTGGTCAGCACGGCGGAGTACTTCGCGAGCTTTGCCGGGCTGAGCGACGAGCCCCTGTTCCGCCGGGCGCTGGGGGGCGCGGGCCTCAGCGCTGCCGACGGCCGCGAGGCGCTGGCGCGCCGGCGCGAGGCCGGCCCGCCGCGGCGCCGGTTGGTGTCGATCGCGCTGGATGACCCGGAGCCCGTCCTGTGGGGCGGCGAGCGCTTCTTCCGCGACGGCGAGTGCGTCGGCTACACCACCTCGGGCGCGTACGGTCACGCGGTCGGCGCCGCGGTGGTGCTGGGTTACCTGAGCCTCGGCGGCGAACCGGTCACCGCAGACGCCGTGGCGGCCGGCAGGTACACCGTCAACGTCGCCGGGGCAGACGTCCCGGCGCACGTATCACTCCGCTCGCTGTTCGACCCCGACCGCCGCAGGGTCCTAGTGTGAGCCGTCGCGCGACCTAAGCCGCCGCGCGCGACCCGCGCAGGAAGTGCGCGGTCGCGTCGGCCACCAGCTCGTCGAGCTGCTCGGCGCGGATGATGCCGCCGGTGACCAGCGCCGCTATGCCCTGGATCGTGGCGAGGAG
>JAOPZW010000282.1 GCA_025963905.1 Solirubrobacterales bacterium | reverse complement strand
CGTGAAGAGGTACTCCGGCTCCTTCGGATCCGCCTCGATCTTCTCCCGCAGATGGCGGATGTGGACGTCGATGGTGCGCGGGTCGCGGTACGCGGAGTCGCCCCACACCCGCGCGAGCAGCATGTCGCGCGTGAAGACGCGGCCCGGGGAGCGCGCGAGCGCGGCGAGGATCTCGAACTCGACGTACGTCGTGGCGATCGTGTCGCCGTTGCGCGACACCGCGCGCTTGCCCGGGTCGATGCGCAGCCCGCGCACGTCGATCGCGCGCTCGTCGTCGGCGTCGGCGCGCGCCATGCCCGACCGCCGCAGCGCCGCCTTCACGCGCGAGCGGAACTCGCGCATCGAGAACGGCTTGGTGATGTAGTCGTCGGCGCCCAGCTCGAGGCCTAGGACCTTGTCGATCTCCTCGGCCTTGGCCGTGAGCATGATGATCGGCACGGAGCTCTTGGCCCGCAGCCGCCGGCACACCTCGAGCCCGTCGAGGCGGGGCATCATCACGTCGAGCACGACGAGGTCGAACGACGTCTCCCCGAAGCGCGCCAGCGCCTCGCGCCCGTCGGTGGCCTGGACCACCTCGTAGCCGTCCTTGCGCAAGGGGTAGGACAGCAGGGTCTGAATCGACTGCTCGTCGTCGACGAGCAGGATGCGCGGGGGGCGGTCGGCCATGTGACCTCCAGCACAGGCTAGATGAGTCGTGCCCCGTCTGGTGGTCCCCGACCCCCGGCGCGGCGGGGCCAGCGCGCCGACTACCCTCGGGTCCGCATGCTCGACCCGCGCATCTACCGGGCGGCGCTGGTCCCCGTCGTCCTGGCGATCATCGTGTGCGCCTTCTCGCTGGCGGACCGTCCGCGCCCCGTGGGCACGACGCTCGCGCCCGACGCGTTCGCGGGCTCGCGGGCGGCGCAGCAGCTCGACCAGCTGGCCGGCGAGTTTCCCTCGCGCCGTCCCGGCAGCTCGGGCGATGCCGCGCTCGCGGGGCGCATCGCAGCGCTGTTCCGCGCCACCTCCCCCGCGTACCAGGTGAGCACCTCCACCTTCACGGGCCAGACGATCGACGGCGAGCGCACGCTGACGACCGTGATGGCCCGGCAGGTCGGCGCCCCCGGGCCCGGCCTCGTCGTCGTCGCCCACCGGGACGCCGCCGGGCGCGGCGCGAAGGCCGAGCTGTCCGGTACCGCGGCGATGCTCGAGCTCGCGCGCGTGGTGGCCGACGGGCGCCTGCATCGCACGATCACGTTCGTCTCCACCAGCGGCGGCACCGGGGGCGCGGCCGGAGCGGCAGACCTCGTCAGTCGCCTGCAGGACCCGACCGACGCGGTGCTCGTCCTCGGCGACCTGGCCGGTGCGCAGGCGCGGCGGCCGTTCGTGGTCGGCTGGTCCAACGCCCCGGGGATCGCCAGCCTGCGCCTGCGCCGGGCGGTGGAGGCCGCCGTGCGGACCGAGGCGGGCACCGATCCGGGCGGTCCGCGCGCGTGGTCCCAATGGGTCCGCCTCGCCTTTCCGGCCACGGTGAGCGAGCAGGGGCCGCTCGTCGCCGCGGGGCTGCCGGCCGTCCTGATGTCGGTGAGTGGCGAGCACCCGCCCGCACCGGGGACCCCTGTGAGCGCCGGGCGCCTGCAGGCGTTCGGGCGCGCGGCGCTGCGGAGCGTGATCGCGCTCGACAACGGGCCGAGCCTCGACGGCGCCGGCGCCCTGCCGTCGACGGATCTCCTCGTTGCGCGCAAGGTCGTGCCCGCGTGGGCCATCCGGCTGCTGATCGGCGCGCTGCTCCTCCCGCCCGTGCTGGTCGCGGTCGACGGCCTGGCCCGCGCCCGCCGCCGTCGCGCCCCCGTCGGTCGCTGGGTGGCCTGGCAGGCTGCCGCGGCGGCCGCCCTGCTCGCCGCGTTCGCGTTCACGCGCCTGCTCGGCCTGACGGGGCTCATCTCCGCCGCGCCGTCGGCGCCGGTGCCGCCGGGATCGGTCCCGTTCGACGGGCTGGCGAAGGCGGCCGTGGCGGCGATCGCCCTGGCCCTCGTGCTGGCCTGGCTCGTCCTGCGCCCCGTCGTGGCGCGCGCGCTGGGAGCGGGCGCGGGCGCCTCCGGCGGCGAGCCCGGGCCGGGCCCCCAAGCCGCGCTCCTGCTCGTCCTGTGCGGGCTCGCCGTGATCGTGTGGATCCGCAACCCCTATGCCGCGGCGGTGCTCGTCCCGGCCACGCACGTTTGGCTCGCGCTCGTCGCGCCCGAGCTGCGCCTGCGCCGCGGCGCGGCGCTGCTCCTCGTGGCCGCCGGGCTGGCGCCGTTCGGGCTCGTGGCGCTTTCGTTCATGGGTCAGCTGAGCGCAAGTCCCGGGGCGTATGCGTGGTGGCTGACGCTCCTGGTGGCCGGAGGGCACGCCGGCCTGGCTTCGTGGCTGGCGTCGAGCGCCTTCGGCGCGTGCACCGCGCTGGCGCTGCTGGTCGCGTGGCGCTCGCGACGGGAGGCCGGCCCGGCGCGCGACGGCGGCGATGGGCCCGGAGCCCGGCGCCCGACGGTCCGCGGGCCGGCGGGCTACGCCGGGCCGGGCTCGCTCGGTGGCACGGAGTCGGCTCTGCGGCGATGACGCGGCGCCGGCGCACCCTGCGCATCCTGTCGGCCGTCCTGATGACGGCCGGCGTGCTCGGGCTCGCCGACGCCGCGGTCACGCTGCTGTGGCAGGAGCCGGTCACCGCGTTGCGAGCCAAGCTCTGGCAGGACGATCTCGCCGGCCAGCTGCGCGCCGTCGAGCGCGCGGGCCCGACGCCCGCCGAGCTGCGGCTGCTCGCGCGGACCGGGAGCGGGCGGGCGCGCGTCGCCGCCCTCGCGCGCTCGTGGCAGCGCCGGACCAGCGAGGGCGCCGCCGTCGGGCGCCTGGAGATCCCGCGCCTCGGCCTGAGCACGGTCGTGGTCAAGGGCACGCAACCGGCCGACCTGCGCCGCGGCCCCGGGACCTTCGAGCGCGCGCCGTTCCCGGGCGCGCCGGGCACCGCGGCGATCGCGGGGCATCGCACCACGTACGGGGCGCCGTTCCGCGACGTCGACCAGCTGCGCCCGGGGGACGCCATCACGCTCGTCATGCCCTACGCCACGGTGCGCTACCGCGTCGAGGGCCGGCGCATCGTCGACCCGGGTGACCTGAGCGTCCTGCGCCGCGTCGGGCACGACCGGCTGATCCTCTCCGCATGTCACCCGCGCTTCAGCGCGCGCAAGCGGATCGTCGTCTTCGCCCGGCTTTCGGCGGTCGATCCGACAAAGATCCGACAGTCGGCCAATTTGCTCAAGACGCGCGGCGACCACCCGATGAAGAAGGCGTAGGACGTAGCCGTGAGCTGACGGGCGCCGCACCAGGCGCATCGCTGACCGTCGGTGCCGGGGAACCTCTCCGACCCATCCCTTGACCGACACAGCACCTCAGAGCATGCGACTCGACTCCCTCAAGGCCCGCATCGCGGGCGCGGGCTACGTCGTGGACCCACACGCGGTCGCCGACGCCCTCCTCCGCAGCCCGGATCCGCTGGTTGCCTTCCGGCGCTCAGCCGACGGGATGCTCGTAACCGGCGAGACGCTGCGGCTTGCCGCCCGACGACAGGACGACGCCGGGGTTTTCGGCGCTCACCGTCCCGACGCGGGTAAGGCCGGCGCGGCCTGAGGCCTGTCCGCCCGCGGCCACGCAGGCGCACAGCTCGAAGTCCTCGCCGCCCGCAGCGGCGAGCTCCCACGCCGGCACGCCCAGCTGGGCTGCGACCTCCGTGACGCCCGGTGCGAGGGGCACCGCCGCGAGGTCGATGAGCAGGCGCATGCCGCTGCGCGCCGCGATGTGGCCGGCGTCGGTGGCGAGGCCGTCGGAGAGATCGATGAGGGCGTGCGCGCCGGCGGCGGCGAGCGCGCGTCCCTGAGCCAGGCGCGGCTCCGGACGCAGGTGGGCCCGCACGAGCGCGTCGGGCCCTGACGCGCGGCCTTCGAGGATCGCCCGGCCCGCGGCTGAGGCGCCGAGCGGCCCCGTCACGACCACGTCGTCCCCGGCCCGAGCCCCATCGCGGCCGACGAGCCGAGTCGCGTCGTCGGCCCAGCCGGTCACCGTGACCGACACGAACAGGGCCGGCGCGCGCACAAGGTCGCCGCCGGCGATCGTCGTGCCGGTGCGCCGCGCGAGCTCCTCCATCGCGCCCACGAGCTCCAGCGCGGCGTCCTCGGTGAAGCCGGGGGGCACCCCGAGCACGACGTAGGCCTCGCCCGCGTCGGCGCCCATCGCGGCCAGATCGGACAGCGCGGCGGCGAGTGCCCGGTGCCCCGCGTCTCCGGGCGTCACCCGCGGATGGTCCAGCCGGAAGTGGACGCCGTCGACCATCGCGTCGACGCTTGTCACGGCATAGGGCCGGGCGCGCACCACCGCGGCGTCGTCGCCCACCCAGCGCACGATGCGGTCCGAGCGGGGGCGCAGCAGGCGCTCGAAGGCCTCGAGGAGGGAGAGCTCGCCCACGATGGGCCCCCGGAGCGGCTAGCGGTGGCGGTAGACGATGCGCGCGCGGTCGAGGTCGTACGGCGACAACTCGACGCGCACACGGTCACCCGGCAGGATGCGGATCCGGAAGCGGCGCATCTTGCCGGCGACGTGGCCGAGGACCACGTGATCGTTGTCGAGCTTCACGCGGAACATCGCGTTGGGGAGGGCCTCGACGACCTCACCCTCGAACTCGACCTTGTCTTCCTTTGCCATGTG
>JAOPZW010000257.1 GCA_025963905.1 Solirubrobacterales bacterium | reverse complement strand
TCGGCGCCGTCGGCCATGCCCAGGCCGAGGATGTCCATGTGCTTGCGCGGGCCCGCGCCGACGGTCTCGGTGAAGAACGACAGCCCGATGCCCATGAGCTCGCCCTTCGCGCGCTTCTCGGCCTGCTCGCGGCGCAGCTCGTCGTAGCCGGCGATCTCCATCGCCTTGCGCATCGCGGTCTCGTAGTCGCCGGAGTCGTAGGTCCAGCCGGTCTTGTTCTCATAGGGGAACTGCTCGGGGCGGATGAAGTTCTTCAGGCGCAGCTCGGCCGGGTCGGTCCCGAGCTCGAGCGCGAGCGCGTCGACCATGCGCTCGATGAGGTAGGCGGCCTCGGTGACGCGGAACGAGCAGCGGTAGGCCACGCCGCCCGGGGCCTTGTTCGTGTAGACGCCGTGGACCGCGCAGTACGCGGCCTCGAGGTCGTACGAGCCGGTGAAGATGCTGAAGAACCCGGCCGGGTACTTCGTCGGCTGCGCGGTGGCGTTGAACGCGCCGTGGTCGGCGATGACGTCGGTGCGCACGGCGAGGATCCTGCCGTCGCGCGTCGCGGCGATCTCGCCGTGCATGACGTAGTCGCGCGCGAAGCCGGTGGAGGTGAGGTTCTCGGAACGGTCCTCCATCCACTTCACGGGCTTGCCGGTCACGATCGAGGCGACGATCGCGCAGACGTACCCGGGGTAGATCGGCACCTTGTTGCCGAACCCGCCGCCGATGTCGGGGGAGATGACGCGGATCTTGTGCTCGGGCAGCCCCGCCACCAGCGCGTACACCGTGCGGTGTGCGTGCGGCGCCTGCGACGTCGTCCACAGCGTCAGATGGCCCGAGACCCGGTCGTAGTCGGCGACCGCGCCGCACGTCTCCAGCGGCGCGGGGTGACAGCGCGGATAGATGATGTCGCGCGAGACGACGACGTCGGCCCGCGCGAAGACCGCATCGGTCTCGGCCTTGTCGCCGGCCTCCCAGTCGAAGATGTGGTTGTCGGTCTGGCCGTCCTTGTCGTCGCGGATCACGGGGGCGTCGGCGTCGAGCGCCTTGCGGGCGTTGACGACGGCGGGCAGCGGCTCGTACTCGACGTCGATGAGCTCGAGCGCGTCGCGCGCGGCGTAGCGGTCGTCGGCGATGACGAACGCGACCTCCTGGCCCTGGAAGCGCACCTTGTCAGTGGCCAGGACGGCCTGCGTGTCGTAGGACATCGTGGGCATCCAGGCGAGCTTCTGGGCCTCGAGGTCCTTGCCCGTGATGACCCCGCGCACCTTCGGGTGCGCGAGCGCGGCGGACGCGTCGATCGAGACGATCCGCGCATGCGCCAGCGGGCTGCGCAGCACCGCGCCGTGCAGCATCCCGGGCAGCGTCACGTCATCGACGTAGGTGCCCTGGCCGCGGATGAAGCGCGGGTCCTCCTTGCGCTTGAGGCGCCCGAAGCCGATGGGGCGTTCTTCGATCGTGGCCACGACCGTTCACCTCCCGCCTGTAGGGGCGGCCTCTTGGTCGGCCGCCCAGCGGATCGCCTTGACGATGTTCGTGTACCCCGTACACCGGCAGATCTGCCCCGAGATCGCCTCGCGGATCTCGGCGTCGGTGAGCGGCTCGCCGCCCGCCCTGCGGTCCAGGAGTGCCCGGGCGGTCATGATCATCCCGGGGGTGCAGAACCCGCACTGCAGGCCGTGCTCCTCCATGAAGCCCTGCTGGACGGGATCGAGCACGTCGCCGCGCTCCACCGACTCGATCGTGCGGACCTCGTGACCGCCCGCCATCGCGGCGAGGACCGTGCACGACTTCACCGGCTCGCCGTCCATGAGCACGACGCAGGCGCCGCAGTTCGACGTGTCGCAGCCCCAGTGCGTGCCGGTGAGCCCGAGCGTGTCGCGCAGGAAGTGCACGAGGAGCAGCCGCGGCTCGATCTCGCTCGTGACCTCGTCGCCGTTGACCGTCAGCGTGACCTGCATGCTCAGACCTCCTGGTGGAGTGCGCGCGCCGCGGCGCGGCGCAGGGCGCGATGGGTGAGCTCGCGCGCGAGGTGGCGCTTGTAGTCGACCGGTCCGCGCTGATCGGCCGTCGGGCTGCAGTCCTCCGCGGCGATCCCGGCGGCGCGGGCGAACAGCTCCTCCGAGGGCGCCTGCCCGCGGAGCGCCTCCTCGGCGCGGGTCGCGTGGACCGTCGTGGGCCCGACGGCGCTGAGCGCGACGCCGGCGTCGGCGATCGTGCCGCCGTCGACCCACAGCGCGGCCGCCGAGGCAGCGATCGCCCAGTCCCCGGCGCGCCGCTCGACCTTCTCGTAGGCGCTGCCGGCGCCGGCGCGCACCGGGATGCGGACCTCGACAAGCATCTCGGCGTCGCCCACCGCCGTCTCGTAAGGGCCGCGGTGGAAGTCGGCCATCGCCACGACCCGCTCGCCGCCCGCGCCGCGGATGACGACCCGCGCCTTGACGGCCGAGCAGACGGCCGACAGGTCCTCGGCCGGGTCGGCCTGGCAGAGCGAGCCGCCGACGGTGCCGCGGTTGCGCACGACCGGGTCGGCGACCATCCGCTCCGCCTCGGCGAAGATCGGCAGGAGGCCGGCGAGCGGCTCGGACTCCAGCAGCTCGCGGTGGCGCGTCATCGCGCCGATCCTGATCTCGGCGCCGTTCTGGCGGATGTAGGCGAGATCGAGGTCGTTGATGTCGATGAGGTGCTCGGGGGCGGCGAGGCGCAGCTTCATCATCGGCAGCAGGCTGTGCCCGCCGGCGATGATGCGCGCCTCGGGCCCGAGCCTCTCCAGCAGCGCGACGGCATCGTCGACGCTGGTCGCGCGCTCGTACTCGAACGGGGCGGGAACCTGCACGGCAACTCCTTCCGGTGCGGGGCCTGCGCCGGACCGTCCCACGCTACGATCGGCCGGTCAACTTCGGATGAAGCGATCGCTTCATTGACCCTCGCACAGCTGCAGTCCTTCGTCACGGTGGCGCGGCTTGGCTCCGTCAAGGCGGCCGCGCGTTCGCTCGGCGTCAGCGAGCCCGCCGTCTCGGGCGCGGTGAGGGCGCTGCGGCGGGAGCTCGGCGATCGGCTCTACCTCCGGTCGGGCGGCGGCCTGGAGCTGACTCCGGGCGGGCAGCGGCTCGCCGCCGCGGGGGGCGAGATCCTCGGACTCGCCGAGCAGGCGCGGCGCGCCGTCCGCGAGGCGCGCGGCAGGACCACGACGCTGCGGGTCGCCGCCACCGCCCCGGTGGCCGAGTTCGCCGCCGGACCGCTGCTCGAGGCCTTCACGCGGCGCAACGCGGGCGTCGAGGTCGCGCTGCAGGTCGCGCCCGGCTTCGCGTTCGCGACGCTGCTGACCGACCGGCTCGTCGACGTCGCCCTCGGTCCGCGCCCGGCCGGGGATGCGGGGGGCGGGATCGAGTCCGTGCCGTTCCTGCGCTACGCGATGGTCGTGGTCGCCGCGCCCGGCCACCGGCTCGCCGGCCGCCGAGACCTGCCGGCGGCGGCGCTGGCCGGCGAGCTGTGGCTCGTCGGACCGTCGGGCTCCGACCCCTCGACGGCGACCGGGGAGTTCCTGGCGCGCGAGGGGCTTGCGCCGCGCGCCCTGCGCGCCTTCCCGAGCTTCGCGGCCGCCAGCGCGCAGGCCGCCGCGGCGCGCGGGATCACGCTCGCGATCGCCCACACCGTGGACGACGAGCGCAAGCGCGGCTCGCTCGTGGCCCTCGACGTCAGCGGCACGCCGGTCCCCGGCATGTGGCACGCGAGCATGCTCGGTCCCGACCGTCGCACGGCTGCGGCGTGGGCGCTGCGGCGCTTCGTCACCACGCCGGAGGCCACGCACGCGATGCTCGCCGGAGCGGGCGGCGTTCCGGCCGAGCGCTTCCGGCCGCCCGTCCACGTGAGCCTGTGGAGCTGAGGCTCGCCGCCCGTCAGAGCGCGAGGAGCACCGGAGCAAGGCGCTCGAGCTGGGCGAGCGACGCCTGGGCGTCGTCGGCGTAGGACTGGACGGCCACGTGGTCCGCCCCGGCGTCGAGGTGCTCGCGCACGCGCCCGGCGATCGCGTCCTCGTCGCCCCACGCCACGATCGCGTCGACGAGCTTGTCGCTGCCGCCATCGGCGAAGTCGGCATCGTCGTAGCCGAGCGTCCGGAGGTTGTTCACGTAGTTGGGCAGCTTCAGATACATCGCCATGTGCCGTCGGCCCATCTCGCGAGCGCGTCCGGGCTCTGACTCCAGCACGACCGCCTGCTCGGGAGCCAGCAGCACAGACGGGCCGAGGATCTCCCGCGCCCGCGCGGTATGCGCGGGTGGGACGAAGTAGGGGTGTGCCCCTGCCGTCTTGTCTCGCGCGAGCTCGAGCATCTTCGGCCGCAGCGCCGCCAGCACGATGGGGGAGGGATGCGCGGGCGCCGGGGCGCCGTAGGTGTGCGCGTCGATCGCCTCCAGATACGTGCGCATCGCCGTGAGCGGCTTGGCGTACTCATGGCCGCGCGACCTCACCGCCGGTGCGTGACTGACCCCCAGGCCAAGCATGAAGCGCTCGCCGTATCCCTCGTTCAGCGTGTTCGCGGCATTGATCGCGGCGATCGCGTCGCGAGCCCAGATGTTGGCGATCCCCGTTGCGACCATGAGCCGCTGGGTCGCTCCGAGCAGCAGTCCCGCGTGTGACATCGCCTCGCGGTTGGTCGGCGCCTCGCCGAACCACGCGGCGCCGTAGCCCAGCTGCTCGATACGGCGGATGGCCGCCCGCTCCTCGCCGGCCGGCGCGAGGCCGATCGGGCCGAGCCAGACGCCGACCCGGCGGATGGCGTCTCGCAGTGCCTGAGCTCGCTGCTCCGGGTTGGCGCTCATCGGTGACTCCCTGCGTCGCGCGGTCTCGACCGAGCGTACAGAACGCGTCGCCTCGCCCTGCGTCCGACCGGTCATGCCCTCCGGGGTCCGTAGCGCGCCGACGCCCACCGGGGAGGATGGGCCATGCGCGTCGAGCAGTCGTTCACGGTCCGTCGTCCGCCGGGTGAGGTGTTCGCGTTCATGACCGACCCGGCGAACCTCGCTTCTTGGCAGCCATCGAAGGTGGCCGTCGAGCCGCTCACCGACGGCCCGCCGCGCAAGGGCTATCGGGTCAGGGAGCGCACCAGGATCGGACTGCGCCAATGGGACCAGGTCGTCGAGTTCACCGAGTTCGAGCCCGGGCGCGCGCTCTCGACGCACATCGTCGAGGGCTCGATGCCGGTCGACGGGCGCTGGACCTTCGAGCCCGACGCCGCCGGCCACACCCGTGTGCACTTCGTCGCCGAAGGCGATCTGCCCGGGCTGATGCGCCTGCTCGAGCCGCTGATCAAGCGAGCGATCGCCCGCAGCTTCCGCCGGTCCCACGCGCTCCTGGCCCGCAACGTCGAAGCTCGGCCCTGATCGGCACCGACGCTCAACCCGGCTCGACGGCTCGCATCGGGGCCTCTCGGTAGACCTCGCGCTTGGCGACATGGATGCGCCAGGCGAGCAGGGCGAAGCCGACCACGCCGACCAGGGCCTCTTCGCGCACCGTGCTGAGCGAGTCCCAGAGCGCGTGCAGCAGCACGGCGACGATGAAGGCGGCGGCGAGCGCGATCGCCGAGCGGGCACCGGGACGCTCGCGCGCGCGCCAGAGCATGGCGCAGATCAGCCCGGTCCAGGCGGCGTGGCCGGCGGGCGCGAGCAGGCCGCGGACGAAGAGCAGCTGCTCGACGTACCCGATGCGCCCGTGCGAGTAGAGCAGCGCTGTGAGGCCGTAGCCCATCGTCTCGAACGCGGCGAAGCCCATGCCCGACGCGACGCCGAACAGCAGGCCGTCGGCCTCGCGGCGGTAGCGCCCGGTCGCGAAGATCACCAGGGGGATCACGAGCTTCGCCGATTCCTCGCTCAGGCCGATCGCGATCGTGGGCAGCGCGCCGAGCTCGAGCACGGTCCGGTACTCGAGCACGCTGGCGGCCGTGACACCGAGGATGCCGCCGGTCGCGAAGCAGCCCAGCACCACGGTCAGCGGCACCTCCGTCGCCCGCTCGTGGACGTACATCACGAACGCGAGCGGGATCAGGAACGACCCGAGCACGATGACGCTCGGCACGAGGTTGACGTTGTGCGTGTCGACGGTCACCCGCGTGAGCACCACGAAGAGCACCGTCCCCATGAGGAGGATCTGCAGCCACGGCCGTTGGAGTGCGCCAAGCAGTTGCGCACGTGGCGAGCGCTCGCGAGGGAACGCGACGGGAGCAGCGCGAGAGCCCACCCGGCGGTGGGTGGTCGGGCTGACGAAGCGGGTCATCCCAGTGCGCAATAGGCCGAAGCGGGAGAAGCACAGACCCGCCCCGATGCCGCGACCTGCCGCGTCGGCGGAGGGCTCCGGATGGGGAGACCCTCAGACGCCGAAGACGACGGGGCTTTCGCCCGATGGGGGTCTCTTAAGAACCCCTGTGGCCCGATGGACACGGCGATCGGAGCCGACCGCTGAGCGGATAATTTCCGTTGCTCAGCGGTGGGGGCACGCTGGACGGGGAGATTCGGGGCCTGAACGAAGCGGCGCTCAGCGGCCACGAGCGAATGCCGCGGCGCTGCCGACTCGCCTCGAATCTGTCCGCGCTGCGGGCGAACTGTGGCGGATCACCGCTCCTGGACTGCACGGTTCGATCATGACTGCGCAGCAGCTCCGGATGGCTCGGGAAGAGTTCCTCATATACGCCTTCTTGGTCGTCATTGCGTCAGGCGCCCTGGCCCTCTTGGTGACGCCCAGCCTGGGCGACAATGCGATCTTCCTGGCGGCCGCGGTCAAGGTGGCGTTCGGGGCCGTCTTCTTCCGTGCGAGTCGTCGGTACGGAGCGTCCGGTTGGGAGGCTGCCGCCGTCACGGCTCTGTCGGTGATGTCCCTGTTCTGGATCGCCGCCGTGATCATCGTGCTGGTCCGGTTCAACCAGCGCTTGGCGCAAGCTGAGACAGATGCCTCCGTCCCATCTCAGCCGCACCGAGGGGCGGCTTCCCCCGGCGCCGGCCAGCCCGTCAGCGCGCCACCATCCAGCTCGCGGGATGGCGCGTGGCGGTTGAGCCTTGACGACTGGACGCGCATCCTCACCAGCCTGGGCTGCGATGCCAAGTACGGGCGCGCATCGTGGGACCGGCTCCTCACCAACGCCGGGAAGCCACTTGCCGACCGGCTGATGGTCACCTCCAACGCCATCCGCCAGCTCTGCAGCGACGCCGGATGGCCCCCCGGTCACGCCAGCGCCATCGAAGGCGCGGTGCGGGAGCATCAGGCCAGCGCTACAGCGCGTGCAGCACTTGGCAGGATCCTCAGCTTCCCCGACTTTGAGGCTCGTCTCTCGACCATCCGCTTCTCCGAGAAGCAGTCGCGCAAGCTGTGGGAACTGCTGGTTCGAGATGCGGGTTCCGGGCCAGCCGAAGAACTGCTGGTAACTCCGGCCGCGCTCCAGCGTGCGTGCGCTACCAGCTGGTCGATGGCCCGACATTACGAGCGCGCCCAGACGGTGCTGCAGCTAGCAGCCGCCGATGCACTTCCAGCTCCTGAGCTGCCTCGTTAGCCCCTCCCGAGGCGGCTGCCAGTAAAGGCTCGTGGCCGAAGGACCGGCGAACGAGGCAGCGGCTAGTGGCTGCGCTTCCGGCGGCATCCTGGTCTGGAATATTGGACCTTACGGCGATAAGGGCGGTTATTTTGGACCGGGTCGAAGCCCATTGCGGTGAGGACACGCTGATCCGTCGATCGCCACGCTCATGCGATCAGAACGGGAGGTCTTCCGCGTTCAGCTCTTTGGCCTTCCGCTTGACTGCCTCATAGCCGCCGTGCCGGTCGAACCCTGAGGGTGCTGGGAAGTCCGGCTTGCCGCGCTGGAAGGCGCGGTAGGCCTCCTTGGTGGTCTTCGCACTGGTCGCCAGCCCCCGCAGCCAGCGGGCTACCGCTTCGACGCAGGGCGCCTCGTTCCACTGCGGTTCCTGCTCGCGGGTCGCCGCGCCGGCGATGCCGTCGGCTGGGATCTTGATCGTGCGTGTCTTCGCGTCCTTCGGCGGCCCGGATTCAGCCGGCAGCGCCACGCCCTCGGCGACCAGCATCGCGGAGGCCACGGCGCGGATGTCGGCCACCTTCTCAGCCCCACCCCGTCCTTGCAGTCGGACGCCAGCGTCGCGGCAGAAGGTCTGCAGTGCCGCCCCGGTGGGCCACCAGCCGTTGGCCTTGACGAAGTGCGCGGTGGCTTCAGCCAGCGGCAGTCCGCGCACATTGGCCGGCGGCACCGGCTTCGGCTTCTCGCGCACCAGCTCCGCGTAAACCAGCGCGGCGTCCCAGTCGCCGCCGAACAACCGCTCGATCTGGCCGACCGTCGGCAGCAGCGGGGCCAGGGTGTCGCTGTCCTTGCGCCGGCGGGCGGCAGCCAGGATCTTGGCGCGCTCCTCGGCGTACTGATCGCGGACGGGCGCCGCGATACCGGAGCGCTGGGCGACGAAGCGCAACGCGAAGTAGGCGTGGCGTTTGTCGAGATGCTCGCCCGGCTCCTCGCGCTCGGCCGCTGCCAGGGTCATGGTCGCGCTGCGCTCGTCGTTGGTGGCCAGCTCGGCAATCTGGCCCCAGCTGAACTTCTTCTTGGCCCGCCGGTTCAGGCGCATGGTGATCGCCCGCGCGCTCGGGCAGTCGGGGTGCCCGGCCGGGGCGCGGGCCAGATCGAACGCGCGCTGCTTGACGGCGGCGGGCCGCTCCGGGCTGGCGTAGCGCAGGATCACGCCGGCCACTTCGAGCAGCGCGCTGTCATCCAGCGTGGCGTCGAAGCGGCCGCGATGCCGCGGCTGCTCATTGGACCCGGACAAGGTGCGTTCAGCTTACGGACGGCGGTGGCAGACCTCGGCCAGACACAGCTGGTAGTGCCTTCCGCTACCGCTCGGTATGGGTGTTCGCTACCGGCCCTCCGCACCGTATGTTGGACCGGTGACGCCTAAGCCGAACAAGGTGGTGGAGTTCCGTATCGGTGACGCCTTCTCGGCGGACGCGCCGCTCGCGCGCTGGATGACGGCACTCGCCATCAGCCACAACGACATCCGCCACTGCAACCTGCGCCTCATCTCAGCCGGGCGACCGGTGCATGAGAGCATCTACTACTTCCGGCTGGTGGCCTCACACTTCAAGGAGATTGCTAAGGATCTCGACCGTGCCTCGCGCGAGTGGGATGAGGTTCGTGCGTTCGTCGATGACCTGCCCGAACCCGCGCGTGCGGATTTCGAGGCCGTCCTGGAGTGCGCGTCGGAGATGGAAGCCGAGCTGGGCGTCCTCCGCAACACGCTCTTCCACTACCCCAGACTGGATCGCAAAAACGCCGCGAAGGATCGAGAGAAGCTCCAACAGGCGATGAAGGAGGCAGCTGACCTGCCGGGCACCATCACCGTTGGCGAGTATTTCGGGACCGTGCGGTTCGACTTCGCCGACGAGATCATTGTGCAGTTCATCGGCGAGGACGATGTGGCTGGGCCGCTGATGGACAAACTGCAGCGCGGCGTGCTCGCTCTGTGGCGGTTCTGCCACCACGCCTTCGAGGCCTACCTCGCCACTCTTCCCAGCACGGCATACACGGTGAGTCTGGCCGAAGATGTGGAATAGGCGACTGATTCGGGTGGGCAGTGCGCCCCCGATTAGGGCCTGCCCACTGAGCTGGCGCGACCTGTACGCGAGCGGCAGCTTCTTCCAGCGCGAACTGACGAATAGCAGCGACTTGCGGACATTGGCCCACGACCGAGGCTGGCCGTTCGCGGGCCTAGGGCGCGAACCGTGGGAGAAGCGCGACGCAGCAGGCACGCTGCGACCCATCGCTTTTGCGCTGGCGCCGTACTTCTCCGGCATGACCTCCCCGGCAATCCCAGTCGAGGAGATCACCTTCCGCGAGGCCTGTGACGAGTTCACGCCGTGGGACGAGTTCGCCGTGGAGATCTTCGGGGATTCCACGGTGGTGGAGCGGTACTCGCCGTGGCAGACCCTGATGTTCGACGCGGTGTTCGCCGGAAACGCTCCCGCGGCTGAGTCGGATCTTCACGCTGCCTGGGAGCCAGCTCTCAAGGTGCTGGTACGACTGCAGAACCGCTATTGGCCGGACGCCAAGGGCACGATGAACATGCTGTACGACGCCGAGGGGCGTCTGTACGATCCGGTCGCGCGCGACGGCTTCGACGCTAGGCGCGTCGCAGACGAGCTGGCACTTCAGCCGGAAGACGCCGCCGGTGCGTACCACTTCTTCGCACGGGAAGCGTTCGCCCGGGAGGCGGAGGACGGGCTGTTTCTCGTCCGCCAGATGCTGCCCCGACGCCGGCGTCAAGCGTTCAAGGGGATGGCCCGTCGAGCACAGGATTTCTACGACGCCGCCGAGGTCATGCGCCGCTTCTACGCCGACCTGACGGGCGAGGTTCTCCCCGATGCCGAGGCTGTTGCGCTCGCCGATGGCAACGACGGAGAGCTTCGAGACCTGGCTCGCCAGCGCAACGACTTCTTCGGCCATGAGCCTCGTCTGCGGCACGACGCCGAAGACGCCCGCACGCTCCTAGGCGCAGCCGGCCTGTACCCCTTTGGGGTGCATGTGGTGGTCGAGGGCGAGAGTGAGCAACTCATCGTCGAGCACCTACTGCGTGAGATCCTGGGATCAGCGCTGGCCCGCGACGCCAGCGTGACAAGCCTCAAAGGCGTCGGAGGCATCACAAAGGCGAAGGCACTGATGTCCGCACTGGCGGACTATGTGGGCAGCTCGGTGCTCATCATCGACCGAGAAGGCCAGGTCGAGAAGGTGATCGAGCGCCTCACGCGCGATGGGGACATAGAGCCTGCAGATGTGCTCGTGCTGGCGAAGAACCTGGAGGAGTCGAACTTCACCTCAGAGGAACTGGTCCGGGTCGCCGTCGAGATCGCTGCGACGGCGAACGACAAGCGGGGCGGGGCGATTCTGAACCTGACGGCTGAGGAACTCGACTCCGCTCACGCCAAGCGGGTGACCGCGAGTCCTGGCAAACCGCCTGGCAAGGCCGCGGTGCTGGAGCACCTGACCAGGAACCCGGAGCACGGACCGGCGCCTGTGAGCAAGGTCGAACTTGCGCGCGGGTTGGCCTCCTTGCTGCTCGACAAACTGGATCTCGCAGCGGACGACGCGGCGCGTGCGGCCCTCTATGCCGAACGACCGGTCCTGGGTCACATCATGGCGCGAGTGGTCGAGCCGCTGAACGCGGCGCCGTGGGACCGTCCGCTGCGCTGACGCCTGTGCCGCCCTTCTAACCCCCGAGATTCGACCGATGGCCCGCGTTGCAGCTACGCGGGCTCGCGCCAGAAGCGCTCTGCCGCCGGCGGATCAGCCGCGCGGAGCGCGTCGAAGACGAGCCACTCGCGGCACTGGTCCTCGATGCGGTCGTTGCCGCCGGGGCGGCTGCGATCCTGAGACGGCCGCCTGGCGGTGACATAGCCGCTAATCCGGCGACGGAAGGAGGTGGGGGCCAATGGCGACAAACCCGCCTAAGGGTCCGGGGCGCCGGGGCGCTGTGAAGCAGCGTTCCCAGTTCCAGACGCCGGCCGGCAACTGGGCCAAGCGCGACGCCAACACGGGTCGCATCATGGACCAGAAGGCCGACGGCACGCCCTTCAAGGGCGTCCGCAAGGAGCACTAGGCCCGTGAGGGTCTGAACGGCGGGGCGGGAGCCACCAACTCCCGTCCCGCACTCTTCGGGCGACGCGAGCCTACTCCTGCAGGTCTACCGCGGCGGCCGGGCGAGGGCTCCGGCCGGCGGGCCGCCGACTGCTTACGACCAGCGGGTGCGGAGGTAGTCCTGCCCCTGCTTGGTGCGGACCGGTCCGTTGCGCAGGAACCGTGACTCGGTGCGACGCTCCTGAACGCGACCGTCGCCGGATCTGGCGGTGGGCCCGGTGCGTCGTCCGGCCCATGTCACATAGCTGAAGCGCCGCGCGCGAGTCAGCCCCACATAGAGCAGGCGACGCTCCTCGGCCTCGTCGGCTCGGTGGTCCGGAAGGATTCCTTCCTCGGCGCCGATGATGATCGACGCCTCGACTGTCAGGCCCTTGCTCATGGCAAGACTCATGAACCGAACGCCGCTCGCCTGTGCCTGCGCGTGATCTCTGCCGAGCGGTTGAAGCTGACTGAGGTATCGAGCAAGGCCGGCGTCCGCTTCCACGGCGTCGTCGATCACCGAGAGCAACTCAGCCAGCTCGTCGCTCACTGCCGCGGGTGAGTCCTCGCCCGAGAAGGCCGCCGTCATCCACGCGCCCCAGCCGTTTCCAGCCGTGTCGTCCGGCGGTGGGTGCTCGTCGAGCCAGGCGAGCGTGCGCCCGATCAGGTCGAGTGCCCGGGTCCGCGCCGCGCCGCCCGCTTTCGGGAACTCCTCGTCGTAGCTCTGCAGCAGCGCGTCGGCAAAGCGGACACCTCGCGCCACCGCGGTGTCGTAGATGGCCATGCGGAAGGTCGGACCGATGCCGTCGGCAAGACACAACAGGCCTGCCCATGCAAGCGAGTCGTTGCGATCCGCGAGCAGGCGCGCCAGCAGCAGGACGGTGCGGTTCTCCGGGGCTGCGACGACTGCATCGACCCATGACGGGTCATCAACTTGGATCCCGCGCTCGGCGAGTACCTCCTTGATGGGGGCGCTGAAGTTCCCGTTGTGGTCTCCCCGGCTCATGATCAGGATGTCCGACGGGTCGAGGCCTTCGTCGTTGATCAGGTGCTCCACGAGGTCTCCTACGCCGCGAGCTTCGGTCACCTGCGACGGGAAGACGAGCATCGCGGTCTCGCCGGCGGCCGCGCCGTCGGCGGCGGTTAGGCGCGGTCGGTCAATCGCACGCTCTGGATCGCCTTCGATCACATGGCGGGCCCACGCGATGATGTCGGCGCCGCAGCGATGACTCACGGAGAGCGAGTAGTCCGCCGCGTCTTCGTAGTCGTCGAGGAAGCGGCGGATGCCGGCAGGGTGCGCCTTACGGAAGCCGTAGATCGACTGTTCGTCGTCCCCGACCGCGAAGACGGCTACCCCGCGATCTCCCAACAGGCGGATCACGCGTAGGTCACACGCGTTCAGGTCCTGGTACTCATCCACGATCAGCAACCGGAAGTCGAGGCCGTCGAGATCTTGGTGGGCCTCTACCGCACGCCGCAGCAGGTCAGGAAGCTCGCCCAGCAGCGTGTAGCCGAAGACCCTGCGCTGCTGCTCGTAAGCGCCCAGGAACCTGTTGCGCACATGCTCCTCGACCGCAGGGTCCGGGTCTGGCGAAAGCGACTCCCACATGGCCGCCATCTCCGGCAGCAGGCGCTTCTTGATGAAGTCGGGAGTGACTCCGGGGAGGGCGATGAGGCTTGCGAGGTGCGGGCGGATGATCTCCTTCTGCTCCCAGTCGTCGGCGACCCGCAGCGGTGAGGGGAAGTCGGCAGATCCGGGGTTGGCGAGCAGGGCCGCGATGGCGAACGAGTGGATCGTGCTCGGCCGCTCGACCTGCGCCTCGTGGGCGGCGACCTTCGCGGCCAGTTCCGCCGTCGCAGCCCGGGTGAAGGTCAGCAGCCCGATCCGCGGCGGGTCCGGCTGCGCCAGCAGCTGCGTGACCAGCGAGACAACAGTGGCCGACTTCCCGGTTCCAGGGCCGGCCAGGACGCGGCCGTGCCGGTCCGGCTCGTGAGCCAGGATTTCGCGCTGCTCGGGAGTGGGGTCATACGCCATCGAGCTAGACCGCCTTCCGCCAGAAGCGCTGGTGGTCCGGTGGTGTCGGTGCGCGGTGGGCGTCGAAGATGAACCACTCCCGCCACTCGTCCTCGATGAGGTCCTCCAGCGCGACGCCGAGCGCGAGCGCGCAGTTGGCCAGGTAGCGGATCGGTGGCGAGGCCATCCGGCCCCGCTCCAGCCGCCGATAGGTCGGGAGGGCCACCCCGAGCGCGGTGGCCATCTCGGCCTGCGTGACCCCGCGCTTGACGCGCAGCGCGCCGAGCCGCGTGCGGATGTCCGTCTGGTCCTCGCGGCGTGGCACGGCCGGACGGTATCGCCGGGCCCGGTCAAGAACCCGCTGCTAGGCCGCATTTTCCGGCGACGTCCGAGCCATACCAGAACGTCCGTTCGTGTCAGAGGGGATCAGATCGTTGCGACCTCAGATCGAACCCCTTAGCACCGTCTCCGCCAAGCCCAGACCCGATAACCATGAGAAGTGAACCCCGCGACTAGCCCCAAGATCAGCCCGGAGACCCCGGGCTTCGGCTGCTCGCGCTACGCGCCGGTCCAGTTCCTACCGGGCGCCACCAAGTTCTCCGAGGACTCGATCCTCTGCGACCCGGTGGAGATCGTGCGGCTACTGCGGCGCTTCCCGCAGATCACCCGTGAGCTGAAGGCCGCCACCGAGCCGCTCTACACCGGCGGGCGCAAGCGGATGCGCGGCGACTGGTCGCTGGTCTTCCTCGCGTACATGATCACCGGACTCGGCGACATGGACCGCTTCCATAAGCGCTGGGCGTCCTCCGGGCTGTGGAAGGCCGCCGGCTTCAAGGAGGCGCCGTCCGGGCCCACGCTCTACCTGCGCTTCGTCGAGCTGGAGGAGTACCACGAGGCGTTCGAGCAGGCCGCGCACGACCTGATGCGCCGCGCCCGCCAGCACGAGCCGATGGTCGGCCGCGCGGTGCATGTGGATGGCACGGGCATCTCGACGCACGCCGCGCTGGAGCACTTCTGCCCTGCGGGCCGCGGCTGCAAGAGGGCCGAGAAGGGCGGGCGCGTGCCGCGCGTCGGAGACGACCTGGTCGGCGACATCCGCGCGGAGGAGAACGACCGGCCGGAGGATGCTGTCGAGGCCGAGCCGAGCAACGCGCTCACGCTCCTCACCGACGCCGAGGTCGCCGCGCTCGGCTTCGCCAAGGAACACCTCTCCTGGGGACAGACCAAGGAGCGGCCGTTCGCGTGGTTCAAGCAGGGCGACCACTACTACCGGCTGCGCGACACCACCGCATCCCCGCGCATGTACGGCGGCGGCGCCGGCCGCAAGAAGCGCTTCTGGAACGGCTGGAACGACATCACCGTCACTGACGCCTTCACCGGCGCGCCGATGGTCATCGAGGTCACCACCGCCCGCGAGCAGGAGTGGGCGGTCTATCCCGATGCTCTGACCAAGACCCACGAGGCGCTTGGCCTGTGGCCGCAGCTGGTCTCCGCCGACCGCGGCTTCGTCACCAAGGACACCTACGAGTTCAACACGCGGCGCGGGATCGGCTCCGCACTCCCGTGGCGCGAGCCGCGCCCTGGGGTGCGTCGCCGCCACCTGGAGTCCGAGGAGTTCGACCGCCACGGGATCATGCGCTGCCAGCACTGCGGCGGCCCCTGCGACATGCGTAGCGCGGGCCTCGGCTTCTACATCGACGAGCGCGACGAGCCGCGCGTCCGCGGCCGCTGCCGGATCGGGGGTACCGACGACTGCAAGGAGACGCAGAGCGTCGCGTGTGCGCGGGAGTGGCGCTACCTGCAGCCGCTGGCGCTGACCGACGAGGTGTTCCACCAGCTCACCCACTCGCACCCGAGCACCGAGCGCGTGCATCTGCACCTGCGCGGCCGCTACACGCAGGGCGGCAAGGAGACCGTCATGCGCAACAAGCGCTTCGGCATTGGGTGCCAGAAGCTGCGCGCGGCCGCGGTCCTCTTCCTGGAGTGGTTCCGGCTCTGCTTGCGCAACGGCTGGCTCGGCTCCCACAAGCTCCGCAACGAGAGCGCGCCGCGGATCCGCAACGCCGGCGAGCGCCTCGCCAGGGTCATCAAGGCGCGGCTGCAGTCGGCCATCGACCTCCCGTACGGGGAGGCCGCCCGCCGAGCCGGCCTCGGCAAGCACGGGCCACCGGGCCCTGAATCGCCCCGGCGCAAGAAGCGCAAGTAGGGCGGACCCCACCTCCGAGCAGGGACCTGAAGCGCCGAGACTGGCCCCTGCGCCGGCTCGGCGCTTTCGCGCGTTCAAGGCCGGATCGAAGACCCTCGAACGCGGTGCGCACCCTCGAAACGAGACGGGCGCCCGGATCGGGCGCCCTTGCTGCGAAACCTGGCGAGTTCTTAAGACGGTTCCTAAGACTCGCCCGATGCGGATGAGAGGACTCGAACCTCCACGGAGTTACCTCCACACGGACCTGAACCGTGCGCGTCTACCAATTCCGCCACATCCGCGGGCGCGCTGGGCCGGCGACGATAGCAATCGGGCCCTTGCTAAGGTGATGCGCCCTTGCCGCCATCGTCTAGGGGACTAGGACGCCGCCCTCTCACGGCGGAAACCGGGGTTCGAATCCCCGTGGCGGTACTCAGAAAGCGCCCATAGACAGGGCGCTTTCGCCGTTTCAGGGGCACCGCGCGACAGCGGGCGCGACAACGAAGCTCGCGTGTGGAGCACTACTGTGGCCGCACGACACTTTCGGTGTGATCCTGCGCGACGAGCCGTTCCCGATGCTCTATGGCGTGCTGCACGAGTTGGAGGCCGTGCGCGAGATGGTCGCGGCGTTGCCCGACCCGCACCCCGAATGGATGCACAAGGCGGGCGAGGAGATCCACGCGCGCCGGTGTGAGGTGCGTCGTCGGGTCGATCTGTGCCAGGACGTGCGGCGGGCATCGCGGGCGGTGCTGGTCGGTTGAGGCGTCCGTGCCTGACCTGCGGCGCGCTGCTGACCAGCGGCAGCTACCGCGCTGGTTGCGAGCCGGTGCGCGAGTCGCGCTCCACACCGGGGCGAGGGTCAGGGACGGCCATCGCGCGCTTCCACGCGGCGGTGCTGGCGCGTGCCGGTCATCGGTGCCAGTGGGTCGACGCTGACGGTGTGCGTTGCACGGTCACGGACACGCGGCGTCTGGAGGCCCACCACGTCGTGGCGATCGTCGACGGTGGCGACGCTGAGGACACGGCCAACGGCGTGGCACTGTGCGGGCACCACCACCGGCTCGCCGAGCGCCTCAGCGCGTGAGGTCAGGTCGTGGCCATCGAAAAGGACTTCACCTTGATGCCGTTCTCCTCAAGGCGCCTACGCACGGCCTGCGCGAAGTCCTGCGCCTCCGCCTCGATCAAGTCGAGAGCGATCTCCTCCGCCTCAGGGCTGTCCGGGTCCTCGGCCTTCATGGTCATGGACACTTCGATGGTGATGGCCATGCGCACGACCCTAGGCACGCCCCCGGACGGTTCTTTAGGGCCTGGCGGGGATTGCGTTCCCCATGCGCTTTTCACGCAACGGCGTG
Organism: Solirubrobacterales bacterium; assembly: GCA_025963905.1. GTDB lineage: Bacteria > Actinomycetota > Thermoleophilia > Solirubrobacterales > Solirubrobacteraceae > JAOPZW01. Next base: position 2,624 of record JAOPZW010000257.1, on the reverse strand, counting down.
CCCGTCATCGTGCGTGTGGGCGCCGCGGGACGGCGGTCCTGCGGTGTGAGGTGCCAGTTGCGGCCCGGTTGGCCGGGCGACGGCCCGGCGTCGTCACGTCGTACGGGCGCCTCAGGATCGTCGATGCATGATGAGTAGCGACTCCGCGGACCAAGAGTTCGAACGGCGGCGGCGCGCCTATGAGGCGACGGTCCTTTCCTATGTCTGGGAACGGAAGGACTCGATGAACCTGGAGCCGTCGCCCTCGGGCAGAGAGATCGTCAGGGTCTCGCTCTCGGGCGATCCACCGAAGACGCATCTCATCGTGGAGTGGACGGTGTTCGGTGATCCGCAGGTCCGTCGCCATAGCTTCTCCGTGTGGCCGTCGAATGACTCAATGGACTGGGCCGATGCCGCGGGAGCCGACATCCTGCTGGCCATCGAGGAAGGCATCGCCCGGGGCAAAGACTGAGGGGAGTCCCACCCCTGCCCGCTCGGGACGAATCGGCCGAGGAACACGCACCTCGCTCTTGCGCGGACGGCGCTCCTGAGGTGCGCTGCGGGCCGCTCAGAGCCAGCCGAGCAGCGCGACGGGCGCGGGACGGTGCGAGGCGCGTTCGACCGCCATAGCGAGCGCTACGACACCGTCGATCTGATGCTCGCGCTGGACCTTGTCCACGCGCCATCCGCGTCCGGTGGGCCGGGCGACGGCCTGGGCTACGTGGCGGTCGAGTTCGGGGTGTGCGGGGTGGCGTAGGCGGCGCTCGACTATCGCGCCGTGCAGGCGCTCGGAGAACTGGACAGCCCGTGCGTGGCTCTGCGGGATCTCGACCATGAGGAGGCCGTGCTCGCGCTCCAGGCGCAGGGCCTCGGACTTGAATCGCCACGGATCGAAGCTCTACGCGGGCCTGCGCCGTGGCGAGTTGCGGGCGCTGCGGGTCTCAGACCTCGACCTCGCCACGGGCGTGCTCCGGGTCGCGAGGTCGTGGGACGACGAGGAGGGCGAGCAGGAGGACGGCAAGTCGGCCGCCGCGCGCCGCAAGGTGCCCGTCGCCGCGGTGCTGCGCGATGTGCTCGACGAGCACCTCCTCGCGACCGGACGTACGGGCGACGACCTCGTGTTCGGCCTGACGGCAAGCGCGGCGTTCGTGCCGTCGACCGTCCGCAGGCGTGCGCTCGACGCGTGGGAGGGGCGCGAGCCGATCACACCGCACGAGGCGCGCCACACCTTCGCGAGCCTCATGATCGGCGCGAACGTCAACGCGAAGGCGCTCAGCACCTACATGGGCCACGCGTCCATCTCGATCACATTCGATCTCTACGGCGATTTGATGCCGGGCAACGAGGATCAGGCTGCCGGGCTGCTCGACGCGTTCCTCGCGCGGTCGGCCTCGCGCGACACTGGCGCGACAATGGGACCGGAATCGGTGCGGTCGACAGCGGTCGAGAGCGGTCCGATACCCGCATGAACGCTGGCTCGTGGCTCTATCAAGGGGCCGCGAGCCGCTTTCGAATCCCCGTGGCGGTACTCGGAGAGCCTCGCTCGCAGCGGGGCTTTCGTCGTTCTGCGCAACGCCGCAGTGCCACGTCGGCGGGGGCGGGCCGCCGGAGGTGATCGCGGCCGGGGTGGAGGGTCGTAGACGCAGTTCACCCGATCCCCAGGAGGACTTCTCTCATGAAGCGCATCGCGCTCTTCGCGCTCGCCGCCCTCGTGTCCGCTGCCGTCGCCGTGCCGGTCGCGTCCGCCTCGCACACCTCGCACGCCTCGGCCGGCGCCGGCAGCAACATCGTCGGTGTCGCGTCCGGCGACCCGCAGTTCTCGACCCTCGTGAGCCTCATCAAGAAGGCCGGTCTGGTGAACGCCCTGTCCGGCACGAGCAAGCTGACCGTGTTCGCGCCGACCAACGCGGCGTTCGCCAAGCTCTCGAAGTCGACGCTCCAGAAGGTCGGCAGCGACAAGAAGCTGCTGACCTCGATCCTCACCTACCACGTGGTCAAGGGCGCCGTCCCGGCCAGCAAGGTCGTGGCGCTCGACGGCAAGTCGGTCAAGACCCTGAACGGCAAGAGCATCAAGATCCGGGTCTCCGCCGGCAAGGTCTACGTCAACGAGGCGCAGGTCACCAAGACCGACGTCAAGGCGTCCAACAACGTCATCCACGTCATCGACCGGGTGCTCATCCCGTGAGCTGAGCGCCTCACGTGCCCGTGGTCGGAGGCCGGCCCCTGACGGGCCGGCCTTCGCGGGTCACGACGCTTCGGCCAGCGCCCGCGCGGCCTCGGGCAGGTGGACGCGGCGCTCGGTGCCGGTCCAGGTGGCTGCCGGAACGCGCACGCCGAAATGGCGGCACAGGCGCACCGCGTGCTCGCGGGCGGCGGCCGTGGGCGCCGGCAGGCGCACGGGGGAGGAGCGGATCTCGTCGGCGGCGAAGGGCACGGTCACCGTGTCGCGGCGGCTCGCCAGGCGATCGCCGGGCACGAACGTGTAGGGCGCGTGGGCGTCGGGGAGGCGGACCAGGAGCCAGACCGGGCGGTGGGTGCGCTCGTCGAAGAAGAGGTCCTCGATCGTCCCGGCGACGACGCCGTCGCGGTCGGCGAGCGGCGCGCCGATGAACGAGGGGATGAATGCGGGAGGGTTCATGTCTCCA
>JAOPZW010000252.1 GCA_025963905.1 Solirubrobacterales bacterium | reverse complement strand
CGCGCCGATGATCGACGGATGGCTGTCGCCGCGGGGCATCTCGCGGAGGGCCGCGACCAGATCGTCCTCCGGAGCGGTGATGAACGTCGGCTGATAGGCCGTCGTGCCCGTCTCGAGCATCGCCTCGCCGGCCCGTGCATAGCCGGCGCGGTCGGCGTGCATGAGGTCGACCCCGGCAAAGCCGTTGACCTGCAGGTCGACGAAGCCGGGCGCGGCGATCCCTCCGCGCGCTGCCGGCGGGCTCAGGCCGACGCCGGTGACGATTCCCGCGGCGATCTCGACGTCGCCGGGCACGAGCCTACCGTCGACGAGCGCCGCCGCGACGCCCAGCCTCATCCCGTTCCTCGAAGACCCGACACCGACCTTGGTCTATCACGATCCGTTCGAGGGACTGCCATCGGACAGCCGGTCCCAGTAGTAGTCGATCTCGTCCTGCGCCTCGCAGTCGATCTCGAAGGACACCGCCTCGTCGAACGTGAACTGGGGCCCGCCGTTGACGTGAACTGGGGCCCGCCGTTGATGGCGACGAATCGCTGACCATCCAGCTCGAACTCGACGGTCATCACCGTGCCGGCCGGTCGCGGGCCGGCCTCCGTGTAGCGGGTGACGTTCACGACGCGCGAGTTCTCGAAGACGGAGGTGTAGAAGGCCGCGGCGTCCTCGGCCTCGGTGTCGAACCACAGGTTCGGCTTGATCTTCGGCTGCATGAAGCTCCCCTTCCTCTCGTAGCGCGGGAACCGGCTCCCCGGGACGGATACCGCTGCTGTAGACCGTCGCGCCGCGAGAAACTCATCGCCCTCGGGGGCGGCCGCCGCGCCCGGTCGGCGGCGGCGCAGGGCGTTCCTCCTCGAACGCGGCGAGCAGCTTGCGAAGGAGGTTGATCAGCGCGGCCTGTTCCTCGTCGCTCAGCGGGGCGAGCAGCGTGCGCTCGTTCTCCAGGTGCGCGGGAGCCACCCGGTCGACGAGCGCGGCGCCTTTGCGGGTCAACTCGACGAGCAGTCCTCGGCCGTCCTGGGGATCCGGGATGCGCCTGATCAGGCCCGCGCGCTCCAGACCGGAGAGGCGATGGGTCATCGCGCCGGAGGTGCGCATCAGCCCGAGGTAGAGCTGGGTCGGCGAGAGACGATGAGGGGGGCCGCTGCGCCTGAGGCTGGCCAGCACATCCCAGGAGCCGCGGGTCAGGCCGAACTCGGACAGGCGTGCGTTGACACCCGCGTCGATGTACGCGGTCGCACGTCCAAGGCGGGCGATCACGGCGACGGGAGCCATGTCCCAGTCTGGACGGACTGCTGACCACTGCGCAAGCACGTGATCGACGTGATCCGGGTCGGCGGAGGACGAGTCCGGGCCAGACAAGGTATCTTTACGTTGAGCTATGTTATCTTCAGGTTCAGAGATCTGCAGAGTGTAATGGCGCATGGTCCACCAGCATCCGAAGGAGACCGCATGGTCATCGAGTGCATCCGCTTCGCGAGAACCGCGTGACCGACGTGCGCGAGCCGTCAGGCGTCCCGGCCGCCGACGCTCATCGCAAGCTGGCCGCACTGCTCTCGAGCGCGAGGGCGCTCGGAGCCGAGCTGGCCGCGGCGGCCGCGGCGCAGCAGGAGAGCTCCGGCGACGAGAGGCCGCTGCGCGACGCGGCGCTGCGGTTGCAGCGCTCGGTGATTCGCCCCCTCGATGATGCGATCGAGCGTGGCGCGTTCGGTGCAGGGGCTGCCGCGCAAGCGAGCGTGCGGCAACCCGGCGGTGACGCCGATCCGGCGGTCAGGCACGCTCCGGATGCAGCCGTATTGCTCGCCGGCGAGCGTCTCTGGCAGCTGGCGCAGGACGCGACTGCGCTCCGGCTGACGCCGGCTCTCCCGACCGAGGTCCAAGAGGCATCCGCGGCGCTTCAGGACCTCGCCTGCCGGTTCGCGCCCGCCCAAGCCGACGGCGGACCAGAACGGCTCGCCGAGCTCAGAGCGATCCAGGCGCAGCTCCCGCCGGGCGTCCAAAGTCAGGCCAATGGCCCGTACCTCGTGACGAATGTCGAGACGCTCACCAACTGGCTCGGCGAGCCTCTGGCGGCGCGACCGCAGATGGCGCTGTGCCGGTGCGGGCAGTCCGCGAGCAAGCCGTTCTGCGACGGCACGCACGCGGAGGTCGGCTTCACGGCGGAGAAGGACCCCATGCGAGTGGCCGACCGGCGCGACACCTACCTCGGCCAGCAGGTGACGATTCTCGACAACCGCGGGATCTGCCAGCACTCGGGCTCCTGCAGCGACCGCCTCGCGACGGTCTTTCGCGTCAACGCCGAGCCGTTCGTCGCTCCGAGCGGCGGCCGCATGGACGAGATCGTCCGCGCGGTCCGCGACTGCCCGTCCGGAGCGCTCAGCTACGCGATCGACGGGCGCGAAGCCCGCGACCAGGTCGACCACGGCGGGGAGCGCAAGCCTGCGATCGAGGTCTCCAAGGATGGGCCCTACCGCGTCACGGGCGCCATCGCGCTCATCGATGGCGACGGCAACGACGAGCGACGCAATGCCGGCGCGTCACGCGAACACTACGCGCTGTGCCGCTGCGGGCACTCGCAGAACAAGCCGTTCTGCAGCGGCATGCACTGGTACGCCGACTTCAAGGATCCGGTGTCGGACCCCGATCGCGAGCCGACGATCTTCGAATGGTGCGGGGGCTTGCCCGCGCTGACCAGGATGACGCGCCTGTTCTATGAGAAATACGTCCCCCAGGATGAGCTGCTCGCGCCGCTGTTCGCCGAGATGTCCCCCGACCACCCCGAGCGGGTGGCGAAATGGCTGGGCGAGGTGTTCTGCGGTCCCAAGGACTACAGCGAGCAGTACGGCGGCTACTCGCGCATGATCTCCCAGCACATCGGCAAGGGCCTGACGGAGGAGAAGCGTGCGCGGTGGGTGGCGCTGATCCTCCAGTCCGCCCAGGAGGCGGGACTCCCCGCCGACCCAGAGTTCCGCGCCGCGTTCAGCTCCTACATCGAGTGGGGCTCGAGGCTCGCGCTCGAGAACTCCCTACCAGGCGCCCGGCCGCCCGAGCACATGCCGATGCCGCACTGGGACTGGCAGACCGCCGCCGGCCCTCCGGGGAGCCAAACCCTTGCCCTCACGCCGACCGCAGAGGACGAAGATCAGCCCGTCGTCCTTCCGGTCGCCGGCGAGCACGTCAGTTTCGAGAAGCACATCAAGCCACTGTTTCGCCGTCGCGATCGCCAGTCGATGAAGTTCGCCTTCGACCTCTGGGCATATGACGACGTCAAGCAGAATGCCCACGCGATCCTCGAACGGCTGCAGAACGGATCGATGCCGTGCGACGCAGCGTGGCCGGCAGAGAAGGTCGACGCGTTCGACCGCTGGGTCGCGAACGGGATGAACCCCTAACTCGACACGAGGAGTCACGATGGCAGCAAGCGTCGACCGCACCACATCCAAGCCGCGCAACATCCTGATGGTCGTGGCCAACCCGTCAGTGTCGGAGATGACGAGCTGGCCGATCGGCTTCTGGGCCGCCGAGATGGTCCACCCGTGGTACGCCTTCCGGGAGGTCGGCTATGACGTCACCCTCGCAAGTCCCGACGGCGGCAAGGTCGAGATCGACTCCCTGTCGGACCCGCGAGACGACAGTCGCTACTCCGAGTACGACGTCCTCTCGATGGGCTTCCTGAACACGCCCGCCCTCACGGCGATGTGGAAGGACACGCCCAGGCTCTCCGAGCTCGACCTGGACGAGTTCGACGCGATCGTGGTCTGCGGCGGCCAGGCACCGATGTACCAGTTCCGCAACAACGAGGAGCTGAAGACCGCATTGGCTCAGTTCTACGAGTCCGAGAAGCCGACAGCGGCACTATGCCATGGCGTCTCGGCGCTGATCGATCTGAACGTCAACGGCTCATACCTGATCGAGGGACGCACGATGACGGGCTTCTCGAACATCGAGGAGGACGCGTCCAACGAAGCCGCCGGAATGACGGTGCAACCCTGGCGCATCGAGGACGCCGCGCGCGAGCGCGGCGCGAAATACGTCTCGGGCGGCCTATGGAAGCCGTTTGCCGTCCGGGACGGCCGCCTCATCACGGGTCAACAGCAGTACTCGGGCACCGAGGTCGCCAAGCTCGTCACGCAGGCATTGGCGACGTGACGGATGAGCGCCGCTCCCCCGCGGGGCGGCGCAACTAGCTCGGCGTCAGGACGAGCTTGCCGCGCACGTGGCCGTCCTGGCTGACGCGGTGCGCCTCCGCGGCCCGCGCGAACGGGAAGGTCTGCGCGACCGGCATGTGCAGGCTGCCGGCCTCGGTCAGCGCGGCCGCCTCGCCGAGCGCCTCGACGGCGCGGAAGTCTCCGCCGCCGGTGACCTTTGCGCCGAGCGCGGCGGCG
>JAOPZW010000195.1 GCA_025963905.1 Solirubrobacterales bacterium | reverse complement strand
GTCTGGTCGGTCGAGCGTCGCGAGAACCTGCTCGAGGATCAGACGATGCTCGACAAGGGCAAGGCCCGCCAGGCCACCGCCAAGCAGGTCTTCGACTACTACCTCGGGTATCTCGGCGACCAGAGCGTCACCGACCACTTCCGGCTCATCCCGGACGCCGGGGTGGCCTACGCCAAGCGCTGGGGCATGGCGGTCGAGGTCGGTGACCTGCGGCGCGTCGTGGAGCTCGCAATGAAGCGCGGGCGCAAGGTCGTCCTCGGGGGCCACTCCCTCGGGGGCACGATCACGACCGCGTACGCCACGTGGGACTTCGGCGGCCAGACGGGCGCGAAGGGACTCTCCGGGCTCGTGCTCATCGATGGAGCCAGCCGCGAGGACCCGGTCACCGCGGCGGCGGCGCGCCAGTCCCTGTCCGAGCTCGCCGGCGGCTCGCCATGGCTGTCGTTCGGCGGCATCACCGCACCGTTCGCCGGGCTGTTCAACGCAACGGGCGCGCTGGGCGTCAAGCTCGATCCCGACGGCCCGTCGCTCGGCCAGCAGTTCAGCCTGCTCCCCGCCAACCTCAAGCCCCCGGTTCCGGCGACGAACGCGGGCCAGTACGGCTACGCGCTGGACACGGCCACGTCACCACCGGCCCTGGCGGCGGCGCAGGGACACCTCGGCCACCTGGCCGGCAGCGGCGACCTGCGGGGCTGGGTCAGCGACGAGCTCACGCCGCTGGCTCGCTTCGCCGACATGTTCTCCGGCTGGGGTCTCAAGGGCCTCGACGGCACGGCCTGGTACCACCCGATGCGCCTGACGATCGATGCCGGCGCGGTCGCCAACGGCAACGCCAACCCGGCGCAGAAGGTGCTCGACGTCCACGCCACCCGCGGTCGCGCCCTGCCCAAGCGCCTGCGGATCTACGCGTTCGCCGCGGCACTCGGCGGGACCCGCGTCCTCGACGCCGCCCGTGCGCTGGCCCGGCAGTCCGGCATCCCGCCAAGCCGGCTGACGCTGGTGGATCGCCACACCACCTACGCCCACAACGATCCGAACGCCGCGAGCCCGCGCAACGACTTCGTCGCGCGGCTGATCCCGTTCCTCGGCCGGATCGCGCACGGCGGCTAGGCGCGTCCGGGGGAGGCGCTCACCGCACCCGCGGTTGACAGGGGAAGCTACGACCAGTAGTTTGTCAGCTACGACTCGTAGTCGATCCGGATAGGAGCCTCACATGCCCGCCCCCAACCTCACGCGCGTCTCCCGCTTCGGGTTCGTCAACGCCTACCTCGTAGCCGAAGACGACGGGCTCACCCTCATCGACACGGCGATCGCCGGCAGCGCGAAGGCGATCCTGGGCGCGGCCGAGCGCCTCGGCGCCCCGATCGTCCGCATCGCCCTGACCCACTCCCACAGCGACCACATCGGGTCGCTCGACGTGCTGGCGCGTGCCCTGCCGGACGCGGAGGTCCTGATCTCCACGCGCGACGCCCGCCAGCTCGCGGGCGACAAGACGCCGCTGCCCGGCGAGCCGCAGGACGCGAAGATGCGCGGCGGCTACCCCGGTGCGCAGACGCAGCCGACCCGTCTGCTGGAGCCCGGCGACCGCGTCGGCTCGCTGGAGGTCGTCGACGCACGGGGTCACACCCCGGGCCACGTCGCCTTCCTCGACCTGCGCGATCGCACGCTCATCGCGGGCGACGCGTACTCGTCGCTCGGCGGGCTGGCGACGGCCGCGAAGGCCAACCCGCGGTTCCCGCTGGTCAAGATGGGGACGTGGCATCCCCCGACGGCGCTCGAGACAGCCCGCGCGCTGCGCGCCCTCGAGCCGGCGCGGCTGGCCGTCGGGCACGGCGCGATCGTGGAGGCGCCGGTCGCGGCGATGGATCGCGCGATCGCGCGCGCCGCCGCCTGATGGCCCGCAGGGGCCTCGACGCCGAGCGGGTGATCGCCACCGCCGGGGACGTCGCCGACGCCGACGGGCTGGCGGCCGTGACGGTCGCCCGCGTCGCCGCCGAGCTCGGGGTCCGCGGGCCGTCGCTGTACAACCACGTGCCGGGCCGCGAGGGGCTGGCCCGCGGTGTCGCCCTGGCGGCGACCCGCGAGCTGTGCGCCATCCTGCGCAAGGCGGCGGTCGGGCGCAGCGGCACGGATGCGCTCGTCGCGATGGCGTTCGCGTACCGCGGCTACGCGCTCGCCCACCCGGGCCGCTACGCGGCGCTGGCGGCTGTGGCGACGGCGGCGCGCGAGGACCCCGAGCTGCGCGAGGCCTCCGAGGACACGCTCACGGTGATGCTCGAGGTCCTGCGCGCGTGGCACCTGGAGGGCGACGACGCCGTCCATGCCGTCCGCGCCCTGCGCAGCGCGCTGCACGGCTTCGTCGAGCTCGAGCGCTCCGGCGGGTTCGCCATGGACGTCTCGCTCGATGCCTCGTTCAAGCGCCTCGTGCGCCGCCTCGCGGCGAGTCTCGGCTGAGGGGCGGCTGCGTCACCACGTCCGTCGCGGGGTACCTCCCCGGCCGGTGGTCCGTCCCCCGCACATCCGGGACGTCGCCGCGCTCGCCGGAGTCGGCGTGGGCACGGTCTCGCGCGTGCTGAACGACAGCGCCGGAGTGGCCGACGACACGCGCGAGCGCGTCCGTGCGGCGATGGACGATCTCGGCTACCGCCCCAGTAATGCCGCACGCCGGTTGTCGCTCGGGCGCACGCAGACGCTCGGCGTGATCGCGCCGTTCTTCACCCATCCGTCGGTCGTCGAGCGCGTGCGCGGCATCGACGACGTGGTCGGCGACAGCGCGTATGACCTCGTCCTCTTCAACGTCGAGACCTCCGGCCAGGCTGAGGACGCGCTGCGCCGCTTCGCCCGCGCCGATCGAGTCGACGGCGTGCTCGTCGTCTCGCTGCCGCTCAGCGACGACGAGCTGACCGCGCTGCAGGACCAGGGGATCCCGGTCGCGCTCGTCGACGTCGACGACGAGCGACTGCCGCACGTGTCCAACGACGACGTCCTGGGGGGCACGCTTGCGGCGCGCCACCTCCTCGACGCCGGCCACCGGCGGGTCGCGTTCGTGGGCGACACCGTCGAGAACCCCTTCGGCTTCACCTCGAGCGCCCGCCGGCTGGAGGGCTTCGCCGCCGCCATGGAGGAGGCCGGCGCGCCGCTGGCGCCAGAGTGCATCCGGCGCGGGCCCCACGGGCGCGAAGTCGCCGGCCTCCTGGCGCGCGAGCTGCTCGACCTCGGCGAGCCGCCGACGGCGATCTTCGCCGCCTCCGACGTCCAGGCGTTCGGCGTCCTGGACGCGGCGGCCCGCGCGGGGCTCGATGTCCCGGGCGGCGTCTCGGTCATCGGCTTCGACGACATCGACCTCGCCGGGGCGATCGGCCTGACGACGGTCCGCCAGCCCCTGCGCGAGTCCGGGCGCGCGGGCGCTCGGCTGCTCCTCGCCGCCCTCGCGGGCGACGGACACGAGGACGCGCCGGCGCTGCCCGAGCTTCTCGTGGCCGCGCGGCGCACGGTCGGCGCGCCGCCTTGACAGCGGCCCCCCTCGTGGAGGTAGGGTGGAACCGGTTCCACGGTGGGACCGGGTCACGAGGGGAGAAACGATGGGTCACGCGCCGGCGAACGTGCGTCTCCGCTCGGGTATGGGAGCGCTCGAGGACCATCTGCTGCGCCGCTACGTCCTCGACGGCGACGTCGAGGCCCGCGAGGAGCTCGTCCGCCGGCTCAGGCCTCTGATGCGCCGCCTCGCGCTCCGCTGCTCGGGCGGGGAGTACGTCGAGGACCTGGAGCAGGCCGCCGCCTTCGGCCTGGCCAAGGCGCTGGAGCGCTACGACCCCGCGCGCGGAGGCGACCTGCTGCGCTACGCCATCCCCACGATGACCGGCGAGATGCGCCGCTGGTTGCGCGATCACTCCTGGGCGATCCGCCCGCCCCGCGGACTGGCCGAGCAGGCGCTGCGCCTGGCGCCCGCGATCGAGCAGCTCGGCGCCCGCTACGGGCGCGCCCCCACCGTCGCGGAGATCGGCGGCCACCTGGGTCTCAGCGTCGAGGACGTGCTCGCCTCGATGGAGGCGGCCCGAGTGCGCCGCGCCGTCTCGCTGGACGCGCCGACCGGGGACGACGGCCTCGTCGTCGGCGATGCCGTCGGCTTCGAGGACGAGGATCTTCGCCACGCGTTCGAGCGCCTCTGGGTGGACTGGGCGCGCCAGGAGCTCGAGCCCCGCGAGCGCGAGGTCGTCGCGCTGCGGTTCGACGAGGGGCTGTCCCAGCGCCAGATCGCCCGGCGGGTCGGCATCTCCCAGATGCAGGTGTGCCGCGTGCTCGCCCGGGCGCTGGAACGCCTGCGCGAGGCCGATCGACGGGCGTCGTTCGGGCTCGTCTCCTGACACACGGGGCGGGGCCGGGGTGGGGCCGGGGGACCGATACATTGCGGCTCATGCGTGCCGCCACGATCCGCGACGGTCAGATCCGCGTCGAAGAGCATCCCGACCCGGCGCCGGGACCGGGCGAGGTGCTGGTGCGGGTGCGCGCGGCGGGGCTCAACGGCGCCGACCTCCACCAGCTCAGGGGCGGCTATCCCGCGCCCCCCGGCTCGCCGCCCGACATCCCGGGACTCGAGCTCGCCGGCGAGGTCGCCGCCCGCGGCCCCCGCGCCGAGCGCTTCGCCGAGGGCGACCGCGTCATGGCGATCGTGGGGGGCGGGGGCCAGGCCGAGCTGGCCGTGGTCCATGAACGCCAGCTCATGCCCGTCCCCGACGCGCTGAACTGGCCGGCCGCCGGCGGCACGCCGGAGGTCTTCACCACCGCCCACGACGCCCTGTTCAGCCAGGCTCGCCTGGGGCCCGGCGAGCGCCTGCTCGTCCACGGCGCGGCCGGCGGCGTCGGCACCGCGGCGGTGCAGCTGGGCGCGAGCGCGGGCGCCCGCGTCACCGGCACCGTGCGCAAACCCGGCCTTCGGGATGCGGTCGGCGAACTGGGCGCCAAGGCCGTGCTGGAACCTGAGGGCTTCGAGGAGCACGGGCCGTTCGATGTCGTGCTCGAGCTCGTGGGAGCGCCCAACGTGCCCGGCGACCTGAAGGCCCTGGCGCCCGGGGGCCGGATCGTCGTGATCGGCGTGGGCGCCGGCTTCAAGGCCGAGCTCAACCTGCTGGCGCTGATGGGCAAGCGCGCCTCGATCTCCGCGTCCACGCTCCGGCCCCGCCCGCTGGAGGAGAAGGCCATGACGGCCCGGGCGATGGAGCGGCACGTCCTCCCGCTGCTGCAATCCGGCCGGGTCCGCGTGCCGGTGGCCGAGACGTTCCCCCTGGAGGCCGTCCAGGAGGCCTACGAGCGCTTCGCGGCAGGCGGGAAGCTCGGCAAGATCGTGCTGGTGATGACGTGAACGCCGCCGAGCGCCTGTGGCGCGCGTACGGCCGCGACGACTGGCGGGCGGCCGAGGCCCAGATGCACGAGCACGTCGAGGTCCTGTGGCCGGTCTCCGGCGAGCGCCTGGACCGCGAGGAGTACCTCTTCCGCGTCCGCGAGAAGCTCGACGGGCGGCGCATCGACGTACTGCGGGAGATCCGCGACGGAAAGCACATCGCGCTGGAGGTGATCGCGGGCGACGGCGAGGCGCACCGGCAGCGCTGCGGTGCCTTCTACGACCTGCACCAGGGCCTCATCGCGGTGGTCGTGGAGTACTGGACCGGCGAGGGGTAGTCGCGCCGGTCAGCTCTCGGTCGCCGGCGTGTCCTCGTCGGCGACGGGCACGACGTCGGCGGCGTGGATCGCGCACAGGGTCGGACCGCCGGACTCGATGACCTGCGCCAGCTCGTCGGCCGTCAGCTTCGCGCCGCACTCCTCGCAGTGGTCGCCGGCTTGCTCGAGGGTGTGCTCTTCCAGATCCATCGCGTCCAAACGTTACCCCTCTCGGTCACGGTGAAACAGGCCTCCGAGGCGATCGGCGTTCGGCAGCAGGTAGCCCGCTGCGACGAGCGGCAGCGCGGGCACGTTGCTGTCCAGCACGACGCCGAGGACGAGCGCGACCACGAAGCCGGCGAGCATCCCGGCGACCGCCGCCCGCGGGCGCAGCCCGAAGCGATGGGCGTACGCCGCAAAGGCGGCCAGGAAGATGACGTCGGCGGCGCTCACGCGGGCCGCCGGCAGCCCACCGCCCCACGCCGGCAGCTCCAGGGTCAGCGGATCGCCGGCATCGGCGTGCGCGCGCACGAGCAGCCCGCCCGGGCCACCGCCCGCTGCGCTCGCCGCGTCGACCACCGCGACGAACACCGGGAGCGCGAGGGCCAGCGCCGCGCTGTCCAGCACGGCCGCAAAGCCGACGCCGATGCAGCCGTAGAGCATCGCCTCGAACGGCGTGGCGCCCGCTCCGACCTTGGCGGCGCTCAGCGCCGCCACGATCAGCACCGCACCCAGGAACCCGATCGCCAGGCTGAAGCGCGACTCCACGGCGGGCACCACTGCCGCCGTGCACAGCACGACCGCGACCAGGCCCGCCGTGCCCGCGACCACCACCGCCACGTCGGCGGACGCCAGGGCGGGCAGGGCGGGCGCGGCGAGGAAGTAGGCGAGCGCGGCGCCGAGGCCCGTCAGTACGGCGGCAGGTCCGCGTACCACTCGCCCAGCGCCTT
>JAOPZW010000186.1 GCA_025963905.1 Solirubrobacterales bacterium | reverse complement strand
CGAGGTGGTGCATGAGCGCCACGAACGCCTCCTCGTCGACCCTGAGCTCGTCGTCGAAGGGCGTGACGATGGCGGTGAGGATGGACCCGAGCCCGGACACGGCCTCGGACGGTATCGCACCTGCCCCGGAAGACACCCTCGGGGCCCCCGGGCGCCGCCGGTGGCGGTAGCTTCGGGACATGGCGGCGGTCGACGGCGAGCGCGAGGAGCTCACGGTGGAGGTCGCGGCGGTGCGCTGGCGCGCCGACGGCGCGGATTTCGCCGTGCTCACCGGGGTGACGGACAAGGGCGAGGAGCTCACCGTGGTCGGACCGCTGGCACACGTGCACGAGGGCGAGACCGTGGACGTCGCGGGTGGCTGGCGCCGCCATGCCAAGCACGGGCTGCAGTTCCACGCCGAGCAGGTCCGGGTGCGCGAGCCGGTCGGCGAGGCGGCGCTGCTGGCATACCTGGGGTCGATCAAGCACGTCGGTCCGCGCGGCGCGGCGTGGCTGCTGGAGCGCCACGGCCCCGACGAGGTCCTGGCGGCGATCGACCGCGACCCGGGGGGCCGGCTGCGCGAGGTGCCCGGGATCGGCCGCGCGCGCCTGGGCGCCGCCGTCGGCTCGTGGGAGGAGCAGGGCGCGCTGCGCGCCGTGCGCCTGTTCCTGGAGGACCACGGGGTGCCGGCGGCAGTCGCCGCGCGCATCTACCGCGCCTACGGAGCCGGCTCGATCGAGCTCCTGCGCACCGACCCGTACGCGATGACAGAGCTGGACGGCATCGGCTTCGCCACCGCCGATGCGCTGGCCCAGGCGCTGGGCACGCCGCCCGACAGCCCGGGGCGCATGGAGGCCGGCATCGTCCACGTCCTGCACGAGGCCGAGCAGGACGGCCACTGCCACCTCCCCCGCGCGGAGCTCGCCGAGCGCGCCCGGCGCCTCCTCGGCGCCGATCCCGGCGACCGCATCGACGAGCTCGCGGCGCGCGGCAGGCTCGTCGCCGAGGCGGACCGCATCGCCGAGCCGCGCATGGACGCCGTCGAGCGACGCCTCGCGCGCACCGTGCACGAGCTGGTCCACGGCGGTCCGATGCTCGCGCTCCGGGTTCCCCCGCGCCCCACGGCGGGCGCCTTCGTGCCGACCGAGGCGCAGTGGTCGGTCGTGGCCAGCGTGCTCGAGCACCGGCTCTCGATCCTCACCGGCGGCCCGGGCACGGGCAAGACCGCGTCCATGCGCGCGGTCGTCGACCTCCTGCACGACGAGCGGCGCACGGTCAAGCTCTGCGCGCCGACGGGCAAGGCGGCGCGCCGGCTGGCAGAGAGCACCGGAGCGCCGGCGAGCACCATCCACCGCCTGCTGGAGTGGGAGCCTGGGCCGCCCCCCGGCTTCGCGCGCGGGCCGGACAACCCGATCACCGGCACCGACGTCCTCATCGTCGACGAGGCCTCGATGCTGTCGGTGGGCCTGGCCGAGGCGCTGCTGGGCGCGGTGGGCCCGCGGACGCACGTGCTGCTCGTCGGCGACGTCGATCAGCTCGCCCCCGTCGGGCCCGGGCGCGTCCTGGAGGACCTCATCGAATCCGGGGTCGTCCCGACGGTCGGGCTGACCGAGATCTTCCGCCAGGCGGCCCGCTCGCTCATCGTCCGCGCCGCCCACGCGATCAACCACGGCGAGCGCCCGCCGACGGCGCCCGCCGAGGGCGATCTGCGCGACTTCTTCCTGATCGAGCGCGACGGTCCCGACGCCATCTTCCGCGAAGCCGTGTCGCTGGCAGCCGAGCGCCTGCCGGCCCACTACGGGCTGGATCCGGTCGCCGACGTGCTCGTCCTGGCGCCCATGCACCGCGGACCCGTCGGCATCGACGCGCTGAACACCGAGCTGCGCCTGCGCCTGAACCCGGACGGCCAGGCGATCGCCGGGACGCCGTTCCGCGTCTCGGACCGCATCATCCAGACCAGGAACAACCACGAGCGAGAGCTCATGAACGGCGAGCTCTCGGTGATCACCCACCACGACGCGGAGCGCGGCCGCGTCGTCCTCGCCTGCGACGACGGGCGCCGGCTGGCGCTCCCGGTCGGCGAGCTCGACACGATGCGCCTGGCCCATGCGATCTCGATCCACAAGAGCCAGGGCTCCCAGGCGCCCGCGGTCGTCATCCCGCTGTTCCGGGGCCATCACGTGATGCTCACGCGGAACCTGCTCTACACCGCCGTCACCCGGGCCGAGCGCGTCTGCGTCGTCGCCGGCGACCGCCAGGCGCTGGCGACCGCGCTGGGGCGGCGCGACGCGCACCGCCGCCACACCCGGCTGGCCGAACGCGTCCGCGGGTAACGTGGGCACCGTGACCGAGACCACTCCGACCGAGACCACTCCGCGCATCGTGATCCTGTTCGACATCGACGGGACGCTCATCGACACCGGGGGCGCCGGCGCGGCGTCGTGGCGGCTGGCCTTCGACGAGCTCTACGGCATCCCCGCCGACATCGGGCAGTTCACCGATGCCGGGATGACCGACCCCGACGTCGGCCGGCGCACCTTCGAGGCGGTGCTGCACCGCCCGCCCGAACGCCACGAGTTCGCGCGCCTGCTCGAGCGCCGCCTGCACCACCTGCATCAGACGGTCGCCGAGTCGAAGGACTACCGCGTGCTTCCCGGCGTCGAGGAACTGCTGCCGGAGCTGATCGACGAGGGCCGCCTGCTGGGCCTGACGACCGGCAACGTCGAGGCCGCCGCCCACATCAAGCTGCATCGCGCCGGTCTGAACCGCTTCTTCTCCTTCGGCGGCTACGGGTCGGACTCGACCGACCGGGCCGAGCTGACGCGTACGGCGCTGAGACGCGCGAGCCTGGTCTACGGCGAGACCGTCGATGCCGACCAGGCGGTCGTGGTGGGTGACACCCCCCACGACGTCGAGGCCGCGCACGCCGCCGGGATGGCGTGCGTCGGGGTCGGCAGCCACCACTTCACCGCCGACCAGCTTCGCGACGCGGGCGCCGACTACGCCATCGCGTCGCTCGAGAACGGGCTTCCCGTCTAGATGGTCGATTCCGAATTCTCGCGGCCGGGCTGACGCGCCTCGCCGCTCTGGATCGCCGTCCGGCGGACTTGCCAATGGCGCTGCCATGGGCTGCGCCACCGGACGCCGCCCAGAACGACGAT
>JAOPZW010000171.1 GCA_025963905.1 Solirubrobacterales bacterium | reverse complement strand
CATCCCGCCACGCACGCGCCTGCACTCCCACCAGGGGCGTGCGTGCCTCAACGTCCTGAAGCGCCTCGAGCGCGTCACCGAGCAGGCCCATACCCGCACGCTAGTACCACTCGAAGCTAACCGCCATCACCGGGCTGGACGAGACGATCGCCGTGAGAGCGACCTCCAACGTGGTCCCATAGGACGAATGGAGCACGGTCGTCAAGCCGTTGCGCGGTCGTGCACCGCGATTCTCTAGCTGCTCCATCAGACGAAAGCAGAGGCGGTTGGTGGACGCAGTCGCGCGAAACTTCAGTGTCCAGTCGCGTAGAAAGCGGCGGCAGGTGTTCAAACACCGAAGTGGCGGCTGGGCGATGGGTTGCTCGCCGACGGTCGTGGCGACCGACGGCCAGACGAACCGCCTGCCGACCGGGCGGCAGGTCGTCGAGCGGCTGGGCCACCGGCCGCGCTGGCGATGCACGGTGGGTCCTGGCTCGTCGACGCGGCGCGAGGTCCACGGATCGAGTAGGCGGTGTGTCCGTAAGGCCACGAGCAGGCGTACGTTGACGATCAGGCGGCGACGATGACTCGCGCGCGTTGTCACAACTTGCGCGGTGCCGACAGGATGAGACACATGGCAGGCTCGCTGGAACAGCTCGACGACGCGGAGCTGCTCGCCCTGACCGGGCGGGACGCCGAGGCGTTCGGTGTGTTCTACGAACGTCACGAGCGCACGATCGCCCTGTACTGCGCGCGGCGCACGGACAACCGGGAGAACATCGCCGACGTCACCGCGGAGACCTTCGCGATCGCGCTGCGGTCCGCCGATCGCTTCAAGCCCGGCGGTCCGCCGGCGGTGGCGTGGCTGATCGGTATTGCCCGCAACGTGCTGCATGACAGTCGCCGCCGCGGCCGCGTGCAGGACGCGACTCGGCGCAGGCTCGGTATGCAGCCGGTGGACTTCAGCGAGGCGTCGTTGGAGCGCATCGACGCGCTCCTCGACGACGGCCTGGGCCAGGAACACTGGCGCCAGCTCCTGGACAGCTTGCCGGAGGACCAGCGCGCAGCGGTCCGCGCGCGCGTCATCGACGAACGTGACTACGGCGACATCGCCGGGCAGCTGCAGACGTCCGAGGCGGTCGTGCGCCAGCGCGTCAGCCGCGGGCTGCGCGCGCTGCGCCGCGCCTACAAGGAGACCCCATGACCCTCATGCCCGAGCTCAAGGAGGAGCTCATCGCCGCGGCCGAGCGGCGCATCGACGCGCCGACCCGCCGCCGCCGGACCTCCGCCGTCGGCAACCGGGCCGCTGCTCTGGCGGCCGCTGGCGCGATCGTCGTGGCCTCCGGGGCCGTGGCCGCCGCGACGCACGTCTTCGACCCCGCCGGCTCAGACCGCACCCCAACCGCCCATGGCCGCTCGTTGCTGGCCCGGACACAAACCGCCCACGGCGAGATCGCCGTGCTGCTGTACCGAAACCGCTCCGGCCAGCAGTGCATGGCGGCGGGAAAGCCGATCGGGGACACGGTTGGGACGGCGACGCCTGGGCGCGTCCGCGAGCTTCCTCTGAAGCAGGTCGGCCTATGTGACGTACGTCCGGCCCCGGTAGCCGTCGGTGTGATCCATTCCCGCGAGGAGACGGTGGTGTACGGGCTGACCGCCGACGACGTCACCAGTGTCACGGTCGATGCGGCGGGTGCCGAGCATGACGCGCCGCCGGCGGCCGACCACGCCTTCATCGTGGCCATCCCGAACGCGGTCAGCGGCGCGGTGACCGTCACGGTGACCCACGCCAACGGCACGAAGCAGCCCGTCAGGGTCGCCGATCTCCCGTCGTTCGACCACCTCAACGACCTCGCGCGCCGACACCAGCCGCCGACCACCGCGACCAACCCGTAGGGCGAGCACCGACCGCCGTCGGTTATGGCTTGCGCGCATAGATGCTCCTCAGCAGGCTGAGACCGCGACAGATCTCGGGGCCCTAAGCTCGCAGCGCCAACGCTGTTGACAACGGGCCCTACTTCATGAGACGGAGACTCGGACGCGGCCCAGCGAGTGCCTCAGTAACGCGACTGGTCCAGTCCGGCCCATGCGCCCGCGTCCTGGTGGCTCTTTCGGTCAGAGACGTTTGCGAGCTCGGGCGGTGCGTCGGGTGTGCACGCGCTTGGCGATGCGGCGTCCCGCGCGGGCCGCACGGGCCACGATCCGCGTGTCGGTCGTGACCCGAGCGACCTCACCGCCCTTGCCCCACAGCGTCACCCAGACCGCATCGTCGGCGCCGCCAACGATCCCGTACGGCATCGACCCGGGCGGCAGCTCGTACTCGGTCACGTTGCCCGCGCCATCCACGCGGCCGATGCGGTCTCGGCCGAACTCGCTGAACCACATCGCT
This sequence comes from Solirubrobacterales bacterium, assembly GCA_025963905.1. Lineage (GTDB taxonomy): Bacteria > Actinomycetota > Thermoleophilia > Solirubrobacterales > Solirubrobacteraceae > JAOPZW01. The sequence continues at coordinate 7,933 of JAOPZW010000171.1, read as the reverse complement.
CCGTCAGGACCAACGGCGATCGCGCGCGGCTCGGCGCGCGCCGACGGGATTGCGTACTCGCGCACCGTGCCGTCGAGGGCCATCCGCGCAATGCGGTTGACGCCGGCCTCGGCGATCCACAGTGCGCCGTCGCGGCCGAAGGCCAAGCCGGTCGGGGCGCTCGCTGGACCCGCCGGTAGCCCGTAATACGAGACGCTTCCGTCGCCGGACATGCGCCCCACCCGCCCCGGTGCCAACTGCAGGACCCAGACCGCTTGATCGGGCCCCAGGACCATCTCGGTCGGCGCGGCGGGATCCATCCGTGAATACGCGCCCGGAACATTGCCCAGCACCTGGTCCACGAAGCCGCCAGCCAGATCGAAGCGCGTGATCCTGCCGAGAAGAGCGTCGCTGAACCACACCTGCCCGTCGGGGCCGACGACGATGCCGGCCGGCATTCCGAGCACCGCGGGCGCGAACTCGCTGACCTTGCCAGCGCCGTCAATGCGCGCTACGGAGCCGCCGGCCTCGGCCGCCCACACCGATCCGTCTGGGGCGACGGTGATACCGAGAACGTCCCTGACCGATCCCGCGTTTGCGGCCGGGAGCCCGAAACTGCGTGCGGCACCGGCGGTGGTGATCCGACCGACGGCCCCCGTCTTGGTGAACCACATCGAACCGTCAGCGGCACGAGCCATACGGCCGGGGTCGGCGCCGACGCTGTAGGTCTTGATCGCCGCAGCCGCGACGTTCGGACTCAGCAAGCCGACGAGCCCGACCGCGACAACCGCCGCGCCCCGCTTGATCATCATGACCTCGCCTCGACGCTCCCTCGCCCAGCGGCGCATTGGTGGCTCTCTCTCCGTCGCGCCATCCTCCCGTTTTCCGGGCAGACACACAACCCCCGGAGGCCCTCGCAGTGGCCCAGCTCATCGACCTTTCTGCTTCCTCGCGCCAGTCGTCGACGATGTCCTCGAGGGCCTTTTTCGCTCTTGTGGCCCAATCTATGGCCCAATGGACGCAAGTTCGGCCGTCTCGTAGACCTCCGCGTCCGGCGCCCCTAGCGCCGCTCACGAGCAAGTCGGACGATCGGGCCGACGGCCCGTTCTCTGCTACCGAAGATAGAGGAGCAAAGCGTTCGGAACGGCGGCGCTCTTGATTAGGTGTCGGAGATGAGCAAGGAAGCCAAGCGACTGCGGCGGACGGATCTGCCGGTCTCGCTGAAGGGCGCGACCGAGTTCGCCGGCGACGGCGTCACCAGCCCCCATTGGGTCGTGCAGATGGCAAAGGCCCACCCGCAGTTCTTACGCGACCTGTTCGTGCGCGCGCCCGCCGGCGGGCGCGGGGTCGATCCCGCGACGGCGGGGTCCGTGGCCCGGTCGACCTTCTCCCCAGGTCAAGCCCGCCGATGGGGAAGCACCCCCGCTGGCGGATCCGCAAGTGGTCCGACGAGGACTACCTGAAGCGACAGCGAGATGGCGGTTGGGCCGTCACAATCGGTGGGCTGTGACGTAGAACCTTGTGATGGCGCGCACGGACGCTGATCTTCTGGCCGGCGGGGTCGCCGACGACTTCGGGATATTCTATGAGCGCCACGTGGCGGCGCTCACGGCGTATGTCGGCCGGCGCGCGGTGCGGCCCGACCTGACGTTCGATCTGGTGGCCGAGACCTTCGCCCGTGCGCTTGAGCACCGCGGCCGTTTCGACGAGTCGCGTGGACCGGCGGTGGCGTGGCTGATCGGGATCGCACGCAACCTTCTGATCGACGCGGCGCGCCGGGGCCGTGTCGCCGATCACGCCCGAGCACGCCTCGGGCTCGGGCGTATCGAGCTCGACGATGAGCAACTGGTTCGAATCGAGGAGCGAAGCCGCGTCGACCTGCGTGCGGCACTGCACGCCCTTGCGCCTGATCAGCGGGAGGCGGTGATCCTTCGCGTGCTTGCCGAAGAGCCGTATCCCGCGATCGCGGAGCGCGTCGGCTGCTCCGAGCAAGTTGTCCGCCAGCGCGTCTCGCGAGGCCTGTCCGCCCTGCGGCGCGACCTTCAGGAGAACCCATGACCGATCCGTTTGACATCCTCCGCGACCGCTTGGTGGCCGCCGCGCACGCGACCTCACCCCCGCCGCGGCTGGCGCGTCCGCGCCGTCGCATCCTCATCGTGCTCGTCGCGGCGCTGCTGGTCAGCAGCAGCGCCGCGGCGGCGGTCGTGTCGCTGACGGGCGAGGACTCGCAGCCGCTGACCGGCAAGGTGGGCGGCAAGCCCGGCGCCGGACCATCGGACGCGCGGGAGTACGTCATCGAGATGCTCCCCTCCCTCTCCGTCGGGGAGGCCGGCTGGTGCGCCACGTTGGCTCTGCGTCACAGCAACGGTCAGCCGATCGCCGGCGGCGAGGGTTGCGGCCCCGCCCCGCCGGCCGCGGCCCCACAGATCGTCAGCGGCGCCTTGGTCGCCACCACCTCCCGATCCGGCAAGAGCGTGTCCTACATCGTGGTCGACGACCGAGTCGCGAGTGTCCGCGTCGACGGCGGCCGCATGATCATTCCGCGCCCGAGCGCCGCCATCCCGTCTGGATGGAAGGCGGCGGTGTGGTTCACGGCGGGCGGAGCAGCGCCCGCGATGCCCGTCTTGCTGGACAAGGCCGGCCAGGTGATCTCGACGGAGCCCAACCAGCGTGCAGGAACACGGGCTGCGGGTACGCGCAGGCTGGCGACCCGCGCTGTTGACCCCGCGCGCGCCCCGCACCAGCGATGCGCCATCGAGGTACCGTCGCGGGCGGGGCTACGGGCGGCCTCAGAGCGCGTCGTCACGGAAACTCCCGCACACGAGCCCGACGTCAACGGTCGAGCGTTTCGCGCGTGCGCGGGCGCCGTCATCTACCTCGCAGGTCGGCGCTTTACGGCGGCCGTCCTCGTCGATGCCCGCAACCCCAGCCACCAGGCGGCAGCACTACCCGGCCAGCGCCCACACCCCGGCGCCCCGGGCATCGTCGAGGCCGGCGGCGGGATTACAGCCCGCCGCGCCGGACCCGGCTGGCTTGTCGTGCGCGGCATCAATCCGGCTCAACGCTTGCGCCTACTCCACGCCCTGAAGACGGGAGCTTAGGTCTGGCGTCGCTCGCGACCGCTTCCATGGTGGCTGTTGCGCAAAGGGCCAGTGGTGCAGCGGGTCAGCGCGGTGGCCTGAGGCGGGGGTGCTTCAGGTGTCCCTCAGATGCGTGCCGGCGATCCGAACCCGGTGCCGGACACCGCGCCCAAAAGAGCCATCGCTCCTCACAGCATTCTCGCGTCGCGAAGCACGAAGTCACAAGTTCGCTCCAATCGCCACTTAACGAGCACGACCACCTGGGGAGCTTGCATGACTCACTGTCAGTCGCAGGACCGTTCTCGCCGTCACGCTGGCCGCCGGTCCGTGTTTCACCGTCACGCCCGGCGCCGGCTCCCAGCAGCCGATCGACCAGCGCATCCTCTCTGCCGGCGGGTGGGCGCACGTGAAGCCCACCCCGGACAACCGCGGCAGCGACACGTCCATCAAGGCTGCGGTCGCCACTGCTGCAGCCAAGGCCCTCCAGCTTGCGCGGACAGCCGCGCGTCAGCACGCCCAAAGGCTCGCCTTCGCCGCGGGCGTCACGCCTGGCAACCTCGTCTCCAGCTCCCCCACCCCCAGCCCGCCTACCCGTTCGACTACTCACCCCAGAACGGCGCCTTCGGTGACGGCCAGTTCTGCGGGCAGGTCCCAGGGTTCAAGACCGGCAACGGTGCGCGCCGGCGAGTGCGGAGCAACGGAACCCTTCGCGACTGCCGGGTGCCGAACTCCGTGGCGGCCAGGGTCACGCTGTCCTACACCACGGCGTCGTGACAGACCGCCGAAGAGTCGCCCCATCCGCCGAATACCGGGCCGCAAAACGACGGCTCATCCTGTTGATGCTGCGCCGCGGCGAGATCGGCTCCCAGCTGCTCGCCGAGAGCCAGCGTGTCCTCCCGCGGCTCGCAACACCTGACTCGGGCGCCCACCACGCCGCCGAGCAGGCAGCCGAACCCGGCGAGGTCGACTGAGCCGCGTGAAGCCGACATGCCGACCTACTCTCGACCGGGCCACCTCCTAGTTTGGCGTCTGACCCAGATGGAGTACACCGTGAGGTGGGCGGGAAAGCGACGCGCGCCTCGCGAAGCGGAGAACGTCGCGCGGTCAGCGGCGGCCGGGCCTGCTTGCCAGCGTGTGCCGTAAGCGGGAAGCTTGACGCTCCGTGTTTCTGCCGCTGCGACCCTCCGAGCGCGACCGCACGCGCGCGATCCACGTACTCAAGAGTGGGTAAGCCACGACGATGCTCCGCACAGCGATGAACCGGTGGCCCGTCAACACCGCGACCACGGCTCTGCCGATAGCGGCGACCCGCCGATACAAGACCCCACGGGCGCCTCACACGGCGCGGCGCTTGCCTGCGCCTGCCGAGTACGCACTCACCCGCACCGGCGCACCCTCGCTCACGTCTAGGCTTGACCAATGTCCGGTGACGTGCCGCACAAGCCAGTCGGGCGGGTCGACGCCCGACTCGTTCAGAACTTCGGCGTGTTCCGACGTCCTCGTCGAGCCGCCGACAACCTCCCAGAGCCGGCTCGTTCACGCATTCCAACGGTCGGTGATCTCTACCGGCTCAACGTAGACCTCGCCAGATTTGCTTGCCGCCAGCCCTCCGGGCACGAGGTCTATCTTGTGCCCGGTGCCGACGTTGTCGGGCTGTTCAACCAGACGGGGTCGGGCGGCATCTCGATGATCCACGACGCGCGACTGGGCCACACCGTGGCGGTCAACATCGTCTCCCCGTACCTGGCTCCAGGCCACATCCGGGTGCTGGGGTTGCTGCCCGACGACGCCGAGCAGCCCGCCGTCGTGCGGCGCGACGGCACACGGGAGGCGCTCATCGTCACGCGCAACGTGTACGTCATCGAAATGCACGTCCGTCCGATCACCCAGCAGCCCGCCCGGATTGAGTGGACCCGCCACGGCCGGAGCGACGGCGTTGACGTCCGGATCCCAGCCGATGTCGCCAGCGGCCGGCCGGACGGAGTGCCGGCGGGCCGCCCCGACTGGTGGGATTGAGCGGCTGGCGCCAGCCAACCGATCTCCCGAGGACCGAAGGTCATCAGCGGCTGTCCCGTCGATGGAAAGGGCAGCGAGCATCCAGGGTAGCGAGCGACCCCAGCCCCGTTCGTAACCGGCCTTCGGGAACCGGGCACAGCAGCGCCAGCTGACGCTGAAGCGCGCGCTGTGCCGGGCGCGGCTCGTTCCGTTGGTCGCGCCCACGCGCCGGCGACCGCGGAGCCGCCTTATCGGGGCCCGGGGTCGATTGCGCCGCGGAGGGTGTGTGTCGTGCCGTGGGCGTCCGTGTAGGAGATCCTTGCGGGCTGGGTGGTGGTGAAGGCGTAGACGTTGTCGATGACCGGGATGGTCTTGGCGGTGTCCACGATCATCACCGGCCGGGAGGAGTCTCGCTCTCCCGGGAGACGGTGGACGTACACCACGTAGCGCACCCCGTCAGACCGGAACGACCGCGCGCCCTCGGTCCACAACCGCAACTTCGCCGGCGGAGTCGCCGCCGACGCCGGCGCCGCGCCCGGGGCTTGGGGGGTCTACGTGTCTCTGCGCCGATCTGCACCTCGTTGGAGCCGTCGCCCGCCTCGCGGCCTCGGCGCGGGGGGCGCGTCGCGCTGGCGATGCCAGCCGGCTGCTCATCGTGGCGGCGGTCACGGTCGGCGGGTGATGTAGAAGCGATAGGTGTCGAACCCCGCCTTGGTCGTGTTCAGCGACGACCCAATGATGACCGCCTTCGCGGTTTGCATGACGATCCCGCACGACGGCCTTCTGGGGATGTGAGGCACCGCCCATCGCGCCGCCCGGCGTCGGTTGATGTCGTACCCGTGCACGGTGTGGACGCAGGTTCCGCCTGTCCAACTCACAAACCCCGACGCGAGCGTGTGAAGGCCGCCGAACGCCGAGGCACCGAACCGATGGAAGCCTGCGCGGCCGCATCGGCCGAGCACCATGTCGTCGCCGTGGAGGTTCAGCAGCACGTAGCGCCCGTACATCTCGTAGAAGTGGGCGCCCCTGAACGGGGCACACAGGTGCTCTGCGGGCAGCGCTGGGTCGTCGAGGTCTCGCCGAACGGCCCCCACCGCGTCTTCCCTCCGCTGCTCGCCGGTATGCCAGTTCTGATACGCCACGCACTGATACACCCCGTCGGCGCAGGCCACGATGCCCTGCAGCCACTGCCGGCCGACCACGGTGAACTCGGCGGAGTGCGGTACTCCGCCAACGTCGAACCATGAGGGCACGCGCAGCAGCGACCCGTGCGCCAGATCGACCAGGACAGTCTCCCCCGAACGGCGGCTGCAAGCGAGCAGAAAGCCGGGCGTCATCGCGACCGGCCCTGGGCCGAGGATGCAGTCGGGCGGGAGCGTCACGCTGCGACGCGACATCCCCCTGGCGGTGTCCACGATCACCAGCGGGCGCGAAGAGTCTCGCTCTCCGGGGAGGCGGTGGGTGTACACGACGTAGCGCACCCCGTCAGACCCGAACGACCGCGCGCCCTCGGTCAACAGCCGCAACTTCGCAGACGGACTCGCTGCCGACGCCGGCGCCGCATCCACGCCCAACCCGAGCGCCACAGCAACCGCAGCGACGCACCAAGAGCCGAGCTTGATCGACCGAAGCGCGAGCGCGCACCTGATGGTGTGGGATTGCCTGCTCATCACAGCTCGCCGTAGACGACGTATCTGCCGTCGGGCGTGGGCTCGGACACGATGAGGCGTCGGCCTCCCAGGGCGATGATCGGCCGTGATGGTGTTGGCCAGGGGATCGACTCCACCGTTCCGTGTCGGAGGTCGCGGACCCGCACGGTGGCGCCGTGCAGATAGGCGACTCGGTCGACGCCCAGCACGGCACTGGCGTTGCGTCCAAAGCGTTGACGCTCCCGGTGGCCGCAGCGCTGCAACCACTGTGACTCGGACGCCTTCTCCAACACCCACGGGCCGATCTTGTTGACGACGGCGTAGCGGGTGCGGTCGCTCGCTCCCCCGCCGTAGCGGGCGCGGGTGATCGGTGCGCAGAGGCGCCGGCGAAGGGTCGCGGAGTCCAGATCGGCGTACGAGCGCACTCCCAGCGGGTCTTCGCGTCCCAGTTCGAGCGCTCTGCCTGTTGTCCAGTTGATCGCGACGATCCCCTCAGAAAGATGACCGACGGCGTCTGCGGCGAAACTCGCGTCGCCAAGCAGCCAGTGCGCGCCGACGGACACCACACCCACGCCGGCGATGTCCGGCGGGACGGCGACCGGCTGCAATCGGCCATCCGAGAGACGCAGGATGGTGGGTGCCTGCGGGCGATCAGGGCCGGCCGGACAGGTGAGCGCCACGACGTCGTTGGTCAGCGCGTCCGGCGCACAGCCCGTGGGAACCGCGTATTCGTGGCGGGATCTGTCTTGTCGGGTGACGACGAGGACTGTCGGCGTCTGCAGGTACGCCAGATCGCCGTCAGCGCCCCCACCGACGGCGGGCGAAGCAGCGATCGTCACCTGCCTCAAAGCGGCGTCCGCGGGCCCGACCGACCACGCACTCGCCAATGCGAGCGCCGCGCTGATGCAGACCATCGGGTGACGGGTCATGGCTCGCTTAACGCTCAACTGCCGCCGATGTTTCTAAGCGCCGCCACCCGCGACCACCTCTCCGACCCCGCCTGATGTTGTGATTGCGTGGTCAGCACGGTTCGCCGGTCTCCTAGGTGGTTCGACTCGCCTCCGTCGCATCCTGCGCAGGGCGGACTGCTACCCGGAAGGGAGCTTCTGTGCGGCGCGGTACGTTGACAGGGCATGCTCAAGTCCTGTTGCTCATGGCGGCGGCTGTGACCGCCGCCGCCGTGTCTGCGGCCGCGCTGGCAACGGCAAGCGGGCAGCACGGTCAGGCCCG
>JAOPZW010000168.1 GCA_025963905.1 Solirubrobacterales bacterium | reverse complement strand
GCCGCCCTGGGGACGATGAAGGGCGCCGCGATGAAGCTCGGCCAGGTGATGTCGTTCCTCGACGTCGGCCTCGTCCCCGAGGAGTACCGCGAGGAGTTCCAGGCCAAGCTCGCCGAGCTGCGCGACGCTGCGCCCAAGGTCTCCTTCAAGGACATGAAGAAGGTCATCGAGAGCGAGTACGACGATCCGATCGAGGATGTCTTCCACACCTTCGATCCCGTGCCGATCGCCGCCGCCTCGATCGGCCAGGTCTACAAGGCGCGGATGCACGACGGCCGCGACGTCGCCGTCAAGGTCCAGTACCCCGGCGTGGCGGGGGCGGTGCGCTCCGACATGCAGAACCTCGGGATGATCCTGCGGCTCATGAGGCGGGTGGCGCCCGGGCTCGACGCCAAGGCGATGGCCGGCGAGATCCGCTCGCGCATCGACGAGGAGCTCGACTACGAGCTCGAGGCGTCCAACCAGCGCACGCTTTGGCGCATCTTCCGCGGGCACCCGTTCATCTACGTGCCCGAGGTGATCACGAGCCTCTCGCGCGAGAAGGTCATCGTCAGCGAGTTCGTCGCCGGGCGCGGCTTCGAGGAGCTCAAGCAGCTGGGCCAGCCCGAGCGCGACCGGATCGCGGAGATCGTCTTCCGCTTCTACTTCGGCTGCATGTACCGCCACCACCAGTTCTCGGGCGACCCGCATCCGGGCAACTCGCTGCTCCTCGACGACGGGCGCATGGCGTTCCTGGACTTCGGGCTGTTCAAGCGCATCCCGGCCGAGGTGGCCGAGTTCGAGCTGACCGTGCAGCGCTACGGCGTCGAGGGCCGGGGCCAGGACCTCATGGACAAGCTGCACGACGGCGGCTGGATCGGCAAGCCCGAGCACTACACGCCCGAGCGCCTGCTGGCCCAGTTCCACGACCTCACGTGGTGGTACACCAGCGACGAGGAGATCCAGCTCGAGCCCGAGATCGCCACGCAGGTGATGATCGAGATGTCCGATCCGCGCTCGCAGTACTTCGCCCAGATGCGCCACGAGACGCTGCCGCCCGACCACATCTTCGGGCGGCGCCTGGAGATGCTGACGCTGGCGGTCATGAGCCAGCTGCGCGCCAAGGGCAACTGGCACCGCATCGCGCGCGAGTGGATGTACGGCGATCCGCCGGTCACCGAGCTCGGCCGCCAGGAGGCCGCCTTCTACGCCGACCACCCGCCGCGGCCGTGAGGCGCGGGCCGGTCGGCCCGCTGCTGCGCCTCGCCCTGCTGGCCGTGCTCGTCGGCTCGGCGTTCGCGGTCGTCGCGTTCAGCGGCTCGCTGTCGGCCGGCCGGGTCCGCGGGTGGGTCGGCGGGTACGGCGTCGCCGGCCCGCTCGTCTACATCGTCGTGTCGGCGTGCCTGACCGTGGCGCTGTTCCCCGGTCCGCTGCTGTCGGGCGCCAGCGGCCTGCTGTTCGGCACGGCGCTGGGCACGCCGGTCTCCATCGCCGCGGCGACGCTCGGCGCCTGCCTCGCGTTCTCGATCTCGCGCTGGATCGCCGGCGACGCCGTCGAGCACCTCGCCGGGCCCCGGCTCAGGGCGCTGTCGGCGTGGGTCGGGCGCCGCGGCTTCGTCAGCATCCTCTACGCGCGCATCGCGCCCGGCGTGCCGTACAACCTCGTCAACTACGCGGCCGGGCTCACGCCCGTCGCGCTGCGCACGTTCGCCGCCGCCACCGCGATCGGCTGCGCCCCCCGGGCCTTCGCCTACACCGCGCTGGGCGGCAGCTTCGGCGACTTCGGCTCGCCCGAGACGATCGTCGCGATCTGCGTCCTCGCGATCATGGCGATCGCCGGGCTGGTCCTCGCCCGGCGCGACCTCAGAGCGTCTGGATCTGGAACAGGCTCGTCGTCCCCGGGTGCCCGCTCGGCAGCCCCGCCGTGATGCCCACGCGTTGGCCACGCTTGCACCAGCCCAGCTCGACCACGCGCTCGCAGGCGTCCGCGATCAGCGCCTCGGTGATCTCGTGGCGGCGCATGGACGAGGCGGTCACGCCCCACATGAGCCCGCAGCGGCGGACGGTCTCGCGCCCAGGTGACAGCGCGAAGATCGGCACCTCGGGGCGGTTGGCCGACACCAGTCGCGCCGAGCGCCCGGAGAGCGTCGGGATGACGAGGGCATCCAATCCCAGCTCGCGCGCGGCCTGGCACGCGCTGTGCGCCACGCTGTAGGCGGGGTCGCGCGTGTCGCGGCGCACGCGCGTGTCGTTCCAGTGGTGGTAGGGAGCCATCTTCTCGGTCTCCCTGGCGACGGCGGCCATCATCTGGATCGCGCCGACCGGATACGAGCCCACCGCGGTCTCCTGGGAGAGCATCACCGCGTCGGTCCCGTCGAGGATCGCGTTGGCGACGTCGGCGACCTCGGCGCGGGTCGGGCGCGATGAGTGCACCATCGAGTCGAGCATCTGGGTGGCGGTGATCGAGGGGCGCGCCAGCGCGCCGGCCAGCGCCAGCAGCTTCTTCTGCACGATCGGCACCTGCTCGATCGGCAGCTCGATGCCCAGGTCGCCGCGGGCGACCATGACGCAGTCCGCCGCGTGGATGATCGCCTCGGCGTTGTCGACCGCCTGGGGCTTCTCGATCTTGGCGATCAGCGGCGTGCGCGTGTGCTCGCGCACGAAGGCGACGTCGGACTCGCGGCGCACGAAGCTCAGCGCGACGATGTCCACCCCGATCTCCGCGCCCGCGCGCAGGTGCTCGAGATCCTCCTCGGGCACCGCGGGGAGCAGATCCGTGGGTCCCGGGATGTTCAAGCCCTGCCGAGACGCGACGGTGCCGCCGACCTCGACCTCGGCGTCGACCTCGCGCACACCCGAGCGCACGCCCTGGACGCGCAGTCGCACCGCGCCGTCGGCGAGGTAGAGCACCTCGCCCGCCCCGATCGCGGAGGGCAGGTCCGCCCAGCTGATCGACATGCGCCGCTCGTCGCCCGCGATGTCGCCGTTGCCGCACTCGAAGGTCACCTGGTCGCCGGCCCTGAGCTCGACGGCGTCCTCGATGAGCGGCCCGATGCGCAGCTTGGGTCCGGGAAGGTCCTGCAGGATGGCGACGGGCCGCCCTGCACGCCCGGCGGCCTCGCGCACCAGGCGCGCGGTCTCGGCGTGCTGGTCGTGGGTGCCGTGGCTGAAGTTCAGCCGCGCGACGTCCATCCCCGCCTCGACCATGCGTACGAGCACCTCGGGATCACGCGAGGCGGGGCCGATGGTGGCGACGATCTTCGTGCGGCGTTCCACGGAGACCACGTTACGACATGACCTTCAAAACCAGGTCAACGTTTTGTCGCCGGGCCGTGAGGTGTCGAGCCGGCGAGGCGCGAAGAGAAGCCGAGCACGCGACGCCACGCATCCGCGCACGCGTCGGCGTGCTCCTCGAAGGATCGGTCGAAGAAGGAGTGCGGCGCGCCCGGGTAGATCACGAGCTCGTGCGGCACGCCCGCGCCGGCGATCCGCGACTCGAGCTCGTGCACCTGCTCGACCGGAATGCCGGCGTCGGCGCCGCCGTAGAGCCCGAGCACCGGACAGCGGATCTCGTGGGCGTGGTCGAGCGGGGCGGCATGGGGGAGGCGTCCCGCGCCGAGGGAGCCGTAGAAGGAGACGAGGCCGTCGAGCCCCAGCTCGGAGCTGGTTCCCGCGAGCAGCGACTGCCGGCCTCCGAAGCAGAACCCGACGGTCACCGCGGTGCGCACGCCGGTGCGCTCGCGCAGCGCGCCCAGGGCGGCGGCGGTGTCGGCCTGGATCTGCTCGGTGGTGGTCTGCTGCACATGGGGCATGTACTCGAAGTCCTCGCCCCGCGGGCCGAGCCCGGCGGTGCGGCCGAAGTAGTCGATCGCGATCGCGGGGTGGCCGGCTTGCGCGAAGCGCTCGGCCAGCTCCATGTAGAACGGGAAGAGCCCGCGCACGTCCGGGAGGACCACCACGCCGGGATCGCCGCCCTGCGGAGACTCGGCGAGCGCCGCGGAGAACGCCGTGCCGTCGGCCGAGCGAAGCTCGAGCAGCTCGGCGCCCGCGCCCCCGGCGAGCGGGGGCAGCGCGAGCTCGGCCGGGAGCTCCGGCGGACGGGCGTCGAAGTCGAAGCACATCTGGGTCTGCCTCCTTGTCGTCGTGGTCGCAGGCGCGTTCAGTCGCGCGCGAGGACGAGGTCGAACTCCAGGCTCGACCACGCGTCGCTCATCTGGCGCCCGTCGGGCCCTGCTCCGCCGTCGTGACGGTGGAAGGTGGCCACCAGCGAGCTGCGCACGCCGAAGACCGCGTCGGTGTCGAGATGCTCGTCCGCCTCGTCGAAGACGTGGGTGATGAGCGTCTGGTAGCCGGGCGCAGTGACCATGAAGTGGATGTGGGCGGGCCGCATCGGGCTGCGGCGGGCGGCCTCGAGCAGCTCGCCGACCGGCCCGTCGGTAGGGATCGGGTAGGCCGCGGGGTGCACGGTCCAGAACGAGTAGCGGCCCTGATCGTCGGCGTGCAGGTGGCCGCGACCACGCGGCTCGTCGAGCCCTTCGTACTGGACGTCGTAGCGGCCGTCCTCGTCGGCCTGCCAGATCTCCAGGTGGGCGCCGGGGATCGGGTCGCCCGTGACCGAGCGGACGACGCCCCTGACGTGGCACGGGATGCCGGGCGCGCCGTTGGCGAGGTCGTCGCCGTTCTCGAACGCCCGCGACCCCTCGACGAAGAACGGGCCGAAGACGGTCGACTCGGTGGCGCCGGTCGGATGGCGGTGGTTGATGCCGATCACGAGCATCGACAGCCCGAGGACGTCGGAGGCCATGACGAACTCCTGGCGCTTGTCGTCGCACTTGTGGCCGGTCCGGGTGAGGAAGCGGATGCCCGCGAACCACTCGTCCTCGGTGAGCTCGACCTCGCTCGCGAACGCGTGCAGGTGGCGAACCAGGGCCTGGAGCACCGCGCGCAGGCGCGGGTCGGGCGTGCTGTCGAAGCTCGCCGCGACTGCGCGCGTCAGGCCGGCGTCCGCGAGGTTGCGGCGCTCGGAGGCGCCGGTCGCCGGCTGTTCGGTCACGCCTCGACCTTGCCGCGGGGCGGGGGGGCGTGTCAAGGCTCACGGACACTCCCCCGCGATCGAGGCGGTCCGAGCTCGCGCGCCCGTGAAGCTCATGCGTCGTGGTCGGGATTCAGACCAGTCGCCGCCCGTCTCCCAGACGCCCCGGCGGGCGGCGCTAGCCTCCGGCCGGTGCGACGCCTGATCGCCATCATGCTCGCCACGGGTGTCGCGGCCGGAGTGACGGTCGCCATCGCCAAGGAGCATGTCGGCGATCGTGGCTCGCGGCTCACGGCGCCGCGGGCGATGCCGACGGCGGAGGCGCTTCCTGCACCGGACGCGGCTCTCCCCCGGACGCCGGCCGCGCTCGCCGCGACGCTGACCGCGACGACACGACGCCTGCACGCCGCCGTGCAACGCTGGGACGCGGCCGGCGCCGTGCCGCGTGACGTCACCTACCTGGCGCTGCACCAGCAGCGGATGCTCCGGCTGATGACCACGCGCCGTGCGCTCGGCGACGCGACGATCGCGCGCCTGCCGGGTGACGTCCGCGCAGAGGCGCGCGACACGGTGCTGGGCCGCCGCGCCCTTGCCGCGATCCCACGGTCGCCGGGGCGCCTGCCGCCCATCCGCATCGCGGACGCGGCGCCCGCGGCTGAGCTGCGCCGCGACTACGCCGAGGCGCAGCGTCGCTTCGGCGTCGACTGGTCGGTCCTCGCGTCCATCAACTTCGTCGAGTCGGCGTTCGGGCGCCTCCGCAGCGCCAGCCAGGCCGGCGCCCGCGGCCCGATGCAGTTCCTGCCGGCGACATGGCGCGCCTACGGCATGGGCGGCAACATCGACGACCCCCGCGACGCGATCCTCGCCGCCGCGAACTACCTCCGGCGCGCGGGCGCGCCGGCGCACCTCGACCGGGCGCTCTACACGTACAACCACTCGATGTCCTACGTGCGCGCGATCCGCCGCTTCGCCGGCCGCATGCGCGCAGACGAGCGGGTGTTCCTCTCCTACTATGCGTGGCAGGTCTTCGTCCGCACGCCGACCGGCGTCCGGCGGCTCACCGGACCCGGCCGCGGCTGATCGCCCAGCGCTACACGCCGAACTCGGCGGTGAACGGACCACCGGCGTTCGGGATCGCGACCCGCCCGTCGCGGGTCTGCGCCTCGCTGCCGTCCACGACCACCGTGGAGGGCGTCGCCCCGTGGAGGACGAGCTCGAACGCCGTGCGCGCGAACTCCGGGTAGCCGTCGCCGTCGACGTCGGCTCGGAGCACGACCCGATCGCCGCTGCGGGTCACCTCGAAGGTCGTGCGGTAGCGAGCCCCCTCGAGCGCCGCGAAGCTGAGCCCGTCGTCCTCCTGCAGGAGCGAGCTGTGCGTTCCGTCGGCGTCCGGCACGAAGAGGTGCAGCTCGACCGCCGACGGGTGATACCCGGCGGTGGAGGGCGGCGCCTCGGGCCACATCGGGATGACCGCGCCGGCCCTCGCGTAGATGGGGATCTGATCCATCGGGGTGGCGGCGAGGAGATACCGGCTGCCGCCCACCGGCTCCCCGGTGTGCCAGTCGTACCAGCTGCCCGCGGGCAGGTACACGTGACGCGCGGTCACGCCGGCGGCCACCACCGGAGCGACGAGCAGGTCGGGACCGAGCAGGTACTCGTCGTCGATGTCGCGCACCACCGAGTCGTACTGGTGATCGAAGACCAGCGGCCGCTGCACCGGAGCACCGGTCTCGTGCGCGCGGACGAACGCCGCGTAGAGGTACGGCAGCAGCCGGTAGCGCAGTCGGAGCGCGTCGCGCACGAGGTCTCTGACGACGTCGCCCCACGCCCACGCGTACTGGTCGGCGTTGCCGAGCTCCGAGTGGTTGCGGCAGAACGGCGTGAGCGCGCCGTACTGCATCCAGCGCAGGAACAGCTCCGCATCGGCGTGGCCGGCGAACCCCCCGACGTCGGCGCCGACGAACGGCTGGCCGGACACGCCCAGGCCCATGCCCATCGGGATGCTCAGCCACAGGTGGTCCCACCGCGACATGTTGTCGCCCATCCAGTTCGCGGCGTAGCGCTGCATGCCCGCGAAGCCGGCCCGCGAAAGGACGAACGTGCGCCGCTCGGGCATGGCCTGCAGCAGGCCCGCGGTGGTCGCCATCGCCATCAACATGGCGTACTGGTTGTGGTAGCGCTCGTGCGAGTAGCGCCCGCGGCCGAAGCGCATCGCGGCCGGCGGGATCTTGCCCGTGGCCGGCTCGTTCATGTCGTTCCAGATGCCCGCCAGCCCCGACCGCACGTGCTCGGCGTTCAGCTCGCCCCACCACTGGCGGGCTTCCTCGGTGACGAAGTCCGGGAACGCCGTGGCGCCGGGCCAGACCTCTCCGACGTAGATCTCGCCGGCTTCCGTCCTGCACAGGACATCCCGCGCCACGCCCTGGTCGAACACCCGGTAGCCGGGTTCGTACTTCACCCCCGGGTCGACGATCGTGATGACGCGGAAGCCCTTGTCGGCCAGCCGCTCGAGCATGCCGCCGACATCGGGGAACGCATCCGTGTTCCACGTGAAGACGCGGTAGCCGTCCATGTGCTCGATGTCGAGCCAGAACGCGTCGCACGGGATGTCGTGCTCGCGGTGTTGCTCGGCGAGCTCCTCGACCGTCTCCTCCGTGTAGCGAAACCAGCGGCACTGGTGGTATCCGAGCGACCACAACGGCGGCAGCGCCATGCGGCCGGTCAGCCAGGTGTAGGCCGAGAGGATGTCCGGCATCTCGGGTCCGGCGAAGATGTACTCCGTGTACTGGCCACCGGAGAAGTGGATGCGGTACTCGTCGGGGTCCGAGAGCTCGTACGTGCCGCGGTAGCCGTTGTCCACGAACGACCCCGCCACCGTGCCCGTCGGCTGGGCGTGGTGGTAGAGGAACGGGATCGACACGTAGTACGGGTCGAACTCCACGCTGGTGCGCTCCGAGCGCGGATCGTGAGCCGGTCTTCCCGCGGTGAACTCGGCCGTCGCGGTGGGGTCGAGCACGTCCGTGTTCCACAGCGTGAAGTCGCGGCCCTTGCGGTTGTGGCTCCCGGTCTTCTCTCCGAGGCCGTAGATCGCGTCCTCGGTACGGCAGCGCCGGCGGACGGTGAAGGCGTCGTTCAGCCGGGCGTAGGCCCAGGGACGACCGTCGGCATCCTGCGCGGTCTCGACGACCGGGCTGCCGTCGGGGCGGTGCACGTCCAGGCGGAACGGGTCCAGGCCCAGCGACACCACGAGCGCCGCGGTCCGCAGGCGCACGACGCCGTCGCCGTCCTCGACGTCGAAGTCGACCGCCTCGGACAGCGGGTCCACGCAGACCGCGAAGGTCGGCGAGTCGTCGAACGCCCCGCCGCGGGTGATCGTGACCCGCACCACGTCGTCGCGCACCACGTCGACGCGTAGTCGCTCGCCGTGCAGCGTCGCCAGCAGCCCGCGCTCGGTCGCCTCGAACGAGCTCACGCGCTCGAAGCGCTCGAAATGGGCGGTGTCGATCATGGGACAGGTCGGTGCGCAGCCCCGGCGGCCCTCGCGGAGAGAGGGCCGGCCCGGGCTGCGCGGGGGGTGGCTAGAAGGTTGCCAGCGCCTTGTTGATGCTGGCGTCGGCCGTCTTCAGGGCGTCCTGCGGGGTCATCTGCCCGGCGAGCGCCTTGTTGACGTTCTGGTAGATCGCCTGGGAGATCTGCGGATAGACCGGCGACACGGGCCGCG
>JAOPZW010000101.1 GCA_025963905.1 Solirubrobacterales bacterium | reverse complement strand
TCGCGCGCAACATCCCCCAGGCCCACGGCTCCCTGAGCGCCGGGCGGTGGGAGCGCTCGAAGTTCTCGGGCGTCGAGCTGATGGACAAGACGCTGGGGATCCTGGGCTTCGGGCGCATCGGCCAGCTGGTGGCCCAGCGCGCGAAGGGGTTCGGCATGCGCGTGCTCGCCTTCGACCCGTTCGTGGCCGCGGAGCGTTACAAGGAGCTCGGCGTCGACAAGGCGGAGTCGTCCGACGACGTCTACGCCGAGGCGGACTTCATCACGCTGCACCTGCCCAAGACGCCCGAGACCGAGGGCTGGCTTGACGCCGAGGCGTTCGCCAAGATGCGCGACGGCGTGCGCGTCCTCAACGTCGCGCGCGGTCCCCTGATCGTCGACGAGGCGCTCGAGGCCGCGCTGGACTCCGGGAAGGTCGCCGGCGCGGCGCTGGACGTCTTCCGCGCCGAGCCCATCACCGAGCATCCGCTGTTCGGGCGGTCCAACGTCATCGTCACCCCGCACCTGGGCGCCTCCACGGCGGAGGCGACGGACCGCGCCGGCTTCCAGGCCGCCGAGCAGGTCGTCGCGGCCCTCACCGGCGGCACGGTGTCCAGCGCGGTCAACGTCCCCGCGGTGGCGGCCGAGGACATGGAGATCCTGGGGCCCTTCGTGCCGCTCTGCCGGCGCCTGGGCAAGCTCGCTGTGGGCCTGGCAGAGGGGTCGTCGGTCGACCGTGTCGAGGTCGAGTTCCTGGGGCGGATCGCGGAGCGCGACACCCGTCCGCTCGCCACGGCGGTGCTCCTCGGCGTGCTCGACGGGCACACCGAGGAGGAGCTCAACGCCGTCAACGCGCCGTCGATCGCCGAGGAGCGCGGCATCGAGTGCGTGGAGACCAAGCGCACCAGCGCCCGCGACTTCGCCGACCTCGTCCGCGTCACCGTCGTCGCGGGCGAGGCCCGCGCCAAGGTCGTGGGCACCACGCTGGGCAGCCGCGCGCGACCGCACCTGCTCGAGGCGTGGGGCCAGCGCTTCAACCTCCAGCTCGAGGATCACATCGCGCTGTTCCGCTACCGCGACGTGCCCGGCATGATCGGCCGGGTCGGGACGATCTTCGGGGCCCACCAGGTGAACATCGACTCGGCGGCCGTCGGGCACCTGCCCGACGATGACGCCGGAAACGACGGCCTGGCCGTGATGGTCGTGACGAGCGACGTGCCGGTGCCGCGCGAGCTCGTCGACGAGATCGTCGCCTCGGAGGGCTTCATCGAAGGGCGCGGCCTCGCGCTGGGCTGATCGCGGCGGAGCGCCGGGGTTCACCGCCCGTGCCGCGGGGTAAAGGACGAACGACCCCGGGGCGTAGGAGGAGGAGCGAATGGCCGAGATCGAGCTGGATGGCGTCACCAAGCGCTATCCCGACGGCACAGAGGCGGTGAAGCAGGTCGACCTGGAGATCGCCGACGGCGAGTTCGTGATCCTGGTAGGCCCGTCGGGCTGCGGGAAGTCGACCGCGCTGCGCATGATCGCCGGGCTCGAAGACATCTCCGCCGGCGAGATGCGCATCGGCGGCGAGGTCGTCAACGACCTCGCGCCCAAGGACCGCGACATCGCGATGGTCTTCCAGAACTACGCGCTGTACCCGCACATGACCGTGCGCGAGAACATGGGCTTCGCGCTCAAGCTGCACGGCATCGACAAGGCCAGGATCGACGAGCGCGTCAACGAGGCGGCCCGCATCCTCGACCTCAACGAGCACCTCGACCGCAAGCCCGCCAACCTGTCCGGCGGCCAGCGCCAGCGCGTGGCGATGGGGCGCGCGATCGTCCGCGAGCCCAAGGCGTTCCTCATGGACGAGCCCCTGTCCAACCTCGACGCCAAGCTGCGCGTGCAGATGCGCTCGGAGGTCTCCCGGCTCCAGCAGCGCCTGGGCACCACGACGGTCTACGTGACCCACGACCAGACCGAGGCCATGACGCTCGGCGACCGCGTGGCCGTCATGCGCAGCGGCGTCCTCCAGCAGGTCGCCAGCCCGCGGGAGCTGTACGCCGACCCCCGCAACCTCTTCGTCGCGGGCTTCATCGGCTCACCGGCGATGAACTTCTTCGGCGGCGAGCTCGTGGGCCAGGGGGTCCGCACGCCGCTCGGCGAGCTGCCCCTGCCCGACGCGCTGCGTCGCAGCGTGGAGCGCCACGGCGGCAGCGCGCGCCAGGTCGTGGTGGGGATCCGCCCCGAGGACTTCGAGGACGCCGCGCTGGCGGCCGATCCCGAGGAGGGCTTCGCCTTCGAGGCCCCGATCGAGCTGACCGAGTCGATGGGCTCGGAGATCTACGCGCACTTCAGCTTCGAAGGTCAGGTCGTCCGGGCCGACGAGCTGCGCGAGCTCGAGGAGGACTCCGGCGGGGCCGACATCCCGCACCGCACTGACGAGGGCGGGAGCGCCGTGGCCCGTCTGGACCCCCAGAGCGACGCCCGGTCCGGGCAGCGCGCGAAGCTGTGGGTCGACCTGCGCCACCTCCACCTGTTCGACGCGAAGACCGGCAACTCGCTCACGTACTCGGGCGCGGCCGAGACGACGGACACGGCGGCCTAGCGCACGCCGCCCTCGCGCAGGCGGGTGAGGATCTCCTCGCTCCACTCGTGCGTGCGCATGAGGCGGTAGCGCTGGCAGGCGATGCGCAGGTAGGCGTCCGCCGGCGTGCCGGAGCCGAGCAGGTCGGCCTCGCGCAGCATGGCGACGACCGGCTCGAACTCCTCCTCGAACCAGCGCCGCGCGCCCGCCCGGCGGTCGAGGAACTCGTCGCGGTCCTGCATCACGCGAAACGACCACGCCTCGACGGCCTCCGCCATGTCCCCGTATCCCCACGCGTCGCTGAGCACCACCTGGTCGCGCGCGTGGCGGGGGAGCGGGACGCGTTCGCGGAACAGGCGCTCGTGGCTCTTGAGCGGGAGATCGCTCAGGCGCAGCGAG
Source organism: Solirubrobacterales bacterium (assembly GCA_025963905.1). Lineage (GTDB taxonomy): Bacteria > Actinomycetota > Thermoleophilia > Solirubrobacterales > Solirubrobacteraceae > JAOPZW01. The sequence continues at coordinate 10,084 of JAOPZW010000101.1, read as the reverse complement.
CGCTCGGCGCCGACGCGCGTGACGACCTCCACGACATACGCATCGATGACCGGCTGCGCCAGCGCGCGGGCGACCGACACGCGATGGTGGCCGTCGCGCACGAAGTGCACCTCGCCGATGCGGTAGACGGAGATCGGGGGCATCGGCTCGCCCCGGCGCATCGCGTTGGCGATGCGCTCCCAGCGCGTGCGCACACGCGACGAGGTGGGGCGGAACTCGCGGTCGAAGCCCTTGGCGCGGTCGACGGTGCCGTGGATCGAGTCGAGGTCGATGGTCTCCATGCCCACGTAGCGCTCCTCGACGCGCCCGAGCGCGGCGACGACCTCGTCGAACGGCAGGATCACGTCGATGTCGCCCGGCTCGCGGCTGACGCGCCGGGCGAGACGCGAGAGCACCTGCCGCCGGCGGGCGCGCTGGAAGTCGTCCTGGGCGTCCGCGGACCGGAAGCCGGTGTCGAGCCGGGGCACCCCTTGACGGTACTAAGGCCGCGGCGCACGACACCACTGCGCTGTGAACAAGCGTAACGTCGCCGGACTGGCCCGGATGCGAGCCGCGCTCCGGTCGCGGCGCGGGGCCCGGCCGGGTAGCCTCCGGCCCCGTGCGCGCCGTCGTCATCACCCGTCACGGCGGGCTCGAGGCGCTGCAGGTCCAGGAGCGTCCTGAGCCGGTGTGCGGGCCCGGCCAGGTCCGCATCGCCGTCGCCGCCGCGGGTGTCAACTTCGCCGACCTGCTGGCCCGCCAGGGCCTGTACGCCGATGCGCCCAAGCCCCCCATTGTGGTCGGCTACGAGGTCGCCGGGACGGTGAGCGAGGTCGGGCCCGGCGCCGAGGGCGTGGCGGTGGGCGACCGCGTCATGGCCGCCACGCGCTTCGGGGGCTACGCGGAGCAGGTCGTCGTGCCCGCCGCGGACGTCGTCCCACTCCCCTTGCGGCTGAGCTCCGAGGAGGGCGCGGCCGTCCCGGTCGCCTACTCCACGGCCTGGGCCGGCCTCTTCACCTACGCCAACCTGCAACCCGGCGAGCGGGTCCTCGTCCACGCCGCCGCCGGCGGCGTCGGGATCGCGGCGGTCCAGCTCGCCTCCGCGCACGGGGCGGAGGTATGGGGCACCGCATCGCCCGCGAAGCACGAGGCCGTCCGCGCCCAGGGCGCCGAGCACGCGCTCGACTACACCCGCAACGGGTGGGATCGCGGGCTGCCGGGCTTCGACGTGGTCCTCGACGCGCTGGGCGGGCGCTCGCTTCGGCGCAGCTACCGGCTCCTGCGCCCCGGCGGCCGGGTCGTCGCCTACGGCGCGTCGAGCGTCATGCACGGCGAGAAGCGCGACCTGCTGCGCGCCGCGCCGGAGGCGCTGCGGATGTTCCGCGGCTTCAACGCGATCCGCCAGATGAGCGACTCGAAGTCGGTGATCGGCCTGAACATGCTGCGGCTGTGGGACGACCGCGGCACGCTGGAGCCGTGGATCAGGCCACTGCGCGCCCGCCTGGAGGACGGGACCCTGCGCCCGGTGGTCGCTGCCGCGGTGCCCTTCGACCGCGCCGCGGAGGCGCACCGCCTGCTCAGCGAGCGGCGCAACGTCGGCAAGGTCGTGCTCGTCCCGTAAGGGTGCGCGCGGACAGCCGGGTCGACGGCCGCGGGCGCGGTCCGTACAGTCACCGGCTCGGCGCGCAGGGGGCGAGCCGGACACACACAACGCATTCCGGGGGGAATCGATGCATCGCACGGCACGCACCGCCGTCCTCGCGCTGGCCGCCATGGCCGCGCTCACGGGCGTCGCCCAGGCAGACCAGAAGGCCTGGAACTTCGAGGACTTCGCGACCGGGACGGTCAACGGGCAGCACGGCTGGCTCCAGAGCAACAACGGTCTCGACATCAACGTGGTTCCGGCCGGGGCCGGCAAGGCGCTGCAGGCATCCAACGCCGTCGTCGGCGCGGGCTACGGCGACGAGGCGTTCTCCGGATCGCTGGCCGAATCGGCCGGCGAGAGCACCGCCTCCAACGGCGACTACGCGGGCGGGAACCGCCAGCCGCACCTGACCGCCGACTTCTCGTTCGCCTCGACGCAGGACACGGAGCAGCCGGGTCTCGCGGTCCAGGTCGGTCTCGACCGGGGCGATGGGAAGCCGATGGTCGTCGTGCGGGTCAAGGACGCGCCCGACGGGCTCGCGGTCGAACTGCTCCAGAGCCGGAACGACGCCAATCCCCTCCCGATCGCGAGCGGGCTGTCGCGCATCGGCGCGCACAGCGTGCACCTCGACGTCCAGTTCGTCGAGGGCTTCGCCAACGACGTGGTCGCGGTCTCCGTCGACAACGCCGCGCCGGTCTCGGGGACGACCTGGGAGACGCCCTACCGCAGCGCGAGCTCGCTCGTCCCGGCCGTCGACGAGCTCGTCGTCGCCGCGCTCGACCCGGCGGTCACCCCGCCGACCGCGGGGGCAGGGCTGCTGTTCGACGACTTCGCGTTGGCCTCCGACGGCGGCCCCGCGGGCGCGGCGGGCCCGACCGGCCCGGCGGGGACGAACGGAACCGACGGGACGAGCGGCACCAACGGCACCAACGGCACGAACGGCATCGACGGGACGAACGGGACCAACGGCGCGAACGGGCTCAACGGCACGGCCGGTGCCACCGGAGCGCCCGGCGCGACCGGCACCACCGGCCCGAGCGGCGCCAACGGCCTGTCCGCCGTCGCCGTCGGCTACCCGGTGAACATCATCGGCGGACGGCTCGACCTCGCCGGGCGCCGGGCCAGGATCACGCTCGCCTGCCCGCAGCCCGCCGGGCTGTGCGACGGGGTCCTGCGCCTGCGCACGCCCACCGGCGCCCAGCTGTCCGAGCGGCTGTTCGACATGGACGGCGGCCGGACCCTGTCGGTCACGGTGCGCCTCTCGACCAGCGCCGTGCGCGCCCTGCGCAAACCCGGCAACGTGCGCGTCGTCGTCCTCGCCCGCAGCGAGCTCGGCATCGCCGCCCGCTCGTCGCGGCTGCTGGGCTGATCGGCGCATCGCTCTGGGCCGCTCGTCCTTGCGAGCGCCGGCTCCGCTTCGCTACGCTGCTCGACAGCATGTCGCCGGTGCTCGACCTTCGACTTCTTCTGCTCCCCCCTCGGGGGGAATAGCGCGTGGCGGCCGCGTAGCCGCAAACCCAGCCTGAAGAAGCCCGAGACCGAAGCCGCAAGGAGATGGAAGCGACATGCACGATGACCCCAGCCGGGTACTGATCTTCGATACGACGCTGCGCGACGGCGAGCAGTCACCCGGCATCTCGCTCAACGCGACCGAGAAGCTCGAGATCGCCCAGCAGCTCGCGCGGCTTGGCGTGGACATCATCGAGGCGGGCTTCCCGATCGCGTCGCCGGGCGACTTCGAGGCCGTGCGCCTCATCGCCCAGGAGGTCCGCGGCCCGGTCATCGCGGGCCTGGCCCGCGCCAACCCCGCCGACGTCGAGCGCGCATGGGAGGCCGTCCGCGACGCCGAGCGCCCGCGCATCCACACGTTCGTCTCGACCTCAGACATCCACATCGAGCACCAGCTGCAGGGAACGCGCGACGACGTCCGCGGCCTGGCCCGCGCGGCGGTCGCCCAGGCCAAGGAGCACGTCGACGACATCGAGTTCTCGCCGATGGACGCCACGCGCGCCGACGTCGAGTTCACCGCCGAGGTGCTCCAGATCGCCATCGACGAGGGCGCCACGACGATCAACATCCCGGACACCGTCGGCTACACGACGCCCGACGAGTTCAAGCGGTTCCTGGGGCGTCTCTACGAGCTCGTCCCGGCCCTGCGCGACGTGGTCCTCTCCGTGCACTGCCACGACGACCTGGGCCTGGCCGTGGCCAACTCGTTCGCCGGCATCCAGGCCGGGGCGCGGCAGGTCGAGTGCGCCGTCAACGGCATCGGCGAGCGCGCGGGCAACGCCGCGCTGGAGGAGATCGTCATGCTCCTGCACACCCGCCAGAGCGACATCGGCCTGCACACGGCCGCGGTCACGACCGAGATCGCGCGCACCAGCCGCCTCGTGTCGCGGCTGACCGGGTACCCCGTGCAGCCCAACAAGGCGATCATCGGCCGCAACGCCTTCGTCCACGAGTCGGGCATCCACCAGGACGGGATCCTCAAGGAGCGCACGACCTACGAGATCATGGACGCGCGGACGGTCGGCCTGGAGGCGAACCAGCTGGTGCTGGGCAAGCACTCCGGGCGCCACGCGCTGCGCCAGGCCCTGGAGGAGCTCGGGTACCAGGTCGAGGGCCAGGCCCTCAACACCGCCTTCAAGCGCTTCAAGGAGATCGCGGACAAGAAGAAGCAGGTGACCGCGATGGACCTCGAGGCGCTGGTCACCGACGAGCTGCGCGAGGAGCTCGTCGGCTACACGTTCGAGTGGTTCGACGTCGAGGCCTCCACCCGCCGCCCGCCGCACGCCACGGTCGGGGTGCGGACGCCCGACGGCGAGGAGGTCCAGGGCTCCTTCACCGGCGACGGCCCGGTCGACGCGATCTTCCGGGCGATCAACGCCGCGACGGGCATCGACGCGCGCCTGCGCGAGTTCCGCGTCGACGCGGTCACCGGGGGGGAGGACGCCCTCGGCGAGACGTCGGTGGTCATCGAGATCGACGGCCAGTCCGCGGCCGGGCAGGGCGTCGCGACGGACATCCTCGAGGCCGCCGGGCGGGCCTACGTGCGCGCGCTGTCCAACGGCGTGCGCCGGGCCCGCGCCGCCCAGGAGCTCCCGGCGGTGACCTCGCGGCCGCCCGAGCTCACCGCGCCCTGACGGGGTATGACCTCCGCCATGGACTTCCCACCCGGATTCCGCTTCGGTACGGCCACCGCGGCCTACCAGGTCGAAGGCGCGGTGCACGAGGACGGCCGGGCCGACTCGATCTGGGACACGTTCACGCGCGTCCCGGGGGCGGTCGCCAACGGGGACACCGGCGACGTCGCCTGCGACCACTACCACCGCTGGCGCGAGGACCTCGACCTCATGGCGGAGCTCGGCCTGGAGTCCTACCGCTTCTCGATCGCGTGGCCGCGCGTGCAGCCCGACGGGCGCGGCGCCGTCAACCCCGCGGGCATCGACTTCTACCGCCGGCTGGTGGAGGGGCTCGCCGAGCGTGGGATCGAGGCCGTCGCCACGCTCTACCACTGGGACCTTCCGCAGGCCCTGCAGGACACCGGCGGGTGGGCGGCGCGCGACACCACGGAGCGGTTCGCCGAGTACGCCGCGCTGGTCGCGGACGCCCTGGGCGACGGGGTCGCCCAGTGGATCACGCACAACGAGCCGTGGGTGGTCACGTTCCTGGGCCATGTGGAAGGCGTGATGGCGCCGGGCGTGCGCGACTGGCCGACCGCCCTGCGCGTGGCCCACCACCTCCTGCTCTCGCACGGCCGGGCGCTCGAAGTCCTGCGCGAGCGCAGCTCCGCGCCCGTGGGGATCACGCTGAACCTCACGCCGGCGCGGCCGGCCTCCACGGCCGAGGACGACGCGGTGGCCGCACGGCGCCTCGACGGCTATTTCAACCGCTGGTTCCTCGATCCCGTGCTCACGGGCGCCTACCCGGCCGACCTGCTCGAGCGCTACCGGGAGCACGTCGGCCCGCTGGACGCCGTGCGCGACGGCGATCTCGAGGTGATCGGCGCGCCGATCGACTTCCTCGGGGTCAACTACTACTTCCCCGTCGCCGTGCGCGCGGCCCCGGGGGAGGGGCCGCTCGAGGCCCGGACCGCCGAGCCGTCGCCGCCGCTGACGGCGATGGGATGGCCGATCGACCCCGCCGCGCTGCACGAGCTGCTGCTGCGCGTGCGCCGCGACTACGGCGACATCCCGATCGCGATCACCGAGAACGGCGCGGCGTTCGAGGACCCGGCGCCGGCCGAGGGCGTCGTCGAGGATCCCGACCGGGTGGCCTTCCTGGATGGCCACCTCGGGGCCGTGGCCCGCGCCGCGGCGGACGGCGTCGACGTGCGCCGCTACTTCGCATGGTCGCTGCTGGACAACTTCGAATGGCACCTCGGGTACGCCAAGCGGTTCGGGATCGTCCGCGTCGACTACGAGACCCAGCAGCGCGTCCCCAAGCGCAGCGCGCTGTGGTACCGCGACCTCATCCGGATCAGTCGCGCGAAGCGCTGATCTCGAGCACGACCTCGAGATCGCCCTCGATCCGCGCGTCGGTCAGCGCGACCTGGTCGCCGCTCCCCGTGCGCTCGAACAGCAGGCCCACTCGGCTGCCGCCGACGTAGAGGTCCTTCACCTCCACGCGGTTCACCCAGCGCGGCAGCGACGGTCGCCGGACGCGCAGGCGTCCCTCCAGCGCGTCGGCCTCGAGGCCCAGCCCGCTCATCAGCATGTAGGGGATCGCGCCGGCCGCCCACGCCTGGGGGTGGCACGCCACGGGATAGGGGACCGGCGTCTCGTACTGAGCGCGCGAGAAGCCTGCGAAGAGCTCGGGCAGCCGGTATCCCTCGGCGTGGGAGGCTGCCTCGAGCAGCGCCTCGAAGAGCTGGTTGAACTCCTCGTCGAAGCCGTAGCGCCGCAGGCCCGCCGCGATGATCGCGGTGTCGTGCGGCCAGACGGTTCCGAGGTGGTAGCCGACCGGGTTGAAGCCGCCCTCGCCCCGGCCGAGCGTCCGGATGCCCCACCCCGAGAACATCGCCTCGCTCATCAGCGCATCGCGCACCGCGCGCGCCCGGGCCGGCGGGATCGCGCGTGCCCATAGAAGGTGTCCCTGGTTGGAGGCCAGCGCGCCGCTCGTGCGCCCTAAGCCGTCGATGCCCATGCCGTAGAAGCCGCGGCCCGGCACCCAGAAGCGCTCGAGCCTCGCCTCGAGCTCGTCGGCGTGGCTGATGAGCAGTTGCGCGCGGTCGGGGTCGCCGTCGAGGGCGAACAGCCGGGCCACCCCGCGCAGGGCGCGGACGGCGTACGCCTGCGCCTCGACGAGCGCGATGGGCGGCTCGAGCGGCGTGCCCGTCTCGTCGAGCACGCCGTCGTCGGAGTCCTTCCACCCCTGGTTGCGCAGCCCTTCGGGCGTACTGGCCCGGTAGTCCAGCAGCCCGTCGCCGTCGTGGTCGCCGTAATGCTCCAGCCACCCAAGCGCCGAGACCACCGCGCCGCGCAGCTCCCGGAACAGCCCGAGATCGCCGGTCCAGTTGGCGTGCTCGGCGAGTAGGCAGAGGAACAGCGGCGTCGCGTCGACCGTCCCGTAGTAGCGGGTCAGCGGGGACAGGGCCAGCGTCGCCACCTCGCCGACGCGCAGCTCGTGGATCACCTTCCCCGGCTCCTCCTCGTGGATCGGGTCCTCGCGCTGCCCGAGCCGCTTGGCGAGCAGGCGCAGCGTGTGCTCGCCCATCTCGGGCGCGAAGCCGAGCATCTCGAGCGCGGTGATGACGCTGTCGCGCCCGAACAGGGTGGCGAACCACGGGACGCCCGCCGCGTAGTAGTAGTCGCCGTCGAGGGGCGTGCGCAGCGTCTGGAGATCCAAGAGCGACCGCTGGACGACGCGGTTGAAGAGCTCGTCGTCGGCGTGCACCCGGGTGCGCGCGACCGGCCCTGAGCCCGCGAGCGGGACACCGCCGCGCCGTGGGCGCGCCTCGTCTGGCGCCCGCAGCTCGTAGTCGAGGCGGATGTCCTCGTGGTCGCCGGGCTGAAGCCGCAGCGGAAAGCAGAGGACGCCCTCGCGCGCCGCCGCCGGCGCGCGATCGGCCTCGACCACCGTCGAGCGCTCGACGCCGTCGCGGGTGACCGTGTGGAAGCGGAGCCGGCGGGGGCCGCGCTCGATCGACACCTCGACGGGGGGGAGGTCGACGATCCCGCGGATCGCGAACATCGGCCGGAAGTCCGCGGCGAGCGCCAGCTCCACGTCGATGTCGACCGGCTCGTGCCCGTAGAGGTGGACGTGGATGCGCTCGAGCAGGCGGCCGGGGGCCACCAGGCGCCGCTCGAGGCGGACCTGCAGCGTCTGCAGCGCCAGGGCCTTGCCGTCCGGGAGGTGCATGTCGGGGTTCGTCAGCTCGTGCACCCCTTCGCTGCCCGCCGGCGTCGACGCCACGAGCAGGCGCGGCGCCACGCCGCCCACGAGCAGCTCGTGGCCGGACACGTACCTGCAGTCATCAAGGTAGACCCCGAGCGGGTGGGTCCCGTGCACGGGCATCGAGCCGTCGCGCAGGCTCATCAGGAAGGCACCGCCCTCCTTGAGGACGATCGCGTCGCTGAGGTTCACGACCGCGGGGACCGCGATGTCAGGGACCGGCATGGTCGACGTGTCGCGCGGGGCGGTGTCCACGGCGCTCCCCGGGATGCTCCCCGCCAGGCGGCCGCCTCAACCGCTCTGCATGCGATCGCGGGGGCGGGGTAGATCGTGTCACGGGGCGCGAAGCTCGATCGAAGGAAGGTGAGGTAGTGCGGATCGCGATGCTCGCGCCGCCGTGGATCCCCGTGCCGGCCCCCGGATACGGGGGCATCGAGGAGGTCGTGCGCCTCCTGTGCGACGGACTCGTCGCCAACGGCCACGATGTGACGCTGTTCGCGGCGCCCGGATCGGACTCGACCGCGGATGTCCACACGCTCCTGAAGGACTGCCACCCCGACGAAATCGAGCGTTCGTGCTGGGAGGTCGACCACGTCGCGCGGGGGTTCGCCCAGGTCGACGCGGCCGTCCGGGCGGGACGGCCGTATGACGTGGTCCACGACCATTGCGGCTGCGCCGCGATCGCGATGGCCGACCGCCTCCAGACGCCGATCGTCCACACCCTCCACGGGCCGTTCGACGACCCCTGCCGCGACTTCTACGCGACGCACGCCCACAAGGCGACGATCGTCGCGATCAGCCACAGTCAGCTGGAGGCGGCGCCGCCCGAGCTGCGCGACGCGGCGGTCGTGCACAACCCGCTGCGGTTCGCGGAGTGGCAGCTGGAGGAGCGACCGGGCGATCACGTCCTGTGGATCGGGCGGATGGCCCCGATCAAGGGGCCCCATCGCGCCATCGCCGCCGCTCGCGACGCGGGGATGCCGCTCGTCCTGGCCGGGCCGGTGCAGCCCGGCCAGGAGGAGTTCTTCGCCGCGGAGGTCGAGCCCCATATCGACGGCGAGCATGTCATCTACGCCGGCGAGCTCGGCGGCGAGGAGAAGCAGGCGGCCTACCGCGCCGCGTGGGCGATGCTCATGCCGATCCGCTGGGCCGAGCCGTTTGGGATGGTCATCGCCGAGTCGATGGCGTGCGGCACGCCCGTGATCGCCTACCGCGAAGGCGCTGCGCGGGAGCTGATCGTCGACGGCGTCAACGGCTTCCTCGTCGACGACGAGCACGAGATGGCTGTCGCCATCGCCCGGGTCGGGGCGATCGACAGGCGACGGTGCCGGGCGAACGCCGAGGCCCGCTTCGACGTCTCGACCGTCGTGAGCGCCTACGAGCGCATCTACGAGCGTGCGCGCAACCACACGCTGCGGCACGCCGAGGGGCGCGAGCACTGGCGTCCCGGCGCCCGCTGGGGCCCGCCGCCGCGCGCGCCACGGGCCGCGCGGATCTAGTGGCCCTAACCGGCACGCCGCGCGAGCGCGCGGCCCTGGCGGTACCCGGTCGCCAGGACCCGCTGGGTGGCCTCCGTGGCCATGAAGTCGTGGCCCATCTCCCGGGCCGCGTCGGGGTCGGGGGAGATGTGGCGCACCCGCGCGCCGCGGCCGCGCAGGGCCTGGACCTCGACCGCGCCGGCCACGCGAAAGGCCTGGCGCAGCGCGCCGAGCGGCCCGGCGCCGGGCCCCAGGCTCGCCGTGGGGTCCAGGCACAGGACCTGGGTGTCGCGCCCGGCGGGCGCCACGTCGAGGTTCGTCACGCTCCACACGCCGCCGTCGACGTACTCACGCCCGCCGATCTCGACCGGCGCGAAGACCCATGGGATGGAGCATGACGCCGTGACGGCGTCGGCGACGGTCGCCGCCGGCGCCCCCGGCGCTCCGAAGACGACGCGCTTGCCGCTGGCCTTGTCGACGCAGCAGATCCGCAGGCGGCCGTCGAAGCGGGCGCCGGATCGCGCCACCTCCCCGTGCAGCCGGTCCAGCCGGCGGCCCGCGCTCGGCGCGCGCGCCAGCAGCGCCGAGC
>JAOPZW010000099.1 GCA_025963905.1 Solirubrobacterales bacterium | reverse complement strand
GCAGCTGTGGCGCCGTGCCGGCGCGTCGACGTACACGCCGCGGTTCGAGGTTCGCGCCGTGCGCTACCGGCCGGACGGCGAGCCGAACGTCTCGGTGACCAGCGACGACCGCAAGGTCGCGGTCGCGACCCTCATCCGCGCGGCAGGGCTGGCTAAGCACAAGGCCAACCTCCTCGAGCAGTACGTGGTCTACGAGCGCGCGTCCGCGAAGGGGCTGGGCCCCGAGGTGATGTTCGCCGACGCGCACGAGCTGCTCAATGGCATCGAGCGCATGCAGGAGGAGCGCCGTCGTTCGAAGCGCAAACTCAAGATCGACCCCGAGTGGGACGAGATGGCCGCGTGGCTGCGGGCCGCCTACTCCGGCGCGGAGCCCGGCGACGCCGACGGCCACGGCGAGCGCGGGGAACATGCCGTCGCTCCCGCGTAGCACCGATCCTGGCCGGTGTCGCGGGCAGCCCCGGTCCTGGCCGGTCCGCCTACTACCCTGCCCGGATGCCCGACCGCGGGAACACCTGCGACAACGACATTCGGCCGTTCTCTCCCACCGACCGTCTGGATCGCAGCCTCGCTCCCGAGGACCTGGAGCGCGAATTCGACATCGCCATGGCCTCGGCCGTCCTGGGGATGAACCGGGCGTTCATCGCCCGCGCCCTCGGCCGACGCGGCGCCCAGCCCCGCCGGCTCACCATGCGGCAGGTCCTGGATCTCCTCGACGTCGACGGCTACCAGGAGACGTTCATCCGCCGCAGTCAGGTTCCCCGCTACCTGCTGTCGCTGCCTGAGGCCGGCGAGACGTCGGGCCCGTCCATCGCGTCTCCGGCGCAAGCCGAGGTGGCGGTGTACACCGGCAACGCCCGCGAGCTGATCCCGCGGCTGGCCCCCGGCTCCGTCCAGGGCGTCGTCACGTCGTCGCCGTACTGGGGCATGCGGGTCTACGAGAACACGCGTCCGGTCAAGTGGGCCGACGGCGAGCACTGCGCCTACGGCTTCGAACAGACCCCCGAGGGCTTCATCCGCCACACGATCGAGATCCTGTACCTGCTCAAGCCCGCGATCGCCGCGGACGGGTCCGTGTGGTGGAACCTCATGGACACGTACAACACGCGCACGCCGATCCGGGGCAACGGGCGCGAGCGGCTCGACGCGATGGGCGACGCGCCGGGATCGCGGGCCGGGTGGACCGAGCACTTCTCCTGCCGGCACAGCGCCGGCCACATGTTCCTCAACGACGCCGAGCAGAGCTCGATCCCGACGCGGGTCGCCGAGCGCGCGTCGCGCATCGGCTACCGGCTCAAGAGCTTCATCACGTGGCGCAAGCACAACTACGCGCCCGAGCCGGTCCGCAGCCGCGGGACGCGCCAGGCGGAGTACGTGCTGCATCTCGGCGTCGGGCCGACGCCGCCGTTGTTTGACAAGGACGGCTGGCGGGACCTCGACCCGTCGATCGGCGGCCCGCACCCCGAGCTCGAGTCCCAGGAGCGGATCACCGACGTGTGGTCGCTGCCCACATCGTCGGGCAAGAACGGCCACGGGGCCGAGTTCCCGCTGGCGCTGCCCGGGCGCTGCATCGCGCTGTCGAGCAGAAGCGGCGACGTGATCCTCGACCCGTTCATGGGCTCGGGCACCACGGGGCTGGCCGCGCTGGCCCTCGGTCGTCGCTGCATCGGTTTCGAGATCAGCGCCCGCTACGTGAAGATCGCCCGCCGCCGCATCGACGCGGCCCAATCCGTTACGAGGCCGGCAGCCGGCCGCCGCCGCCCGGTGAAGGACCAGCTCGCCCTCACCGACGTCTCTGCCGGGCTCGACCCGAGCTCTGAGGTCACCGCCACCACGGTGTCTGGTGGCCGGACGGAGCGCGGGCGTCAGGTCGTGGCCGATTTGATCGCCGCCGCGCCGTCGGTCTGACGGCGCGGCGCCCCGATCACCCTCGCCGCACCCCATCGGCCCCGGGTGCACCGTGTCGCAGGGCGCCGGGATACGGTCGGCCGGTACGAGCCGGCCACAGCCTTCGGCGGTCCTGTTCGGCTCGGCTGGCAGCCGAGCTGCGCACCGGGCGCGTCGTGACGCGATCCCTAGGGCCGATGTCGGCGTCGTTCTGGGGTCTGCGATGCGCCGAGGAGCCGAAGCGTCTGACCCTCGGTTCCGCAGACTACCTCGTTCGCGCTTCAGCCTTCTCGTGGAGAGCGAAGCCCGAACGCCGGAAGCCTCGCCCGGTCTAGCCAGTGAGGATCGCCTTCGACGGCGTCCGACGGTGAGCGGCGAGGTAGCGGACCATCTGGACTGACGACGCGGAGTGTCGCCAGACTCGCACCGCGCTTCCGCTCCCGCGTGAAACGAGGCGCTTCGGTTCAGGGTGCGAGACGCTCTGAAAGGACGAGGCGCAGCCGTCTTCCGCGGCGCTGAGCTTTGCGCACAACCTTCCCAAGAGCGGTGCGGCCATCTAGCGGTCGCGGCTGCCCACCGATCCAGCTCCTGGCGATGTGTCGTAAGCGCGCTGGGCGAGCTGTCCGGCTGGCCGGCCCGAAACACACGCCGGCCGGGATCGGGTCGAGGCGATCGTCGACTTCGTCCACGGCCACCTCGAAGGGTCGCCGGCGCATCGAACCCCTGGACCACGGCTGTCGACGCCTACCGCGCCGGCCAGGGCGTCTGCCGCGACTTCGCGCACCTCGCGATCACGTTCTGCCGCGCCCTGAACATCCCGGCCCGCTACGTCTTCGGCTACATCCCCGAGATCGACGTCCCCCTCCCCGCCGAGCCGATGGACTTCGCCGCCTGGTTAGAGGTCTACCTCGACGGCGCCTGGCACACCTTCGACGCCCGCAACAACCGCCGCCGCATCGGACGCGTGATCGTCGGCCGGGGACGCGACGCCGTCGACGTCGCACTGATCACCTCGTTCGGTCCGGTGACGCTGACCGAGTTCGAGGTTCGGGCCGCGTAGGCGGGCGGCACGCGCTGGCGATACGGCATGGCGCCGGCGCAGCTTCGCGCTGCCGCTGTCGCTGTCGTGGCGTCGTTGGCGGCGCGGCTGGCGGTGTTTCGCGAGCGATAGTCGCCGCCGCGCCGACCGAGACGCTCGCATCCACGCGGAAGCAGCAGCCAGGGTCCAAGCCGGCGTGGCGGCCTCCATGCGACCGTGCTCGGATCCTCGGGGAGGTAGCCTCCGGTCGAAGCAACCGAGCGTGCCTGGAGAACGCCATGCCTTACACCGTGGATTTCGACACCGTCTCGACCGTGGGTCTGGAGTCGTCACCGTTTGCGGATGCGCTGGCTGGTCTGCGGGCGAATGAAGCCCGCTACTTCAAGAACAAGTACGACCACGACTTCACGGTGGAGCCTGCGAGCGACGCCGAGGAGACCATCGCGTGGGTGCACCGGATCCTGAAGGAGGAACGGGACATCACTATCTCCTCTCGTCCTCTGCAGGCGACGGCCTTTGAGGTCGAGAACATCCGTATCGCCTATGTGTTCTACGAGAGCGGACTGTCGGTGAACGTGATGTACACCGTCGACGGCGCTGACAAGCGGGCGGTCGGCTTCAAGCTGTCGGACGGGGTGGAGATCCCCGCTGAGCTGGCGCCGCGCTTCAAGTTCGCCCGCCAGAGGTCGCGGCTGGCCGGGACGATCCGGGGTTCCTATTTCGTGATCAAGAACGCGTACTGACCGGCGGGGCCGGTCGGCGAAGACCACGCCCTGCATGGAGGCATGAGCGACGGTGCGCCGTGACGGAAACTGCCGCGTCGGAGCGGCGCGGAACCGGTTCGACAAGGTAGGAGAGCGCGCGCCGGCCCCGGCGCGTAGGCTGCGCGCACCGGCCGGCCGTTGGGCGACCACCGCAACCGAGGACCGATGAGCTCGGACGGCCTCGGCCGTCTTTGTCGTCATGACGCTCACCACCTGCCACATGTCCGTTTCCCTCGACGGCTTCGTCGCGGGGCCGCACCAGACCTCCGACGACCCGATCGGCGTGGGCGGTATGCGGCTGCACGAATGGCACCTCGGGGAGCCGCTGCACGAGGCGGACGCGGCGGCGCGCGATCTGCTCATGCGGCCGAAAGGCGCGTACGTGATGGGTCGCAACATGTTCGGGCCGATCCGCGGCGACTGGGATGCGGACTGGCGTGGCTGGTGGGGCGACGAGCCGCCGTACCACGCTCCGGTCTTCGTGCTCACCCACCATCGGCGTGAGCCGATCGAGATGGCGGGCGGCACGACGTTCCACTTCGTCACCGACGGATTTGAGGCTGCGTTCGCTCAGGCCACGGCGGCAGCGGGCGAGGACGGTGTCGACATTGCGGGCGGGGCGTCGACGGTCCGCCAGGCCCTCGCCGCCGCCGTGATCGACGAGCTCGTCCTCGACGTGGTGCCGGTGCTCCTCGGCGCTGGCGAACGCCTCTTCGACGGCCTTGATGACCCCGGCCTTGAGCCGGTGGAGGTCATCCACTCGCCGAACGCGACGCACATCCGGTATCGCGTCGGCGCGGCTGGCGGCCGTTGAGCACCAGCGGCGGCGGCGCCCTCCGCCCGGCCTGCTCCGCGTCACGCGCAGGCATCTGTCGCTGGGGGGCGGTGCTGTCGCATCGAGGCAGCAGCGGCACGCCGACGTCGTTGCTAGCGACCCAGGAACATTGGCCGCGGTCTTGATTGTCGGCGCCAGGAGTTGACGCTGGACCGGACGCGCCGCCGAGCATACGCTCGCGATCGTTTACGGTTGCTTTGTGTCGGCGGAACGTCGTTGGGCGCGGTCTGCGCGCGATGCCGCCCCCGTCCTGCTCGCCCTTGCGCTCTCGCCGGTCGTCGCGGCCGCGGCTCCCGGGTCGGAGCGGCCGCTGGCGCGGATGCGCAGCCTGATCGACAAGGAACGCCGGCTCGGGCTGTTCTTCGAGCCGAAGGTGCACGCCTGGTTCGACGCCCGCCCGCCGCTGATGCGGACGCTCCGAGTGACCTACGTCGCCGCGCATCTGCCGGTGGCGCTCGGCGTGCTGGCCTGGACCCGGCGTGCTCACCCGCACGCATTTCCCCGAGCCCGAGATACGTTTGCCGCAACCCAGGCGCTCGCGGCGATCGGGTACGTCATCGCGCCCACCGCACCACCGCGGATGGTCGCTGGCCTCGGTTACGACGACCGGCCAGGACCGGGTGATAACGGACTGGGGCGATCGATCCAGAGCCCCTACGCCGCAATGCCCAGCGCCCACACCGCATTCTCGGTGGTCGCCGCAGGGACGGTATGGGCTCTGGCGCGGTCGCGACCCGTCCGCGCAGCCGCGCTCGTCTACCCGCCGGCGGTCGTCGTCGAGATCATCGCGACCGGGGATCACATCTGGCTCGACGCGATCGGCGGGCTGGTCGTCGCGGGCCTCGGCTTCACGAGCGCCCGCGCGACCCATCGGGTCCGCCGCTGCCAGAGCGGCGACGCAGGACAAGGACAGCCAGATCCGCGACTTTGAGTGCCCGACCGAATCCTGATCGTGTGCGACGAGCAACGGGATCACGCTCGCAACAGCGGGTCAGGACACTTGGCGGCTGCTGCTTCGAGGCACGTCCGAGCGTGATAAGCGGCGGCCGCTGACGATCGCAGGCAGGCGAGAAGGGAAGCAAGGCGCGACCGCTCACGCGCGCGGCGTGCCGCCCGGCCGACGCCGCGCGTGATGAAACAATGACGGCGGTGAACCCCGCGAGCCCAACGATCGACGGCGAGTCGCTGTGGCCTCGGCTCGCGGGGCTGCCGCTGGTCATCGAGGCGTGCGAGTACGACCGCCTGTACGCCGTTCTCGCCTACGAGTTCGAGCGCATCACGACGCACGTGCGGCTCGTCGGCGCGGGCGCCGACGGACTGGGCGAGGACGTCTCGGTGCACGAGGAGAACGGCACCGCGCTGCACGAGACGCGGCCGTCGCTGGCGCTCGAGGGTGAGTGGACGCTGGCCGGATTCTGCGACCACCTCGCCACGCTCGAGCTGTGGCCAGAGCCGCCGGAGTGGGACGGGGCGCGGCACTTTCGCAACTGGGCGTTCGAGTCAGCGGCCCTGGACCTCGCGCTGCGCCAGGCCGGCCGCCCGCTGCACGACGTGCTCGGGCTGGAGCCGCAGCCGGTGCGCTTCGTCAACTCGCTCGGCCTCGGCAAGGAGCCTTCGATCGAGCCGCTGCACCGGCGGCTTGCGCGCTCCCCCGGTGTGCGCTTCAAGCTCGACGCCGAGGCGACCTGGGCGCCGGCGCTCGTCGACGAGGTCGCGGCGACCAGTGCGGTCGACACGATCGACTTCAAGGGCCACTATGACCTTGCGGTCGAGGATCCCAATGCGCTTCTTGCGGTGTACGACCACGTGCTCGCCGCGTTCCCCGACGCCTACCTGGAGGATCCGCACGATCTGCCCGAGATCGCACAGCGGCTCAGCGATCACCTCGCCCGTGTGTCCTACGACTCGCCGATCCGCAGCGCCGAGGACATCGGCGCTACGCCGCTGGCGGCGCGCGTGGTGAACGTCAAGCCGTCGCGGATCGGCAGCCTCCGCGCGCTGTTCGAGGTCTACGCGCGCTGCGCGCGGGAGCGGCGGCCGATGTACGGCGGTGGCATGGGCGAACTGGGCGTGGGCCGCGGGCAGATCGAGCTGCTCGCCGCGCTATTCCACGCCGACGCGCCCAACGACGTGGCGCCGAGCGCCTACAACCAGGACGACCCGCCGGGCGGCCTGCCGCCCAGCCCGCTGGCGCCGCGCCCCGCGCCCACCGGCTTTCGCTGGGGGGCGTAGACACGCACCACCACGCGCGCCGGGCGCGTGGGCGCCGCGAGCGACAGGAACGCGCGCACCGCCCCCGCATGCGCGCAGAACGGGCACGCGATCCACTCCGCCGGCGACAGAGGGCGCGCGGGCGCGACCGGCGCGTCACAGCGCGGGCAGGCGAGCGTCCCGGCGGCAAGCTGGTTCGAGCGCGCCCGGTATCGGACCTCGCGCGGCCCGGAACTGCTCGGAAGCGGGTCCTCTCGCGGCGCGTAAAACGGCACCCGCAGCAGTCTAGGCCTCGAGCATCGCCCGCCCCGCGCCGTCGCGGAGCCGCCGTTCAATCATCGCGCTAGTCCGGCGCCGGCCGGCTCGCGGCGAGGGACGCTCGGCCCCGAGCGCGGCGAGGCCCTCGCGGGAGATGTGGCGTGCGGCGTCGTCGTCCATGGCTCAGCGATTGTGGTTGACGACCTCGACGTTGTGCCCGTCGGGGTCGAGGACGAACGCGCCGTACTAGCCGGGGTGGTACACGGGGCGCTCGCCGGGCCCGCCGTGGTCCTCGTATCCGGCGGCGAGCGCGGCGGCGTGGAAGGCCCGCACCGTGGCGTCGTCCCCGGCGGGGAAGGCGAGGTGGACGTGCTCCGTGAGCGGCCGCTCGTCGTCGATCAGCGAGAAGCTGTAGTCCGTACCGGTGAACTGCACGCGCCCGGGCTCGTCGTCGCCCCGGTGGATCCCGGCGTGCGGCGCGATCGTCGCGTAGAAGCGCTTGGACGCCTCGAGGTCGGCGACGCGGATCCACAGGTGGTCGACGCGGCCGGGCGGCACCGGGCTCGACCGCTCGCTGTGTACGGCCTCGGCACTGTTGCCGTCCGGGTCGAGCAGGAAGCCGCCGTAGTAGTCGGGTCCGTCGATCGGGCGCGGCCCGGGCGCGCCGTCGTCGCGGAAGCCGGCGTCGATCCCCGCCTGCCAGAAGGCGTCCACGGCCTCGCGGGTCGGCGCGCTGAAGCCGACGTGCAGGCCGCGGGTCACCGGGTGCTCGCGGTCCGTGGGGCCGATGTCCCAGTCCTCCCACTCGACGAGTTCGGCGTCCGCGTGGCCGGGCTCGACGCCCAGCACGGAGAGCACGGTGCGGTAGAAGCGCTCGGACGCGGCCAGGTCCGAGACGGCGATGGCGACGTGGTCGAACACCGCGCCGAGGCTACCGTTGCGGGTCGACGCCCCGCACGGCCCCGCGCGGGCGCACCTGCGTGTTGATCGTCCACTCGAGCGACTCGATCGATGCCCCGAGGTGGCGTTGGATCGTGCTGAGCGCGGTGGACACGACGAGGAGGTCGAGGACGACGATGAAGGAGCCAAGGGACGCCAGGCCGAGGACCCATCTCTGGTGTGAGCGCGAAGTGGTCATGCTCTTCAAGACACCGGGCCCCGCGCGAACTCGCCGATGACTTTCGACCCGCCGTGGTGTCCGTGCCGCGCGCCTCGGCCCCAACCCAACTCGTACGCGCCGACGATCGGGAGCTCGGCGCTGACCGGCACCTGGTCGCAGCGCTCGCGGAGGTCCACAGGCCGAACCGAGCGATCACTTTGCGGCGCCCGCGGTGTCATTACCTTCGATGCACGCGAAAGGACGCCCTAGTGCGGGGATCCGGCGGTGACGGCCGAGGGCACGCTGGCTCGTGCTCGAGCGGGCGACCAAGCGGCCTTCGAGGCGTTGACCGACCCCTACCGGCGCGAGTTGCAGTTGCACTGCTACCGGATCCTGAGCTCGGTTCAGGACGCGGAGGACGTGCTGCAGGAGACGCTTCTGGCGGCGTGGCGTGGGCTTGCCGGCTTTGAGGAGCGCGCATCGCTGCGCGCCTGGCTGTACCGCATCGCGACGAATCGATGCCTCAACGCGCTGCGTGACGGCCAGCGCCGCCCGGGCCGCCTGATGGCGCCGCCTGACCCTCCGTTCGAGCCGCCCGAACCCACACGACGGGGTGAGCCGGTCTGGCTGCAGCCCTACCCCGACGCGCTGCTGGAGGGAGTGCCGGACCTTGCTGCCGGGCCCGACGCACGCTATGAGACCAAGGAGGCGGTCGGTCTGGCGTTCGTCGCAGGCTTGCAGCACCTACCGCCCCAGCAACGAGCGGTGCTCGTCCTTCGTGACGTGCTCGGCTTCCCCGCCATCGAGGTGGCCCGCATGCTCGACAGCACCGAGGCGTCGGTCAACAGCGCCCTCAAGCGCGCGCGAACGGCGCTCGAGACCCGCCTGCCCGCCGGCGACCGCGAGCGCGCGCCGATGCCGCGCTCGCGACGCGAGCTGGACCTCGTCGCGCGCTTCACCGACGCGTTCGAGAACGACGACGTCGACCGGGTCGTCGCGCTGCTGACCGACGACGCCTGGTACACGATGCCCCCGGTGACGCTCGAGTACCAAGGGCCGGCAACGATCGCCAGGTTCCTGCGCGAATCCGAGCGCTGGCGCGCGACGCGCAGCTACCGGCTCGTGCCGACCAGGGCCAACGGCCAGCCGGCGTTCGGCTGCTACCTCCGCGACGCGCACGCCCCGCTCTATCGCGCCCACGGACTGCTCGTCCTCACGCTCGAGGGCGACCGGATCTCGGCCATCACCCGCTTCACCGACTCCAGCATCCTGGCCCGCTTCGGGCTCCCTCGGGCGCTTCCGACCTAGCCGGCCGTCAGAGCCACGGTCTTCGTCCGCCGTGTCCAAATCGACACACCGGCTGCGTCGGTGTAGATGCGGCGCCAATACGCGGCGCCCGCCCAACCGACCGACAGAGGAGCAGACGATGGAACTTGCGAACAAGGTGGCACTGGTGAGTGGCGCCAGCCGCGGAATCGGAGCCGCGGTGGCCCAGCGACTGGCCCAGGACGGAGCTGCTGTCGCGCTGACGTATGCGTCCGCCGCCGACAAGGCGCACGCGGTCGCCAGGCAGATCGAAGAGCGCGGCGGCAGAGCGCTCGTCATTCACGCCGACCACGCCGATCCCGGCGCCGCCGCCGACGCGGTCGAGCAGACGGTGCAGGAGCTGGGCAGCCTCGACATCCTCGTCAACAACGCCGGGATCTTCTCCGGCGGGCCGCTTGAGGAGGCGACGGCGGACGATCTGGATCGGATCCTGGCGATCGACGTCAAGGCGGTGTTCCTGGCCTCCCAGGCGGCCGCGCGCCACATGAGCGACGGCGGGCGGATCATCAACATCGGCTCCGCGCTGGCCGAGCGCGTCCCGGGCCCGACGCTCACGCTGTATTCGATGTCCAAGTCCGCGCTCGGCGGTCTCACCAAGGGCCTGGCACGTGACCTCGGTGCCCGCGGGATCAGGGCGACGCTGATCCAGGCGGGCCCGATCGACACCGACATGAACCCTGAGAACGGTCCCGCCGGCGACTGGCTGCGAAGCGTCACGACCCTCGGCCACTACGGCCGCGCCGACGACATCGCCGCCCTGGTCTCCTACCTCGCGGGCGACGGCGGGCGCTACGTCACCGGCACCGCGATCACCATCGACGGCGGCCTCGCCGCCTGACCGGGCGATCAGTCATGCGCAGACTCATCGAATCCACCCTGCTGGCACTCGACGGCGTCATCGGCGAGCCACGCGCCTGGGCCTCGGAGTATTTCGACTCCGAGGCCCAGGAGAAGGCACTCGAACAGCTGATGGCGAGCGACGCCATGCTGATGGGCCGCCATACGTACGAGATCTTCTTCCAGACGTGGCCCAATATCAGCGGCCCTTACTCGGACCGCATGAACGGCATTCGCAAGTACGTGTTCTCGTCAACGCTGCAAGACGCGGACTGGAACAACTCGACCATCGTGCGGGGCGACGTCGCGGCCGAGGTCGCCAAGCTCAAGCACCAGGACGGCCAGGATCTCGTGATGTACGGCCATGGCCCGCTCGGCGAGACGCTGCTCGAGCACGACCTGCTCGATGAGCTCCAGTTCGCCATCCACCCCCTGCTCGTGGGCAGCGGAGCGCTGCTCTTCCGCGAAGGGCAGAAGCAGACGCTGAAGTTGATCGGGACGAAAACCCTCCAAACAGGCGTCGTCATCCTCACCTACCAACCGGCCACCACCTGACCGCTCGCGATGGATCCGCGCGCCCGCGGGGGTCTTAGATGGCATGAACGGCCAAACACTCCCCTGGGGCGCAGCGATCGTGACCGGCGCCAGTCGAGGGCTGGGCGCCGGAATCGCCAGGCGCCTCGCCGCAACCGGACGTCCCGTGGTCCTCGCCGCACGCGACGCGCAGGCGCTGGAAGCCGAGGTGTCCGCAATCCACCTGCGCGGCGGCGAGGCGCTCGCGATCGTCACCGACGTCGCCGACCCCGAAAGCGTCGAGCGGATGGTGGCGACGGCGTACGGGCGCTTCGACGCGATCGGCATGGTCGTCAACAACGCCGGCGCGCCCCCGCTGGTCAGCACGCTGGACGCGATGACATGGGACGAGTGGCGACGGAACATCGACGTCGACGTCCGCGGAGCGTTCAACGTCACGCGTGCCGTGGCGCCACATCTGCGAGGGCATGGCACCGCGACGCTTGTCAACGTCGCCGCGGGGGCGGTCGCGGCGGCCAGCCCCGGCCACGTGTCGTTCTCTCCGGCCCAGGCGGCATTGGTGTCGTTCTCGCGCTGCGTCGGCAGCTGGCTGGCGCCCTCGGGCGTCGCGGTCCACTGCCTCTGCCCCGATCTGACGCCCGCGGGCGGCGTCGGACTTGCGGCCGCGACCGCCTTCGGCGCCTCACAGGGGCTGTCTGCCGCGGAGTGGCTCGAGCGCCGGTTCGACGACGCGCGCCTCATGCCCGAAGACGTGGGCGACGCCGTGATCGAGCTCGCGGCTCACCGAGATGGAGCGGAATGGTGGCTGACCGCCGGCGACCTCGTCCGCTGGAACGTCCTGCAGGAGCAGCCGCCAATCGCCGTCTCCGGATGACACATGAGCTTGCAACCGCCAGCAACACCGCGCAGGCGCGCGCGCTCGAGGCTGCGCGCCAAGGCGACGAGCTCGCCTTCCGCGCGCTCGTCGAGTACCACCTCACAGGGCTCCACCGGCACTGCTACCGGATGCTCGGATCGGTGCATGACGCCGACGACGCCGTGCAGGACACGCTGCTGCGCGCATGGCGCGCGCTGCCGCGCTTCGAGGGCCGCAGCTCGTTGCGCTCGTGGCTGTACCGCATTGCCACGAACGCCTCTCTCAACATGATCGAGCGCAATCCCAAACGCGTTCTGCGGATCGAAGGACGGCCCGCCGGCGATCCGCAGCTCGCGCCCGATCCGCCATTGGCCGAATCCGTGTGGCTGGAGCCGATCCCGGAGGACCTCGAAGACGCCGGCGTGTCGGCGTCGCCCGAGGCGCGCTTCGAGCAGCGCGAGAGCCTCGAGCTCGCGTTCGTCGCCGCGCTGCAACATCTTCCGCCCCGCCAGCGCGCTGCGCTCATCCTGCGCGAGGTGATGGGCTTCTCCGGGGCGGAAGTCGCCGAGATGCTCGACACGATCCCGTCGTCGGTCTACAGCCTCGTCCAGCGCGCTCATCGTGCCGTGGACGAACGCGTCCCGAAGGCCCGCCAGCAGGACGCACTGCGGGCGCTGGGCGATCGGCGGCTGCAGCAGCTCGCAGCGCGTTACGTGGAGGCATGGGAGACCGCGGACGTGGGCGCCCTGGCCGCGCTGCTCACCGAGGACGCGGCCCTGTCCATGCCGCCTCTGCCGACCTGGTTCGGTGGCCGTGACGCGATTGCGACCTTCGCCGCCAGGGGCCCGCTGTCGCCCGGTTCGCGTTGGCGGATGGTGCCGACCCAGGCCAACGGCCAGGTCGCCTTCGGAAGCTATCTCTGGGATCGGACCCGGCACGCCTATCTCGCCCACTGCCTGCAGGTGCTGGCCTACGAACCCCGCGGTGCGATCACCGAGCTGGTGTTCTTCCTCGACGCCTCGCTGTTCGAGCGCTTCGCGCTGCCGGCGCACCTCGCCGCCTCGTAGTCACGGCTCGAGCAGCTGGCAGAAGCCGGCGATGGATCAAGCGTCTCCGCGGGGTCTCTACTACGAGCCTCGAGTCTGCTCCGCGCGTCCACTCGGCCGCGGCCTCCCGAGGCGAGCCCATCGATGCCGCGGCCAACAGCCGCGACCGAACTGAAGGACTCCCAATGGCAACGAACACGAGCTCGTCGACGCCCGCCACGCGCGTGGCGATGACGCTCATCCTGGCATCCGTCGGCGCGTTCATGACGTCGCTCGACGTGGTGGTCGTGTCGACCGCGCTGCCGACGCTGCAGCGCCACCTCGGTGCCAGCCTGTCCGATCTCGAATGGACGATCAACGCGTACAACCTGGCCTTTGCGTGCCTGATGCTGACGGGCGCGGCGCTCGGCGATCGCTTCGGCCGGAGGAATGTCTATGTCCTCGGGCTCGGGCTCTTCACTGCGGCGTCGATCGCCTGCGCGTCGTCGGGCAGCGTCGGAATGCTGATCGCGGCGCGCATCTTCCAAGGCGCGGGCGCAGCCGTCGTGCTCCCGCTGACGCTCACGTTGATCAGCGACGCCTTCCCGCTGGAGAAGCGGGGTGCGGCGATCGGGATCTGGGGCGGTGTCACCGGCTTGGGCGTGGCCGCCGGCCCCGTGCTGGGCGGCGTGATCATCCAAGACATCTCGTGGCAATGGATCTTCTGGATCAACGTGCCGGTCGGCGTGATCTCCATGGTGCTGTGCATGACGATGTTGCGCGAGAGTCGCGGCTCTCGCCCCCAGCTCGACCTCGTCGGATTGGTCCTCGTGGCGGCCGCGCTCTTCGCGTTGACCTGGGCGCCGGTCCGCGCGCCGTCGGTCGGATGGGGCAGCGCCGAGGTCATCGGCGCCCTGGTCGCGGGCGCCGCCCTGATGGCCGCGTTCCTGTTCTGGCAACGGCGGGCGCGCTACCCGATGCTTCCGCTCGAGTACTTCCGCCGCCGGGCGTTCTCCACCGCGAACGGCGTGGCGTTCTTCCTGGCGTTCTCGCTGATCGGATCGCTGTTCATGATCGCCCAGATGTTCCAGGTCGGCCTGGGCTACAACCCGCTGCAGGCCGGCCTGCGCATGCTCGTGTGAACCGGAATGCCGATGCTCGTGGCTCCGCTGGCGGGCGGCTTGTCGGACAAGCTCGGCAACAAGCCGTTCATGATGTTGGGCCTGGTGCTGCAGGGCGCCGGGCTGCTGTGGCTTGGGCTGGAAGCCACACCCGAGGTCGGCTACGGCAGCCTGGTCCTGCCGCTGATCGTGGCCGGCATCGGCATCTCGATGGTGTTCCCCACCGTCGCGAACGCCGTCGTGGGCTCGGTGCCGATAACCGACTCGGGCGTGGCCGCCGGCACCAATAACACGGTGCGCGAGCTGGGCGGCGTCTTCGGTGTCGCGATCCTCGCTGCCGTCTTCGCCGCCCGAGGCGGCTACTCGTCGCCGGCGGCGTTCATGCATGGCTTCCGATCCGCCGAGATCGTCGCGGCGGCCGTCGCCATCGCCGGCGCCGGGGTTGCCGCGTTGGCGCCCACCAGGGGGCAGCTGACGGTCGCGCATCCGCCCGAGGTCCCGCTCGCGGCGATGCCGCAGCCTCATGAGGGCTAGCCAGGGCATCCCGCTCGATGACGGCCGCACACGAACCGAGCCCCGACGGCTACGCCGTCGTCGACCCGAACCGGGTCGAGAACCTCCACGAAGAAACCGACATCCCCGGAGAGTTTCGGCAGCTCACCGAGGCGCTCGCCAGCTCGCGGTGACGTTCGTTCGGGTCCCGGCGCACACCAACTTCGAGGGATCGAGCGCTCGGGCTCCACCAAGATCGACGACTTCTGGGACGCCTCACCGGAGGCCGGCAGACACGCCCGCTGAGAGGGACGAGCCACGCCGCGGGCTATCCCTCCGGGCGAGCCGCCTCGAGGGTGCGCTCGAGGCTGTCGAGGAGCTTGCTCCACCCGTCCTCGTGGGTGCGCACGGCCTCCTCGTCCCACAGGTCGCTGTGGGTGAAGCGGACCGTGGTGGTGCCGTCGGTCTCCTCGAAGTCGATCTCGATCAGCGTCCGCGTTGTGTCACCGTCCCAGATCCAGGTGAACGCCAGGCGCGTCGGCGGCTCGATCTCGGTGTAGTTGCCGCCGCCGCCGTAGTCGATGTCCTTGTTCGGGTCGCGCATGACGACGCGCACGACACCGCCCACGCGGAGGTCGACTTCGGCCTCGGTCGTCTCCCAGTCGTGCTCGGCCTGCCACCAGCGCCGGAGCACCTCCTCGCTGGTCCACGCGTCGAACACCGCCTCGGCGGGCGCCTTGAAGGTGCGCTCGATGTGCAGCGTCTTGGTGTCGGTCACTTCCCGGGCTCCCGTCGGCGTCGCAGGCGCAGCATCAGCCAGGCGCGCGCGACCAGCAAAGCGCTGCTCGTGCCGGCCAGCGCCGGCAGGACCTCCTCCGCCGGCACACCTCCCACGTGAGCGATCACGAGCGCGAGCTCCGCGAGCCGCGCTGCGAGGCGGCGGCGTCCGAGAGGGCCGCCTCGAAGACGGTCGCCTCGTCGTACTCGTCATGGAGGTTCCACCACGCGTAGGTCGGGGTCTGCGGGTACCCCTCGGGCGAGTCCTCCCACTCCTCCTGGCGCCCGAGCGCGGTGATGTCGAGATAGGCCCAGGCGCTGCCCAGCGCCTCGTCGCCGCGCTTGTCGACGAAGTACGTGCGGAAGATCCGGTCGTCGTCGTCGCGGAAGAACGCGTTGGTGCCGTGCCACTCCTCCACGCCGAAGTCGGCGTCGAAGTCGTCCGTGAGCGTGTACCAGGGGATGTCCCAGCCCATCCGCGCCTTCCAGCGCTCGATGTCGGCCTGCGGCGCGCGCGAGACATACACCAGCGTGGTGTCGCGCGAGTTCAGATGCGCGAGATGGGCGACCTGGTCGGCCATCATCGAGCAGCCGCGGCAGCCGCTCTCGGGCCAGCCGGCCACGCCCGGCTCGAAGAAGAAGCGGTAGACGATCAGCTGACGGCGCCCCTCGAACAGGTCGACCAGGCCCACCGGGCCTTCCGGACCATCGAAGGCGTACGTCTTGTCCACGGCCATCCTCGGCATCCGGCGGCGCTCGGCGGCCAGCGCATCGCGGGCGCGGCTCAGCTCCTTCTCCTTCACCAGCAGTTCCTCGCGTGCGGCGTCCCACTCCTGCGGCGACACGATCGGCGGCATGGTCATTGTGATTCTCCCTCCTTGAGGTACTCGTCGACGACATCGAACAGGCGCCCCCACAGGGCGCGCTGGCGATCCATCCAATCGGCGGCCACGCTGAGCACCTCCGGCTCGAGCGAGAGCCGATGCGTCCGGCCCTCGACCACGCGCTTCACCACGCCGGTGTCCTCCAGCACCTTCAGATGCTTGGAGATCGCGGGCTTCGACACCCCGAAGCCGCCGGTGGCCTCACCGACCGTCGCCGGACCTTCGGCGAGGCGCTCGACGATGCCACGGCGGATCGGGTGCGAAAGCGCCTTGAACGGATCGTTAACCACTTGGTGAACAGTAGCACGAATGCCCGGACCCTGAGGACTCAGCGACGCCCGGCCTGCTCACCGTCGGGTTTCTGGTCGAAGCCCCTGATCGAGCGTGGGGAGACCAAGCCTGCCCTCGACGAGATCGCCGAACGGGGGCTCGACGGCGAACTGCCCGCGGCGTGGGCGACGACACCGCTGCTGCTGGCGCGCGGTCGGCTCCACGCCGCCGGTGATCACCGGCGCGCGATCATGGATCTCCTAGCGACCGGCGAGCGCGCCGACGGTTGGGGCGTGCTGAACCCTGCGATGACACCGTGGCGCTCCAGCGTCGCGCCGGGACGCCCTGCGCGGCCGCTACTCACTCACCATCAGCGAGCTCCGGGTCGCCGAGCTCGCCGCCCAGGGCCGCACCAACAACCAGATCGCCCAAGCCCTGTTCGTCACGCCGAGGACCGTCGAGACCCCCTTGCCCAGCACCTACGCGAAGCTCGGGATCGCCTCCAGGCGCAAGCTGACCGGGGCGCTGATGCGGAGGGTCGGCCACCGATCCGGTCGGTCACCACGTAGGTCTCAGGGTGTCGCGGGACGCCGCTGGGGGGTCAGCGAACCACACGGGCGCCGATCACCACGGCGGCATCGATGGGTTCGGCAACCGCTGCGAGCGGATCACGATCCCCGCGGGCGCGTCGCGGATCGTCTACGAGGCCGACGCAGGGGGTGCCTGGACCATCGCACTGTCGAGCTCCGCGCACTCCCCACCTGGGGAAAGGGGTTCATCCTGAGTCCGTAGCGGGTGCCACGGGTTTCTCCCTGGTGCCATTGAGCGTTCGCGCCGACGGAGACGCTCGCATCCACGCG
>JAOPZW010000051.1 GCA_025963905.1 Solirubrobacterales bacterium | reverse complement strand
TCGCCGCTCTGGATCGCCGTCCGGCGGACTTGCCAATGGCGCTGCCATGGGCTGCGCCACCGGACGCCGCCCAGAACGACGATCCACGCCACCCCGACCACGAATGATTCGGAATCAACCATCTAGTGCAGGAGCTGGAGCTCGGAGATCTTGATGGTCGCCCCGTCCTTGGGCGGCTGCGTGAACCACAGCAGGACGTGGCGGTACTTGCTCGAGCCGGAGCCCAGGACGATGCGCTCCTTGCCATCGCCGGGCTTGTTGCCGTCCTCGGCCTTGGCACCCGTCGCGCTGTCGACGCCGGAGCGGTTGGTGATGTGGCTCCAGCGGGTGTCCAGGATGTCGGGCGGCGGGCTCGCCGCGTCGGTGGCGTAGACCTCGATGCGGAAGCCCGGCGTGCTGGTGGTGAGCTCCAGCTCGCGCACGCCGCGCAGCTTGCCGAGGTCGACGTCGTAGCCGACGCCCATCTGGTCGGATGACTTGGCCGTGACGAACCAGGCCGTGGAGGGGTCTCCGTCCAGCGCCTTGGAGGCGTCGCCCGCCTGCGCCGCGCGCTGGTAGGGGTCGTAGATCGAACCGGCGTCGGAGCCCAGCGAGATCGGGGTGGGCGCGGCGGGCTTGGGGGTGACCGCCGGAGTGGTGGTCGTGCCCGTGGACGTGTGCGTCGGCGTCGTCGTGCTCGGCGTGGTGCCCGACCCGGTCGACGACGGCGTCGTGTGCTTCGCGGGCGCGACCGGCCTCGCCGGCACGGCGCCGGCGGACGCGGAGCCCGGCACCTTGACCTTCGGAAGCGCGCCAGCGCCACCCTTGGCCGGCGCTGCGGGCGTGGCCGGCGCGGTGGGCGTCGTCGTCGTGGCCGCCGGCGGAGCGGCCGGCGTGGTGTCGGCGGGCGGAGCCTGCACGATCGGCGCGGCGCTCGGGGGCGCGGGCGCGGCGGCCTCGCGGCTGGCGTTGCCCGTCAGTGCCGCATAGCCCGCGGCGACTGCCCCGACCACGAGCACGGCGGTGATCCCGATCACGGTCGTCGCGGCGCGCCAGCCGGGCCGGGTGCCGAGGCGCCCCGGCGCCGCGGTTCCGCAGGCCAGGCACCAGTCCTGGTCGGGCACCATCGCAGCGCCGCACGCGCGGCAGGTGCGCGCTCCGGACGGCGGAGCGGCCTGGTCCTGGGGACCCTCCTGCGGCGGCTCAGGGGGCGCGACGGGGGCAGCCGTCGGTTCTGCCTCGAGCAGCTTCACGGCCTCAAGGGTGGCACATGCGCCCGCGGCGCACAAAGACGGGGCGTCAGGTGCGGGCGAGCTCGACGCGCACCGGCGTGCCGCGCACGTCGGTCCCGTCGACCGCCGCGACAACCCGCTCGGCCTCGCTGCTGGGCACCGACAGGAACGAGAAGTGCTCGAGGACGCGGACGTCGCGGACGGCCTCGCCGTCGATCCCCGCCGCGCCGGTCACGGCGTGGACGAGGTCGGCGACCTCGATGCCCGCCGCGCGCCCGGCACCGGCGATGAGCTTGGCGTACGGCTCGTCGCCGTTGCGCGTGATCTGCGGCTTGGAGTGGCGGCGCGGGCGCTCCTCGACCTTGGCCGGGGCGGTGTGCGCGCCGGGCGACCACGGCGAGATGCTCGTGCCGATGTGGCGCTCGATCGCCTCGAGCTCGCGCTGCTGGCGCGGCTCGACGAAGGTGATGGCGCGCCCCGCACGCCCGACGCGGCCGGTGCGGCCGATGCGGTGGACGTAGACGTCGGGCGAGATCGGCACGTCGTAGTTGATGACGTGGGTGACCGTCGAGATGTCGAGGCCGCGGGCCGCGACGTCGGTGGCGACGAGGATCGGCAGGCGCCCGGCCTTGAACGCGAGCATCACGCCGTCGCGGCTGCCCTGCGACATGTCGCCGTGCAGCGCCTTGACGTTCATGCCGCGGTCGCGGAGCTTCTTGTAGAGCTGGTCGCAGCGGATCTTCGTCCGCACGAAGACGATCGCCTGGTCGGGGCGCTCGGCGCGCAGGAGGTCGACGAGCACGTCGGCCTTGTCGGGTCCCTTCACCTCGGCGCGGAACTGCTCGACGCTGTCGACGGTCATCGTGGCCGACTTGACCTTCACGTGCACGGGGTCGTAGAGGTAGCGGTCGGCGAGCTTGCGGATCGGCGGCGGCATCGTCGCGCTGAACAGCGCGGTCTGACGGCTGTTGGGCGTCAGCGAGAGGATCTTCTCGACGTCCTCGAGGAAGCCGAGGTCGAGCATCTCGTCGGCCTCGTCGAGTACCACGAAGCGGCAGTCGTGCAGGACGAGCGACACGCGCTGGATGAGGTCCAGGACGCGCCCGACGGTCCCCACGACGATCTGGCCCCCGGCGCGCAGCTGCGCCTGCTGGGAGCGGATCGGCGCGCCCCCGAAGACCGCCACGACGTCGACGCCCTTGCGCTGGGCGTAGGCGCGGATCGCCTGCGTGACCTGGATGCACAGCTCGCGCGTAGGGGTGAGCACGAGCGCCTGGACCTCCTTGAGGTCCGGGTCGACGTGCTCGATGATCGGCAGTCCGAAGGCCGCGGTCTTGCCCGATCCCGTCTGTGCCTGGCCGATCACGTCCTGGCCCTGCAGCATCGGCGGGATCGCCTGCTCCTGGATGGGGCTCGGCTGTTCGTAGCCAACGTCCTGCAACGCGAGAAGGGTCTGCTCTGAGAGGCCGAGGTCGGCAAAAGCGGTCATTCGGCCCCTGACTCTAGGAGGTCGGGTCGAGCAGCACCTTCCCGGTCGTGCGGCGCCCTGCCAGGTCCTCCTGTGCACGGGCCGCCTCGGCCAGCGGGTAGGTGCCGCCGAGCACGACGCGCAGCTCGGCCCGACGGGCACGGGCGAAGAGGTCGGCGAGCGCCTCGTCGACCATCTGGGGGCGGCTGAGGCAGTGCATGAGCCAGAAGCCGACCACAGCGCGCGACTTGCGCATCAACGCGCCCGTGTCTACGTCGTTGGGCTGCCCCGAGGCGATGCCATAGGCGACCAGGCGCCCGAACGGGGCCAGCGCCGCCAGCGACTGCTCGAACACCGGCCCGCCTGCCATCTCGAAGACGACGTCGACCTGGCGGCCCTCGTTGGCCTCGATGAGGCGCTCCTTGAGGCCATCGGGGTCGGAGTCCACCGCGACGTCGGCGCCGAGCTCCAGCGTGAGCCGGCGCTTCTCCTCCGTCGAGGCCGTCGCGATGACGCGCCCGGCCCCGAACGCGTGGCCGAGCTGCACTGCCAGTGAGCCGACACCGCCGGCCGCGGCGTGCACGACGACCGTCTCGCCCGGCGCGATCTTGGCGCTCGTCCGATACAGGTGCCAGGCGGTGACGCCCTGCAGCAGGAGCGCCAGCGCGGTCGCGTCGTCGACCCCGTCGGGGATCGGGAACGTCACCGCCTCGGGCGCGACCGCGTACTCCGCATAGCCGCCGCTGCCCACCAGCGCGACGACGCGCTCGCCGGTGTCCTCGCGCACCCCGGCCACCTCGGCGCCGGGCACGAGCGGCAGCTGGGCCTTGGCCAGGTAGGTGTTCTCGCGCTGGTGCGTGTCGGCGAAGTTCAGCCCGGCGCGCGCGACGCGGATGAGGACCTCGCCGTCACCCGGCGCCGGCACCGGGAGGTCGACGAGCTTTAGGACCTCGGGCCCGCCGAACTCCTGCTGCTGGATGGCTCGCATGCGGTGGACCCTATTCACGCCGCGCCCGCCGCGCCACGCCATTAACCTCCGGCGCCCTATGAGCCTCACCGTCGTCGGATCCATCGCCTATGACTCCGTCAAGACGCCCTTCGGGGAGCGCGACCGCATGCTCGGCGGCGCCGCCACCCACTTCGCCCTTGCGGCGTCGTTCTTCGACGAGGTCCGCGTCGTCGGCCCGGTGGGCGACGACTTCGACGACGCCTCCTGGGAGGTCCTGCGGACCCGCGGCATCGTGACCGACGACGTGGAGCAGGTCGCTGGCGGCAAGACCTTCTTCTGGAAGGGCGAGTACCACGACAACGTCAACTCGCGCGAGACCCTCGTCACCGAGCTCAACGTCTTCGAGCACTTCGAGCCCAAGCTGTCCGATGCCTCGCGCGCGTGTGACGTGCTGTTCCTGGCCAACATCCAGCCCGACCTGCAGCGCCGCGTTCGCGAACAGTGCCAGGGCGCGCGATTCGTCGCGATGGACTCGATGGACCTGTGGATCAACATCGCCCACAGCTCCCTCATGCAGACGATCCGCAGCGTCGACTGCGTGATCCTCAACGACGAGGAGCTCGAGCTGCTCACCGGGAAGCCCACGAGCGCCGCCGCCGCTCGCGAGATCCTGTCGTGGGGACCGACGGCGGTCGTCGCCAAGCAGGGCAAGTACGGCGCGGCGCTGTTCACCGCCGAGGGCGTCTTCGCGCTGCCCGCCTACCCGCTCGAGCACGTGATCGACCCCACCGGCGCGGGCGACACCTTCGCCGGCGGCTTCGTCGGCTACATCGCCGCACACCCCGACGAGGAGGTCTCCCACGAGCTCCTGTCGCGCGCGCTGGCCTACGGGACCGCGATCGCCTCCTTCAACGTCGAGGAGTTCGGCACCGAGCGCGTCGTCCGCCTCACCGCCGAGGAGATCGCCGCGCGCGTCGAGCGGCTGCAGCGGATGACCGCGTTCTCCGCGGGCCCCCTGGCGCTTCGGGGCTGAGACCGCCGCGGCCGGCGGGGCGGTGCCGGGCTGGTATCCGTGCATATCGCGCCCAGACGGGTCCGGGCAGCGCGACCCGTCGCGCGGCTGACGGCGCCGGCCCCCCGGGCGGCGCCGTCACCCCCCGCGTCAGCCGGTGATGAAGCCCGTCGCCTTGACGGTCTTCAGGACCTGCTTCTCGGCCTTCGGGACGTCGAACGAGCGGAAGGCGGGCTGCGCCGACGCCGCCGCGTCCCCCGCGCCCCCGCCGTTGAGGAACCGGATCCACGCTGCGTGGCGGGCCTCGACGGAGTGGATCGAGAGCGCCGCGGCGATGACCGGCCGCTGGAGGATGTTCGGCCCCTGCCCGGCGTAGGCGGCGACGCCCGTGTCCTCGAGGGCCTGCGCCGTGGCCCTGAACGTCGCCTCGTCCTTCAGCGCGCCCGAGAAGTCGAACGTCGGCTTCTTGACCGCGGCCCTGCCCAGGAGCTGCCTGAGCGCCTTGACGTGGGCGGCCTCGTGGGCGGCCGTGGCCTTGGCGAACGCCAGCGTCGCCGGGTCCTTGACGACGCCCGAGGCCAGCGCGTCGGCGTAGAACGTCGACTCGAGGTACTCGAGCGTCAGCGCGTAGTTGCCGATCCGCACGTCGTTCTTGACCGAGCGGTTGTGCGTCGCGATCGCGGCCCGCGCCGGCGAAGCGATGCCGCTGAAGAGCACGCCCCCTGCCACGAACGCCCCGCCCGCGGCGGCTCCGCGCCTGAGGAACTGGGCACGATCGAGGCCCGCCGACTCGGCGGACTCGCGGACGGCCCCGTCGGGATCTACGAGGTCCAGTGAGATGTGGTTGGTCATGCGGCTTGCCCCTCCTGGTGGGTTTCGGAGGCGCACGAATAGGCGCCAACCTGTTAGCGGAGGCCGAGCGCCGACGGATCAGATTCCTGGCGCGCCCGCGGTCGCGGGGCGCGAACTCCGCTAGGAGCCGGGGCCGAGCAGGACCTGCAGGGCTAGGGTCGCCGCCTGCTCGACGTCCAGCGAGCCGTCGTACAGGTCGGCCAGGAAGCCGACCATCAGCCCGCCCCAGGCGGCGGTCAGCACCTCGGCGGGCAGGTCGGCGCGGAGCCCCTCTTCGCGCTGGCCGCGCTCGATGACCTTCGCCACCGACGCGCGCATCCGGGAGTGCTGGGCGAGGGCCGCCGGGCCCAGCAGCGCGGAGAACCGTGCCATCCGGTAGCGCTCGCTGACCTCGAGCAGCGCGACCGTCGCGCGGGCCAGCGCCGGGCGTGCGGGTCCCTCCTCGAGGCGGGCGCGCTGCAGGCCGACGGCGAGCTCCTCCAAGGAGCGCTCGCGCAGGGCGGCGATGAGGTCGTCGCGTGAGGCGAAATGGCGGTGGATCGTCGCGCGGTGGAGGCCGGCGGCCTCGGCGATCTCCTGCATCGACGCGCCGGGGCGCTCGGCGAGCGTGTGCCGCGCCGCCTCGAGGATCGCGGCCACGTTGCGGCGGGCGTCCAGGCGGCGCTCTCCCGGCTCACGAGGTGTTCGCGCTGTGGCCAAGCGCCGAGCCTAGAACAATCGGCCAGATCCGGGTCTGAGATGCGGCGCCCGGCGCCCTGGGTACCGATGCCTGCCCCGGCGTGGGCCACGGATGGCCGCGCCAGTCCTTCCCCCGAACACCCTCGCTCAGCAGCGCCGCCTGGTACCCCAGGCGGTCCGGCGCGCGGGCCGCCATGCCCCCGGCGGCCCGCGCCCGAGCGAGGTTGTGCGCGACCGCGCGATGGGGGTAGCATCGCCCTCGTGGACTGGACCTTCGTCTACCTGATGGTGGTCCTCAAGGTGCCGATCATCGGCCTCCTGTGGATCGTCTGGTGGGCCGTGCACTCGAAGCCGGAGGACGCCGAC
>JAOPZW010000004.1 GCA_025963905.1 Solirubrobacterales bacterium | reverse complement strand
CCGGCGCGGACCTCGACATCGACCGGCGTCCCGTCCTTGCGCGTGACCTGCACCTCGAAGAACGGGGTGCTCTCGGTGCCGGCGAGCCCGCGCTCGAAGTGCTCGCGCGCGACGTGCGCGGACCGCGCAGTGAGGACCTCGCCGAAATGGCGGCCGATGAGCTCGTCGCGCGTGTAGCCGAGCATGGCGACACCCGCCGAGTTGACGTAGGTGAACCGGCCGCCGAGATCGAGCGTGTAGATCATGTCGCCCAGGCGCTCGACGAGCTCGCGATAGTCCGGATTGCTGTCCATCGCAGCCGGACGCTACCGGGCACGCGCTCGTCCAGCGCTACAACCCGATCCGGCGCAGCAGCGCCCGTAGGACCCGCGGCTTGCGCACGACCGACGGCTGCGCGACGCCGACGTACGTGACCCGGCCCTTGCGCACCCCGATGACGCGCGAGCTCGTCGGGCTCGCGCGGAAGACGCCTTTGGTCACGCGCCGGCGGTTGGGGAACGCCTTCAGGGCGGGGCGGCCGGCGTCGACGGTCGACGTCACGAGCTGGACCTGGCCCTTGTCGACGACGGCGCTTATCCGCCCGCGCGCGCCGTCGACGCAGTAGCGGAACACGTTGCGGCGCGTGCTGCGGGGCGGGACGGGGGCGTCGCGCAGCTGGCGCGGTGTCTTGCCGAGCCGGACGTCGCCGATGCCGTCGCGACCGACCTTCGTGCTTCCCGGCAGGCAGACGCTGCGGGCCGCGGCCGGGGTGCCGGGCCGCGGTGCCGGGAACGGCTTGTGCTTGCCCAGCGACGGGCGCGTCAGCTGGACGTCGCCCTGCATCAGCGCGCTCGCCGACATGGCGTCGAACGTCTGCAGCAAGTTCGCCGTCCAGCGTGTCTGGCGCTCCGCCAGCTTGGCGTCGAGCTTGTCGATATGGCCGTTGGGGACGACGTTGACCAGGTGGCTGGGGCCGGCGATGAACGACATGCCCGGCACCCCGGCGTCGTACAGCGCGCCGCCGATGCCGAGGTACAGCGGCTTGGGACGCAGGACGTAGGTGTGCGGGATGTCGTCGGTCGTCAGCGAGTCGATGACCGGCTTCAGGACGCCGCTCTCGGACGTCCACAGGCCGCAGACCTCGGGATCGCCGGTGGCCCTGAACCCGCTCGCCCCGTCGACCCATTCGCTGGAGCCGTAGTGCTCGATCGTCATGCCCGCCGCCGCAGCGGCGATGAGGTCGGGGTGGTCGTGCACGAAGCCGCCCGTCTGGGGGAGCTCCGCCGTCATGTGTCCGGTGACCGCGCTGAAGATCAGCGATCGCTTGAGGCGCCTGCCGGCCGGCAGGGCGTTGAAGTGGCGCGCGAGGTGCACGAGCGTCACCGCGCAGTTCTCCTCGAACGCGTTCTGGCCATCGGTGTGGGTGTTGACGATCATCACCTCGTCGCTGGCACCCGGGAGCACGCCGACGAGGCTGGGGGAGGTCGTCTTGCGCTTCTCGGCGGTCAGCGTGAGGCGCAGCGTCGGCGTCGTGAGCGCCGCCTGGGTCAGCGCGGCGCCGGTATCGCGATCGACCCACAGCGCCGGGCACTTATAGAAGGTGTCGTTAAACGGCAGGTAACAGCCGACCGCCGCCTCCCACGACGCATCGAGGACGAACACCGCACCGGCGGCGCCCATGTCCTGGTAGCGCTGCAGGAGCGCGCCCGGGCCGGCCGTCCCGAGCCACACGCGCTTGTAGTCGCGCGTAGGGTCAGGCGGGTGGCCGGACCAGTGGTAGTAGTTCGCCATCGACGCCAGGAAGCTCTCCGTCAGCGGCGGCGGAAGCTTGGCGTCGATGAGGACGATGTTGCCGGCGATCTGGTCGAGCCGCTCGGCGAGGACGAGCTTGGCTTGGAGGCCGGCTTCGGGGGTCTCGCCTGAGCGCGGGAAGTAGTACGCGGTCTTCACCGGCCCGGCGGTCGGGCCGTCGAGGATGTCGAGGCCCCAGCGCTGCGCGTTCCAGTACGTGAACGGCTTCTCGTCGCGCGGATACATGATGCACCCGGCGCGCTCGAGCTCGTCGTGGACCCAGTCGATGAACCCGTTGTGCGCCGGGGTGCCGGTGAGGCGCGGTCCGAAGTCGACCATGCGCTGGAAGTCGTCCTGGATCTGCTGTGCCGTCGGCAGGGCGCCGGGGGCGGGCGACTGGGCCCGCGCTCGCGCTCGCGCGGAAGCCGGCGGCGACGAGCCCAGCAGCGGCGCGCCCATCGCGACGGCGGAGAGCTCGGCGCCGCGATGGACAAACTCGCGCCGCGAGATCGACCCCTGACCCATGTGCGGCACCCTATGCAGCGCGCGGGCTGACCTGACGCACTTCACCGGATTGGGGGGAAAGCGCACCCGGTCGGGTGCTCACCGACAGCGGGCCGCGTGACAGCGTCCGTGATCCGCGCACGGATCGGCAACACGAGAGTTGTCCCAAGGTGACGGAATGTCCGGTCACTTGGGATCACGTGACTTGGCTTCAACGCCGGCCGCTCGCGTGAGCAGACCTCGTGAGGTAGCGCTTATAACCCGACGGTCGCGGGTTCGAATACGGCCCCCGCTGCTCCGCGAAACGGCGGCAAAGCTGGGGTCTCGGCGACCCGGATCGCCAGCACGAGCTTCGTCCCGGGTTCTCACAGCGCCGCGGCCACGCAACGGGCGCGCGGCCTTGGCCCCGCGCCCGTTGGGCCTTGGCGCAGGTCGATAGCGGCGACCGGCGGATGCGTATCGTGATCAGAGATGCGGTTTCGGCCGGGAGCAACAGACGTCGAGCCCGGGTCATAGGCAGCGGCGCGTTCACCGCTCTGCGGCCGTTGCGTGTCGATGCCGTGACGGCGTTGCAGCAGGCGCGCACGGGCGGGAAGTTCATCAAGCTGGGGCGGCGCTCGCTCGAGCAGTCCGTGCGTCACCAGGCCGCGCAACAGCGAGCTCCGGCGAGGCTCGCAGACTTGAAGACGCAACGATCGGCGCTGACTCAGCGGGTGCCGAAGTCGCTCAAGGCGATTGTGGCGTTGAGCGACGAGATCGCGACCTACGAGTTTTCGATCACGTTGTCAGCTGCGCGTTGCATCCCCTGCGATGCCTTGGCGGCGGCATCGCCTGAACGATCCTCGACTTCGACCGTCCGCGATCACGGAGAGGGCGACGGTCGTCGGGTCGGGCGCTTGGCCGACGGCATCGGGCTCGAGGGCCGAGCTGGCGGAGCTCGGTCGCCTGTGGCATGACGAGGGCCGCTTCGCGCTACACAGCGACCCGACCGACTACCTGCGACACGGAGGCCTCGCGATGGCGACAAGCTGGCGTTCCTCCGTGCCGACTACCGGCTGCCGGCAGCGCCATGCATCCTGCCCCGGGCCCCTGCCTACGGATGCACCAGGCGCAGCGGCAGAGCACCATCGCCGAGGCACGCCGGGACGGGGTTTCGAGCTTCTCGCCGCACCGGTGCGTGACGGTTGCCGTGGCGACTACCGGCTCCTCGACGAGGCACCCGAGGCCGTTGAGGACTGGGCCAGCCACGCTCAACGGCGGAATGGGTGGGACCGCGCGACCACCTTGTTCGATACTCCGCAGCCCAGCAGCTTGGCGACGCAGAAGACCATGGCGGCCAACCGCAGGATCGACACCGAGCCCGAGCGGCTGCTACGCGCCGAGCTGCACGCTCGCGGACCGCGGTTTCGGAAGGACCTGCGGATTCAGGTATCGGGGCGTGCGGTGCGGCCCGACGTAGTCTTCACGCGGTCGCGTCCGGGCGGCGGTGGTCAGGGAAGCATAGGTGCGCGCAGCTCGAAATACCGGCTGGCGCCCGCTCCCACGCTGAACCGGCTCGGATCGAAGATCGACGGTCGCACGTACCAGGCCTGGGAGATCATCATCGAAGCGCTGATGGCGGCGAACGCGACCGCGTGGAGCTTGGAGCCGGTCAGGCCGAGCTCGAAGTTGTAGTTGCCGTCGACGTAGTACCGCTGATGGGCCTGGGTGATCTCGTGCAGCGCCCCTGCCAGGTCGTCGGAATCGACGGGTGTCACCTCGGGGCTCTCCGCCAGCCGCGTGGCGACGTCCGCGGCGCGCCGGGCGAGCTCGTCCCGGGGGCTCTCGCCGGGCGGCACCAGGATCTGGATGCGGTCGAAGTCGCGCTGCTCGACTAGCGAGAGCAGGCGTTGGTGTTTGGGTGAGGCGGATGCGATCAGGTGGCGTCGGCGGGACTCGTCGGCGTCGGTGAGGAGGAGCTGTTCGAACGTGTAGGGGCCGGCCTCGCCTAGCCAGACGCCGTCGAGTCCCTCGAGCAGAGCCCAGACGTCGCCGTTTCTCTCCGCGGCGAGAACGGGCTGGATTGCCTCGTCGAGGGGGTAGTGCACCTGCGCCTGCGCGTGGGCGACGAAGACGCGGCCCTCGCGTGAGAGCGCGCGGCGCACGGCTTGGAAGATCATCGGCTTGGCGAGCCCGGTGACGTCGACGAGGCAGGGGCCGGGCGGCGGCAGTGCGTCGGCGGCGGAGCCCAGACTGCGGTAGTCGAGGATCTCGACGAGTCCCACGCGGTCGCGGACCATCCGCTCGATCTCGTCCGCATGTCCCTTCTCGTCGTAGCGAATGAGGACGGCGTGCTCCGGCCGCACGCTCTCGAGTAGGCGCCGGGCGGACGCGAGCGTTCGATCCTCGAAGCCGAGGCCGAGCACCACGGATCGAAGCTCGGCGGCGCGAAGTTCCTCGACGGTGAGCTCGGTCGACGTGGGAGCGCGGGAAGACGCGAGCTCGACGCGGCGTCCGGCCTCGACTGTGTCGACGTACTGCTCCCCGATGCTCTCGAAGAGAGTCTGCGCCCGCACGGTGCCGGTGTCGATCGGCGCGGGCGTGAGGTCCGCGTCGTCCAGCGGGGGCTCCTCGGCGTCGGCGTCCTCGAGCGGGCCGCCGAGGTTGCGCATCAGGATCTCCTTGCCGCGCTTAGGCTCTGCCAGCCAATCGCGCAGGTCATCGCCGCTGAGCTCGAAGCGATCGCGATCCGAGAGGCCAATGTAGCTCGCCAGCCCGAACAGCTTGCGGTACTTCAGGATGAACTGCTGCACGGGGTCGTCGTCGCGGGTCTTGGTGCGAGGGGCGCCGCCCTCGAGCACGAACACGCCGGCATCGATTAGCGTCCTGAGCTGCTCGAACTGCTCGTCGCTGTCGTCGGTCGTGACGCGCACGTAGACGCTGGAATACTGGCGCAGGCGGCCGTCGCCTTGGGCAGAGGCGACAAGCAGGTCGCGGGCGGCCTGCGCGAACCCGAGGGCGGCGTCCTTGAAGCGCCCGTCGCGATGGTTGATGTGGTAGAGCCGCTGCGCGCAGTAGTCCTGGAAGCACTGGTGTTGGATGTCGGCGGGGATCGGAACGCGGTCGGCGCCAGCGCGCCGGAACATCGAGTCGTAGATCGCCAGCACGTCGCCGATGTCTCCCACGCAGACCGCGGTCAGGGCGCGCAGCCCGTGGTAGGTGCGCTTGCGCTCGGCCGCGGTCGCGGAGAGTGTGGCAATCCGCTGCGCGATCGTCTCCAGGCGCTCGTCGCCGAGGAGCTCCGCCGGCGAGACGTTGTCGGGGTGCGCGGGATACTGCGCGGCGCGGAGGGCGAGGATGTCCTTGATGAAGTTGGTGCCGCCGCCCTCGCGAAGCGGTGCGCGGATGCGCTCGTAAACGCGGGCGCCAAACTCGAACACCTCATAGTCGCGGCCGGGCCGGGCCTTCTCGATCAGCCCGGGCGACATCAGGACGTACTCGAGGGTCTGCTCCTCGGTGGTCATCTTGAACGCGCAGATGTCGCTGGAGAAGATCAAGCGCGAGACGAGCGCCCGGATGCTCTCGGCGTCGAGGTGGCGTGTCGAGACGTCGTCGAGCAAGAAGAAGACCGATGCGGCGGACCAGATCGGCGAGGCGCTCTTGACCGCTTCGGCGAGCGCGACGAAGGCGGCCGAGGGATCGGTGCGTAACACGTGCTCGCTCTCGCCGCGCTGGAGCGAAGCGAGCATTCGCAAGGTAAGCCGTTCGAGCGCCAGCTCGTCGTCGGTGTCGGCGAGGGCGCCGACGTTGGCGATGTAGGCGTCAAGCACCTCGCCGATGCGCCGCGCCGCGCCGCCGGCGGGAAGGCCGCGGTCGATCTCGCGCAGGTGGCGGATCGCCCGCAGCGCCTCGCGGGCGTAGGCGACGAACAGGCGCGCGTCGGGCTCGTGGAGCTGGTCGGTGGAGCCGAGCGGGTCGAGGAGGCGATTGCACGACACGTAGAGACCCACGAAATGATCGTCAGCGAGAGCGCGCGCGAGCTCGTCCCCCGAGAGGGACTCCTGGTGGGCCGCGGCGCGCGCGTGGAACATGAGCGCGCGCAGGAGCATGGTCTTGCCGCACCCGCGCATGCCGGTGATGACCTGCGGGCCCTGGACGCTGATCGCCTCCCGCCAGCGCCCGGCCGGGTCGACCAGCAGCTTGGGGACAAACCATGGGTGCAGTGTCTGGGCGTTGTAGGAGTCGTCGATGCTTCGCAGCGGCGGTGGCTCCTTCCATGGGGAGGAGACGAAGTCGTGTGCTTGGCGGATGCGCTCGCGCAGGACCGCGAACTCCGGCGGACGCTGATTGACGGCCTCGGAGGACAGCAGCGCCGCGATCTCCTGCAGCTGGCCGGCGAGGCGGTAGTCGAGGTCCGAGGTCGTGCCGGGGCGGACGAGCAACCGGTTGGCGAAGCTCTCGAGGTGTCGGGCGACCGAACGAAGGTCGCCCAGACGGGTGCTGCCGCTCTTGCTCGCGTCGGTGATGGACCCGAGATCGATCGCGACAGCGCGGATCGAGTCGTCGATCGCCTCGGCGCGCCGCGAGGTGGCCGACAGGCGCTGGACGATCAGGTTGCCGTCGTGGAGGTCGTTGTGGAACGCCTCCTTGGCCTGCAGTTCTTCGAGCAGCTGCAGGAGATCCAAGGCGATCTGGGCGATCGTGCGGGAGGACGGGGGCGGGTCGGCGACCAGGACGTCCTCGAGCGCCTCACCCGGCACGTAGTCCAGCTGCGCCACGTGGCATGGGATCGTGACGTCACCGAACGTGATGTCGACCTCGAACATGTCCCGGATGGGGACGAGGTGATCGGAACCTTCCGCAACGTCGCGGTGCAGACGACACTCCTGCTCGAAGTCCTTGCCGTAGTCGGCGAACTTCTCGTAGATCGCCTTGGAGGCGACCTTGAGCACGTACGGCGCTTCGAGCGCTCCCTGCGTGACGTGGAAGACCGCCGAGTAGAACCCGCGGTTCAGTCCGCGCACGACCTTGAATCCGCCGATGTCCGTCGGCGCGTCGAACAGCGGGAAGCCGAACGGTCGACCACAGACCGGGCAGACGTCGTGCGGCGAGCGTGGCTCGCTGCTGTACTCCGGATCCAGGAAGCAGCAGAGCGGTCTATCCACCGATGATCTCCATTGTGGGTCGAGTCGCATCGCCGGGCGGTATCTCGACGACGCGGAAATAAGAGGCGATCCGCTCGGCGAGCCGCACGGGATCATCATCGTCGCGCACTTGGGCCAGTGGCGTCCCACGGCGCACCGACGCGCCGTCCCGGAGCTCCAGCTTCAGGCCCGCAGGGTCCGGGAAGCGCGCCCCGATCATGGGCTGCGTGGCGCGCTGTCGCTCCACGAGGACGTCACGAAGCTCACCGAGGTCGATCTGCAGCGTCCGGTGTCCTCGGCGGTCACCACGTGTCTTGGGACGGTTGCGATCGTCCGCTGCCGCGACCAGAAGGTCTGCGGGTCCGTTCCGTGGGCCGCGAGCATCGCCTCGTGCGCGCTGGTCGCGGCCGGCGCGAGAGCGCCGCGGTCGGAGGCGGCATCACTCGCGTCCACGGCGAGGCCGGCCATGTGAAGGCAGTCCTGGGCATGGGCGTTCAGCGCACCGTCGGCGGTGCCGGCCAACACGCTGGCGAGGGCGACTAGCGCCTCGCCGCGACCGATCCATGGTTGCGCTGCTCCCGACGAGACGGTCAGCACGCAGATCGCGCGGATGCCCAGCTCTGCTGCAACGGCGACGAGCCGGGTGGCGTTGGGGCGTGCGTCGGCCGCCGTGGCTCCGAAGTTGCCGTGAGCGCCCACCCGGATGTCTAACACGACCCGGCCCACGCCGGCGGCGAGCTTCTTGGCGAGCAGGCTAGTGATCGCCAGATTGGGGATCGCCTGAGCGCCGTTCGCCTGGCGCCAAGCGAAGAAGCGCGCGTCGAGTGGGCAGAACGCGCCTCCGGCCGCGACGTGGACGTAGCCGCAGTCGTCCAGGACTCGGCGCGCGGCAGGCGCGTCGAGATCTGTGTCGTATCCCGGTAGGCTCGCGAGGACATCCAGACCGCCCGCCGGACGGCCCGGCACCGCGATCTTCGCGACCCGTACGCCTAGCGCGCGTGCGTACAGGGGGGCCAGCAGCGTGGAGAGCGACCCCGGTCCTCCCGAGGAGGCGATGTCCACCACGTCGCGCGACGGGGGCCCGAGGCGCTCGCCACTGTCGGCAAGGAGCCAAGTCAGTCGGGCGAGCTGCGACACCTCAGCGTCCCCGGCGGACGCGGCCACGGCGGCCATGGCCGGCAGGTCGGGAAAGTCGGCAAGGCGATCCAGCGCACGATCGAGATCGTCGTTCACGGTCGCAGAGGCTAACCTGGGCCCTCCGGACGGCGGGTGGGCTGCCGCGCGGGGTGGCAAAGCGGCTGCCGGGCCGGACGGTTCCGGGTGATCAGCGCGGTCGATGTCGCCGAGCTGGGGGCGGGATGTCGTGGTGCCGAAGGCGCTGATGCTGGAGAACGCGCCCGGTCTGGAGAACGATCGGCTTGCGCGGATGAACGGGCGCCTGGAGCAGCTCGGGTACCGCCTGACCGCCGGTGAGCTCGAGGCGCGCGACTATGGCGTGCCCAGCGGCGTCGGCGCCTCGCTGATCTTCGCCGGGCGCCGAGAGGTGTCGCAGACGCGCGCCGGATGCCCGCGGCCAGTTCGGCGCGTGCGATGGGCGCGGCCCATTTCCTGCAACACATGAAGCACGGTTTGCGGTTGCCGCCGGCGCGGCCGGTAGCTTTCCGCCGCGTGGCTAGGTATCGGCTGATAGATCTGTTTGCGGGCTGCGGCGCGATGAGCCGCGGCTTCGTCGATAGCGGGCGCTTCGAGCCGATTTTCGCGGTTGAGTCGGACCCTCGCCCAGCTGAGACCTACGCGAAGAACTTCCCGTCCGCCGACCTTGAGGTTCGACCTATTCAGCAGGTTGACGCCTTCCCGGCTGCCGACGTCGTGATCGGCGGACCACCATGCCAAGGCTTCTCGACCCTTAACCGCGACGGTGCCGACGTCGCCAGCCGACGCCTCTGGCAGGAGTATCTGCGCGGGCTAACCGCGAGTCGCCCTGCAGTGTTCGTGATGGAGAACGTTCCGCAGATCCTCGATAGCCCCGAGTATCACGAGTTCGCCGACTCGGTTGAGGGTTCCGGTCTCTACCAGCTCGATGAGCGTGTGCTCAACGTGGCGGACTACGGCGTGGCTCAGCGGCGGCTCCGCGCGTTCGTGATCGGTACGGTGCTCGACGAAGTGCCGTGGCCAGCGCAGACGCACGCCGATCCGGCGCTGAACGACCCACGTTACCTCCCGTGGAAGACGTTCAACCAGGCCGTTAGGGGACTCCCGCGCAAACCGAGCGGTCGAGCTTGGCATCGCGACCGGAAACCACGACCCGAGAGCGTGGTCCGTTACGAGGCCGTGCCGGCGGGCGGCAACCGCTTCGACATGGAGCGGGTGCTCGATGAACGGGGTCTCGGCCATCTCGTGCCGCCCTGTTGGCGCAAGCACCGCACGGGCTCCTACGACGTCTTCGGGCGTTTGTGGGGCGATCGGCCCGCCACGACGATCAGGACCGAGTTCCACAAGCCCGAGAAGGGTCGGTACCTCCATCCGGTCGAACACCGCGCTATCACGGTCCGCGAGGCGGCTCGACTGATGAGCTTCCCAGATGATTTCATCCTGTTGAATGATCAGCCGATGACCGCGGTTGCCCGCCAGGTAGGAAACGCGGTACCACCGTTGATGGCCCAGCGCATCGCGGAAGCGATCGCGTTAGCGCTGGATGCGGGCCAAGCGGCACCTGTGCTTGAACTCGTCGCGTAGCCGCAAGTCGAAG
Organism: Solirubrobacterales bacterium; assembly: GCA_025963905.1. Taxonomy (GTDB): domain Bacteria; phylum Actinomycetota; class Thermoleophilia; order Solirubrobacterales; family Solirubrobacteraceae; genus JAOPZW01. Next base: position 6,714 of record JAOPZW010000004.1, on the reverse strand, counting down.
GCGAGCGCGCCGCTCGTGATGGCATGATCCGGCTCGTGACCGTCACGCCGTCAAGCGCGCATGCCAGCGCAACGATGCGGGCCAATCATGGTCGCGACACGGGACCCGAGGTCGCGCTGCGTTCAGCGCTGCACGCCCGCGGGCTGCGCTTCCGCAAGAACGTTCGCCTCGATCTCGGACAAGGGCGTCGCGTGCGCCCCGACATCGCCTTCCCCAGCCTGCGACTGGCGGTGTTCGTCGATGGCTGCTTCTGGCACGGCTGTCAGGAACACCGGTCGCTCCCGACCTCTAATGCATCATTCTGGCGGGAGAAGATCGAGGGCACCGCGCGGCGAGACAAGCAGCAGGTCGCGTGGCTGTACGAGGCCGGCTGGACCGTCCTCAGGGTCTGGGAGCACGACGTGCCGGATTGCGCCGAGCGCCGCATCATCGAGCTAGTCGACGAGCTCCGCTCGCGGAGACCTACGGCGTGACCGTGGAAGAGCGGCAACCGGACCTGGTCCCGACGACAGGTTCGGTGCAGCTGGTGCCTGATCCGCGATCGCTCGAGGCGCTCGGTCGGAACCACACCCTTGAGGCGGCCCTGGCGGAGCTGGTCGACAACTCGATCGATGCTGGCGCCAGGCACGTCCTGATCCGATTCGTCCGTGACGGCGGGCGTCTGGTTCGGCTGCTCGTCATTGATGACGGCTCGGGCATGGGCGACAACCGGATCGACATCGCCATGACTGTCGGAGGTTCCCGGAGCTATGACGATGGTGAGATCGGACGGTTCGGCTTGGGGCTGAAGGCGGCCTCGTTCAGCCAGGCGCGGAGCGTCACCGTGGTTTCGGCTGCTCGTGGGCAGAACGCAGTCGGGCGGCGCTGGCAGATGGCCAAGGCGAAACAGGACTATCGCTGCGAGATCGTGGACCACGCGTTCGCCCTGAGTCAGCTGGCACACGACTGGGGCTTCCCGCCGTCGCAGACCGGCACGCTCGTACGTTGGGATGACGTGAAGGGCTTCCCGACGGTCGATAACGAAGCTGCCGTCGAGCGATTCCTCCAGGGCGCGTTCGCCAAGATCCGCGCCCATCTCGGACTGATCTTTCATCGGATTCTCGACGGGACTGACCTGCGCCTTCTCCTCGATGTTGAGGACGCCGGAGACGTGGTGCTGCGTACCGACGTCCCGTCGCTCGATCCGTTCGGGTACGCCAAGACCGGCGCCGCGGGGTGGCCGAAGCGGATCCGCGCTGGCCGGGGCACGCGCAAACTGGTGCTGGAGTGCCACATATGGCCGGGACGTTCCAACAACGATGAATTCCGGCTCGACGGCAATCTCATCGAGCGTCAGGGCCTCTACATCTACTACAACGACCGGCTCGTGCAGTGGGGCGGCTGGAACGGACTCTGTCACGCCGACAAGCAGCTGAACCTTGCGCGAATCGCGCTGAACATCGACGGCGATGTCGAGCAGATGATGTCGCTCAAGCCGGAGAAGAACGGCGTCGAGGTTGGGCCGGAGTTCGGCCCGTCCGTCTTCGCGGCGGCGGCGGCTGAAGGCACGACGTTCGCCGATTACACCGATCGGGCCCGCGGTGTGCTCAAGGACGCCAACCGGCGACGCCGGGTCCGTCAGGCCGTACTCCCGCCGGGCTCCGGGTTCGCGCCGAAGGTGCGACGCGCCTTCTCACGCGAGCTGCCCCTCAAGGACGAAGATCCCATCGACATCCGTTGGAAGCGCCTCCCCGCGGAGGACTTCTTCGAGATCAACCGCGAGGAGCGCGTGTTGTGGCTCAACCAGCGCTACCGCAGGGCGCTGGCTGGAGGGCGCGACGGCTCGCTCAACGACCTCCCGGTCATCAAGGCGCTGCTGTTTCTGCTTACGGAGAACATCTTTGCTGGTCAGAACATGGGCCCGCGCGACAAGGACAACATCGAGGTCTGGCAGGCGATCCTAACCGCCGCAGCCCGCGAGGAGACCTCGTGACCGACTACGAACGGGACCGCCACCTCACCACCTCCGTGCTCATGGAGCACTGGGACAACGGCGTCCCGGTTCTGATCCCCATCGCCGGGACGCCAGCGCTACGGCTCCGGATAGACGCACCCCGCAGCCAGCTGACGCTACGCGCTCCGCTGCCGCGCGGAGTTGAGGCCCCAGTCAACGCTCTCGCCCACGTTACGGTCGACACGCTTGTCGAAGGCGAGGTCCGCTACGTCGAGATCTCAACCACCGACGCCCGGCTTGTCATCGATGGTTACGCCATGCTGATGGCCGTTGCCGACCGCGTGCAATTCGACGGCATCGATCCCCTCGAGGCACTGGAGCAAACCCTCGCCACGTGGCAAGCGATCCTCGCTAGGCGGGTGAGAATGAGTCCGCAGGCGGAGGTTGGGCTCTTCGGCGAGCTTCTTGTCGTGCGAGCGCTGCTTGAGACCGGTGCAGCCGGTGTCAGCGCGTGGCGCGGTGGCTTGAGCGAGGAACACGACTTCGGCTTCGTCGACGCCGATGTCGAGGCAAAGACCACCAGCGGTGAAAGACGACACCACTGGATCCACGGCCTGACCCAGCTCGTCGAGACGGGCGCCACGCCATTATGGCTCCTCTCCCTCCAGATCACCCGCGGCGGAGAGGCGCAGGGTCAGAAGCTTCCCGACCTGATCGATCAGGTACTCACGATGGCGACAGGACGAGATCGTGACCGGATCGAACAGAACCTCGCGGCGGTCGGCTGGCACGAGGAGCAGCGTGAACTCTTCGACGAGCGCTGGCGCCTGCGCGCGGCCCCGGTGGCGTTCAGCGTTGACGACGATTTCCCGCGGTTGACACCTGCGCTGCTGTCCCGCGCAGGCGTCAACACGACACCACTGCGCCAAGTCGCCTACGAGGTCGATCTGACCAACCGGACACCGTCAGGCGATCAGCCGTCCGCGGTTGCAACGATCGTGGAGCAGATGGGAGAGACATTCGATGCCTGATCAAGCCACCAGCAAGACGCTCTACGACCTCTACGCGGCGGCGCTGGACGCCATGAAGTCCGGGGGACCTTCCGCGCTCGGCCGTCGAGTGAAATTCGAGGCCGAGGAGCGGGACACTGACGCTCTTGCGCAGCCGTCTGCGTTGGTGGAGCACATCGCGGCAGCGACCGTCGGTGATCGGCTCCTCACCAAGCTTCGGCTGACCCTCGCGACGTGGGACGCCGACACCCTCGGCGGATGGGCCGACGGCGCCGCCCCGCGCACGGTGGATCGACGCGCCCGCATCTACGAACTCCTCAAGCTCGACGAGGATCTGATCGCCGCGTTCGACGCGGCCATGCCGGTGGCAACGGACGACGCCGTCGTGGTGAGCCGAGAATTCAAGCCGTGGTATGGCCGCGTGATGGCCGAGCGCGACCCGTTCTACTGGCAGCACTACGGCGATTACCTGGCGTCGCGCGGGTTCGACGAGAACTCGATCGCCGCGCTCGATCTCAACACGACGCGCATCGTCGAGCGCCTCAGCGACCCCGAGCGGGAGGAGGCGTATCAGGCCAAGGGGCTCGTCGTCGGCTACGTCCAGAGCGGGAAGACGGCCAACTTCACGGGCGTGGCCGCCAAGGCGGTTGACGCCGGCTACCGCCTCATCATCGTGCTGACGGGCACGACGGACCTGCTCCGCGGGCAGACCCAGCGGCGGCTCGACAAGGAGCTGGTCGGGTTCGAGAACCTGATGCGGGGCGTCGATGATGATGACGAAGAAGCGCTGCTGACGGTCGACTACGCCAGCGATCCTGACTGGGACGCGTTCGTCCGGCACGGGGCGCTGCCATCGACGCTCGGCGTGTCGGACGTCTACCGCCTCACCACTCATGCGGGCGACTATAAGAGCCTCAAGCAGGGCATCTCGTCGCTCGACTTCGATCGATTCGACCCGGCGCAGCCACTCAACGCGGCCGCCAACCTCCACCGTGTCCCGACTCGTATCGCGATCGTCAAGAAGAACAAGTCGGTGCTGAAGAAGCTCGTGGCGGACCTCAAGCGGATCACTGCCAAGCTGGCCGACATCCCTGCGCTGATCATCGACGACGAGTCCGACCAGGCGTCGATCAATACTTCCAACCCGCAGAAATGGGAACAGGGCCGCACCGAACGCACGGCCATCAACGAACTGATCTCGCAGCTACTCCACCTGCTCCCGCGCGGGCAGTACGTCGGCTACACCGCCACCCCGTTTGCCAACGTCTTCGTCGACCCCAGCGACGCGGTCGACATCTTTCCGCGGGACTTCATCCTTGCGCTCGACCGCGCGCCCGGCTACATGGGAGCCCGCGATTTCCACGATCTCGATCGGATGCCCGAAGACGACGTCCCGACGGTCGCGACTTCCAACGAGCTGGCGTTTATTCGGCCGGTCGGGGACGAGGACGCAGAGGCGGCACTGCAGGAAGCGCTTGACCAGTTCGTTCTCACCGGCGCGATCAAGTTGTATCGCGAGCAGGTCGACGGGCAGGCAGGGCGCTTCAAGCACCACACCATGCTCGTTCACGAATCGGTCAAGCAAGCCGACCACCGCGACCTCGCCGACGCCATCCGAGACCTCTGGCGCACCGCGGGCTACTACGGGGCGGGCGGACTGAGGCGTCTCGAAGAGCTGTTCGACCGCGACGTGCTGCCGGTAATGGAGGTTCGCTCTGAAGGTGAACCCGTGCCGGCCTCGTTTTCCGACGTCAAACCGTTCGTCGGTGAAGTCGTCACCAGGATCGAGGGGTCCGCCAACGACCCGGCCCTGATCGTCAACGGCGACAAGGATGCGGCCAGGGAGGACGTGGACTTCGAGCGCCGCGCCGTCTGGCGCATCCTGGTTGGCGGCACCAAGCTCTCGCGCGGCTTCACCGTCGAAGGTCTCACCGTCTCGTACTACCGCCGCGTGACCAAACAGGCTGACACGCTCATGCAAATGGGCCGCTGGTTCGGCTTCCGTGCGGGCTACAAGGACCTCGTCCGTCTCTACATCGGGCGCGGCGCTCCGGGCACCTCCGGCACCGCCTTGGATCTCTACCACGCTTTCGAAGCCGCATGCCGATCAGAGGAGCTATTCCGCGCCGAGCTGGAGCGCTACGCCAAGGTCGAGGACGGCGTTCCGGCGATCACGCCCGCCCAGGTGCCCCCGCTCGTGGCACAACACCTCGGCTGGCTCAAACCAGCGGCCTCCAACAAGATGTACAACGCGCGGCTGGTCGAACGTCGCTCACCGGGCGAACGACTCGAACCCGTCGGCTACCCCAAGACAGCCGACGCGATCAAGAAGAACACCGAAACGCTCCTACCGCTCATCCGTCGGGCGTCCTCGGACGGCACCTTCGCGTACCGGACCGCCACCGGGGAACGCAGCTACCCGGCGTCCTACGGGACGATCGACCACGCGGCGTTCGTCGCGATGCTTAAGAAGCTCGGCTGGGAACCGGAGGATCACTTCGCGGCTGACCTGACCTGGCTCGACGGCCTCGACGCCACCCAGATCGAGGATTGGGCGGTCATCTTGCCCCAGCACGCCGGCAAGGGACCACGCGCGACGATCGCCGGACACGGACCGCTCAGTGTGTTCCGTCGCCGGCGCCGGCGCGACCCGCTCTTCGGCGCGATCAGCGATCCGAAGCACCGGTTTGCCGCCGACCGCATCGCCGGCGTCGGCGACCTCGAGGACCCATTAGCCGACACGCTCCACCAAGAACGCCGAGGCGCGGTGCTCGTCTATCCCGTGGTCGAGCACGAGCAAGACGATCAGGTTCACGGCGAGCTTGACGCGGAGGAGGTGGTCATTGCGCTGGTCTTCGTCGCGCCAGAATCGACCGGCTCACCGGACGGCACACTGGTTCGCTTCGTCGTCCGCGACTCGGCGCAACGAGACGAACCGATCGTGGACGCATAGTGCGGAATCGGGCTTCGGATAGGCCGACGCTCTGATGCATTGGCGCCCAGGGTCGGCGCTTGATTAGGAGCATCCCCCCCCGACGACCGACGGCAGCCACGCCGTCACCGCGTCCCTGAGCGCCGGGACGTCGCGCTTGAGCGAGTGGTCTCCCCGGATCGCCGCGACCGTGCGATCCGGGGCGCTTGGCGGCATGCCGAACGGGTCGTGATCGCCCTGGATCACGAGCGTCGGGACGGAGACCGCGTCGAGCTCGGCAAGGCGCGACTTCTCGGGCCGGCCCGGTGGGTGGACCGGGAAGGCGAGGCAGAGGACGGCGACGGCGCCGACGTCGGGCGCGGTCCGGCACGCCACGCGGGCGCCGGAGGAGCGGCCGCCCGCGATGAGTGGGAGGCCGCGCAGCGGGCCGGCCGTGAGGTGCTCGACGATCGCCGTCCACGCGGCGTCGAGCTGGCGGGCCGGGGCGGGGCTGCGGCGGCCCGCGACGCGGTAGGGCTGCTCGACGAGCGCGACGCTGACGCCCAGGGCGCGGGCGGCGTTGGTGGCGGCGACGAGATCCGGCGCCCCGACGCCGCCTCCCGCGCCGTGGCCGAGGACGAGGGCGGCGACGGGGTCGTCGACGGGATGGAGGTGCGCTCGACCGGGGCCGTGGGGAGTGTCGATCACGGCTGGAAGCTTGGACTACGCGGGGCGGCGGCCGGCGGGCAGGTCGGCGTCGGCGCGGCGGATGAGCTCGGCGGGGCCGTCCTCTGGCTCGAGTGCGGCGAAGCCGACCTTGATCTCGCAGCGGTCGGGGTCGGCCGCGAGCGCGGCTTGGA
>JAOPZW010000040.1 GCA_025963905.1 Solirubrobacterales bacterium | reverse complement strand
CGGGCCTGACCGTGCTGCCCGCTTGCCGTTGCCAGCGCGGCCGCAGACACGGCGGCGGCGGTCACAGCCGCCGCCATGAGCAACAGGACTTGAGCATGCCCTGTCAACGTACCGCGCCGCACAGAAGTTCCCTTCCGGGTAGCAGTCCGCCCTGCGCAGGATGCGACGGAGGCGAGTCGAACCACCTAGGAGACCGGCGAACCGTGATGACCACGCAATCACAACATCAGGCGGGGTCGGGGAGGTGGTCGCGGGTGGCGGCGCTTAGAAACATCGGCGGCGGTTGAGCGTTAAGCGAGCCATGACCCGGCACCCGATGGTCTGCATCAGCGCGGCGCTGGCATTGGCGAGTGCGTGGTCGGTCGGGCCCGCGGACGCCGCTTTGAGGCAGGTGGCGATCGCTGCGTCGCCCGCCGTCGGTGGGGGCGCTGACGGCGATCTGGCGTACCTGCAGACGCCGACAGTCCTCGTCGTCATCCGACAAGACAGCTCCCGCCACGAATATGCGGTTCCCACGGGCTGTGTGCCGGGCGCGCTGACCAACGACGTGGCAGCGCTCACTTGTCCAGCGGGCCCCGATCGCCCGCGGGCACCCACCATCCTGCGTCTCTCGGATGGCCGATTGAAGCCAGTCGCCGTCCCGCCGGAGATTGGCGACCTGGGTGTGGTGTCCGTCGGCGCGCACTGGCTGCTTGGCGACGCGAGTTTCTACACCGACGCCGTCGGCCATTTCTCTGAGGGTATCGTCGCGATCGACTGGACAAACGGCGGGGTGCTCGAGCTGGGACGGGACGACCCGCTCGGGGTGCGCTCGTACGCCGATCTGGACTCGGCGACCCTTCGCCGGCGCCTCTGCGCACCCATCACCCGCGCCCGCTACGGCGGGGGAGCGAGCGACCGCACCCGCTACGCCGTCGTCAGCAAGATCGGCCCGTGGGTCTTGCAATCCGCGTCCGAGGCACAGTGGCTGCAGCGCTGTGGCCATCCGGAGCGCCAACGCTTTGGACGCAACGCCAGTGCCGTGCTGGGCGTCGACCGGGTCGCGTATCTGCACGGCGCCTCCGTGCGGGTCCGCGACCTGCGACACGGAACGGTGCGATCGATCCCCTGGCCAACACGATCGCGGCCCGTCATCGCCCTGGCGGGCCGACGCCTCATCGTGTCCGAGCCCACGCCCGACGGCAAGTACGTCATCTACGGCGAACTGCGATGAGCAGGCAGTCCCACAACAGCGCTGGTGCTCGGCTTGGGTTTGGATGCGGCGCCGGCGTGGGCAGCGAGTCCGTCTGCGAAGTTGCGATTGTTGACCGAGGGCGCGCGGTCGTTCGGGTCTGACGCGGCGCCCTACATGGTGTACGTCCACCGTCTCCCAGGAGAGCGAGACTCCTCCCGGCCCGTGATGATCGTGGACACCGCCAAGGGGGTGTCGCGTCGCAGCGTGCGACTGCCGGACGGGTGCACCGTCACGTCGGGTCCGGTCGCGATGACCCGCGGCTTTCTGCTGGCGTGCAGCCGTCCAGGCGAGACGGTGCTGGTGGATCTGGCGCACGGGTCGCTCGTGCGTGTACCTTCTTCGGCGTTTGACGTCGGCGGAGTGCCGAAGTTCGCCGAGTTCGCTTCGATCGGCCGACCCTGGCTTTGGGGCGTCGTGGGCTGCCCCGACGGATTTAGCCAGTGCGTTGCCTATGAGAACTGGCACGGCGAGCAGCAGATCGAGGGGCCGCTGGGGGTGGTTCGGCGTGATCTCGACGACCCCGGCTTTAGGTGCGCGCCAACCCGCCTGTACCCCGTTTGAACGTGCGAGCTCGGGGCCCGAGGCGCTTGGCGCTTCGGCCCGGACACGCGAAGGCGCGGCGAGCCATGCCAGCACCGCTATACCGCCGCTGAGCGCTCAGCCGTGCGGGAACGTGCGATGCAGCAGCAGCTTCTCGCTGCGCGTCGCGGTCCCGCCGGTTACCGACACGACGGTGATGTTGACGGCGTAGATCTTGCCCGAGTGCAAGGACGCGTCCTTGACGAATGCGTCGTAGAGGAAGTCCTTCGCGCCGCCCACGTGACTGATGCGCGCGATGTGCCCGGCGATCGACACGCGCGCGCGGACGGCGCGGCGATCGAGCTCGTAGCTCACGAACGCGCCTCCGGCTGACTTCACGAGCACTCGACGAATGGTGAACGACGGGGCCACTTTTTGCTGGGCGAGGCCCGTCCCGGCGAGCCAGAGGGTGGCCACAGCAGTGCCGCCCGTGAGCAGAGCTCGATGCGATGCGGACATGTTTCCTAAAGCGCGCACGGTGTCGGAGGGTTTCGGACCTGGCTGCGGTCGAACGGACGTGTACAGCCTCGCATGTTCGCCCTCAGCCAGGTCAAACGATAAGACGTCTTCTGTGCCTACTTCTCGCCGACGCGGGTGAGGGAGCGCGCCAGGCCCCGCATCTGGTCGTTGCTCAGCAGCTCCGACAGCGAGTTGGAGATCCAGTAGACGGCGTTGGGGGTGCGCCAGGCGATCAGGCGCAGGCGGCTGCCGTCGTAGAACTCCTCGTAGCTGCGCCCGCGCATGCTGATCTTGTCGGTGGGGTCGTCCAGGATCGGCGGCGACTTCCAGGTCGTCCCCTGGATCCCGTAGTACTGGCCGTCCTGACCGGCGTAGCCGACGATGCGGTACGCGCGGTAGCGATGGTGAGCACGGTCGTAGATGTCGTAGACGCGCGGGTTCGGCGCGATCGGCGTCGACGTCGGATAGCTGCCCACCGCCAGCACGGCTCGCGCGTAGTACAGCGGGAAGCCCAGGTGCACCGACGCCTTGGCCACGAGGTCCTCGCCGGCGATGCGGGCGTCGATCATGCCCGGCGGGAGGCTGAGGCTCGCCTTCGCCGACGACTTCCCCTTGCTCTTGCCCTTGGCGGGCTTCTTCGGGGCCTGGCCGGTCTTGCGCGGGCCGTTGGACGCCTGCACGTTGAGGAACTGGTCCTTGCTGAGCTGGAGGTTCTGGGGCGTGATCGTGACGTACGTCGGGCCGGCGTCGCCGCGGAAGTGCACCTCGCGGATCGGATTGCGCGAGGAGTCGAAGGCGAGCTTGAGCAGGCGCAGGATCGCCTTCGAGTTGTCCTGCGCGATGTCGGTCTGCGTGTAGCGCCCGAAGATCCTCAGGAGCTCCGCGCGATCGCTGAAGATCCGCCCCAGGCCGATCTGATCCTTGGCCTGGCGCAGGAAGTCCTGCTGGCGCGCGGCGCGGACGAAGTCGTTGTCGGTGTGGCGGTAGCGCACGTAGTCCAGCGACTGCTGGCCGCACAGCTTCTGATAGCCGGGCGAGACGTTGA
>JAOPZW010000032.1 GCA_025963905.1 Solirubrobacterales bacterium | reverse complement strand
GTCGTTCTTCGCGGCGTGGGCGCAGATGCTCAACTACACCGCGACGATCGCCATCTCGGCGTTCTTCGTGCCGCACTACATCGGCGGCCTGTTCTGGGAGCCGCTGCGCACCTCGCCCGCCGACATCATCTTCGGGATCGGCGTCGTGCTCGTGCTGTCGGCGATCAACATCGCGGGCGCCAAGGAGTCGGCCGGGGTCAACATCCTGCTCGCGGTCACGGACTTCCTCACGCAGCTGCTGCTGGTCATCGTGGGCGGGATCCTCGTGTTCTCGCCCGACACGCTGATCCACAACGTCCACCTGGGCGTCGCCCCGACGTGGAAGGACTTCTTCCTGGCGATCCCCGTCGGGATGATCGCCTACACCGGGATCGAGACGATCTCGAACATGGCCGAGGAGGCCCGCGACGAGAAGAAGACGATCCCCGAGGCGATCAAGCGGGTCGTCATCGCGGTCTTCGCGATCTACGCCTGCCTGCCCGCCGTCGCGCTGTCGGCGCTGCCCGTCTTCCGGACGCCCGACGGCCACTACGTCACGAAGCTCGGGCTGCCCGAGGACCAGGGCGGCTACGCCGGCGACCCCATCCTCGGCGTGGTCAAGCAGATCCACCTCGGGGTCTTCCAGGGCGCCGCCGAGATCTACGTCGGCCTCCTGGCGGCCACGATCCTCTTCATCGCCACGAACGCCGGGATCATCGGCGTGTCGCGGCTCGTGTACTCGATGGGCCTGCACCGGCAGGTGCCCGACGGCCTGCGCCGGCTGCATCCGAAGTACGGCACCCCTTGGCTCGGGATCGTCGTCTTCGGTGTCATCGCCTGCGTGCTGATGATCCCGGGCCAGGCGAAGTTCCTGGGCAACATCTACGCCTTCGGGGCGATGCTGTCGTTCACGATCGCCCACGTGGCGGTCATCCGCCTGCGCGTCAAGGCGCCCGACGCCGAACGCCCCTACCGGGGGCCCGGAAACGTGCGGATCGCGGGGCGCGAGCTGCCGCTGTTCGCCGTGGCCGGCGGACTGGGGACGGGCCTGTCCTTCGCCGTGGTCACGGCGTTGCACCTCGCCGTCGCGCTCGCCGGCGCCGCCTGGCTCGCCCTCGGGTGCCTGCTCTATGCCATCTACCGCCACCGCCACGGGCTGGACCTCACGACGACCACGAAGGTCGTGGTCCCCAAGCCGGTCGTCGACCACGAGGCGGAGTACGAGTCGGTGCTCATCGCGCTGGACAACCGCAGATACTCGCCGGGCGCCGTGGCGACCGCGGCCAAGGTGGCCGCCCGGCGGCGGCGGGGGATCCACGTGCTGGTGACGATCACCGTGCCCCAGTCCTCGCCGATCAACGCCGAGCTGCCCGAGCAGGAGCTCGCCGCCCAGACGATCATCGAGCAGGCCAAGCTGCAGGGCGGCCGGCGCGTCACGGGCCACGTCCAGAAGGTCCGCGCCGGCCAGGCCGGGCGCCTCATCATCGGGGAGGCCAAGGAGATGCATGCGCAGGCGATCGTGCTGCCGCTGCCCGCCCGCAGCGGCGGTTCGATCTTCGGCAAGACCGTCGAGACCGTGCTGGCCGAGCGGCCGTGCCGGGTGGTGCTGCTCGCCGATCCCGAGATCCGCTCGCCCGACGGCCGTCCCCCCGAGCCGGCGGTTCCCGGCGCGGGCCGGGGCGTAGCATCCGGCTCATGAGCGCCCCCCGCGACGTGCACCGCGGCGCCACCCGGGTCATGTCGGTGGCGATGATCGTCATCGGCGTGGCGATCCTCGTCTCGACGATCGCCCGCGGTGGCGGCCCGCTGGCCGTGGGCATCCTGCTCGGCGTGATGTTCTTCGCGGCCGGGGCCGGGCGCCTGCTGGTCGAGCGCTACAGGAGCTAGCCGGTGCGCAGGAGCCTGGGCTCGCCGACGCTGTTCGCGATCGTCTACACGTCGGTCGCCAGCTCCATCTACTTCGCCCTGGGGGTCGTCGCCGACCACGCGCTGGCGCTGACGCCGTTCGTGTTCCTGGCGGCCGCCCTGTTCTTCCTGCTGGCGGCGATGACGTACGTCGAGGGGGCATCGCTGCACCAGGAGCGCGCCGGCTCGACGGTCTTCGCCCGCCACGCCTTCAACGAGCTCGTGAGCTTCGTCGCGGGCTGGGCGATCCTGCTGGACTACATCATCCTGATCGCCGTCACCTCGCTCTCGGCGACGAACTACCTGGCGGCGGCGTTCTACAAGCCGCTCGGGTCCGGGCCGACCGAGGTCGTCCTGGGGCTGGCGATCATCGCCTACGTCGCGGTGCGCAACATCCGCGGCTTCTCGCCGGCGCGCGGCCGGCGCATCGCCGCCCTGGTGGTCGCCGACCTGGCGCTGCAGGCGCTGGTGGTGGTGATCGGCCTGGCCGTCTTCTTCCACGCCGACCTGCTCGTCGACCCGGTCCACCTGGGGACCAGCCCGCACTGGAAGGACGTGCTGTTCGCCCTCGGCGTGGCGACGGTGATCTTCACCGGCCTGGAGTCGGCCTCGGGCCTGTCGGGCGAGGTGATGGTCCGCCGGCGCGACCTGCAGCGCCTGATCACCTCGGCGGGGGTGAGCGTCCTGCTCATCTACGTCGGGATCGGCGTGGTCGCGGTGACCGCGCTGCCCGTGGTGGGCGGCAGTACCTCGCTCTCGCGCAACTACCTCGAGGCGCCGATGATCGGCATCGCCGAGAGCTTCCCGCAGCACTGGCTGGCCGACACGCTCAAGTACGTGATCGGGGCGCTGGCGACGGTCACGCTCGTCGCCGCCGCCAACTCGGCGATGATGGGGCTCTCCCGGCTGGCCTACTCGCTGGCGACCAACCGCCAGATCCCCAGCGTAGTCGGGCGCCTGCACCGCACGCGCTCCACGCCATACGTCCTCATCATCCTCGCCAGCCTGCTGGCGGCGGCGCTCGTGCTGCCCGAGGACCTGGACTTCCTGGTCGGGATCTTCGCCTTCGGGTCGCTGCTGGGGCTCACGATCGCCCACCTGTCGATCGTGGTCCTGCGCTACAAGGAGCCCGACCGCAAGCGGCCGTACAAGATGCCCTTCTCCGTCCGCGTCCGCGGCGGCGAGCTGCCGGTCCCCGCCGCGCTGGGCGCCCTGGTGAGCGCGCTGGTGTGGGTGAGCGTCGTGATCACGCACAGTGGCGCGCGGTACGCCGGCTTCGGCTGGATGGTGGGCGGGCTGGCGCTCTACGTGATCTACCGCAAGGCCGACGGGAAGCCGCTCCTGCGCCGGGTCGTCGTCCCCGAGGCGGCGCTGCGCACGCCCGATCGCAGGCGGCGCGCGGCGGAGTACGGCTCGATCCTGGTGCCGCTGTTCGGCTCGCCGCTGGACGACGACATCATGCAGACCGCCGGCCGTCTGGCCGCCGAGGAGGATGACGACGCCGTCGAGGCCGACGGGGGCGCGACCATCGAGGCCGTGTGGATCTTCGTCGTGCCGATGTCGCTGCCGATCGACGCGGCGCTGCCCGAGGAGCAGCTCAAGCGCGCCCGTGCGGCGCTGGCGCGGGCCAAGGCCGTGGGCGAGGAGTACGAGGGCGTGCACGTCGCCACCGCCACCGTCCGCGCGCGGCGGGCCGGCGCGGCGATCGTGGACGAGGCGCGCCGGCGCGGCGTGCAGGCGATCGTGCTCGCCGCGGAGGAGCCCTCGAAGGTGCGCGGCGGAGCACTCCTGGGCGGTCGTGGCGGGCCGCGCGACAACTTCGTCGGCGATGTCACGAAGTACGTCGTCGCCAAGGCCCCCTGCCAGGTCATCCTGACCGCTCCGCCGGCCGAGCAGATGCCCTCGCTGGAGCCCGGCGAGAAGCTCCCGTCGGCCGTCTGACCACGCGCCTGTACTAGGGTTCCACCCGATGTCGTTCATCCTCATCGTCGGTGCCGGGCGCGTCGGGTCGTCGGTCGCGCGGTCCATGCTCGCGGCGGGCCACGACGTCTCGATCCTCGACGACGACCCGCTGTCCCACGAGCGCCTGGACGCCGGCATGGACACCACCTGGGAGGACGCCGGCGGTCGCTTCACCGTCGGTCACGCCCTCGAGATCGACGCGCTGCGCGAGGCGGGCATCGAGGACGCCGACGTCTTCATCGCCTCCACCGACGGCGACAACACGAACCTGACGGTCGCGCAGATCGCCGCCCGGCAGTTCGAGGTCCCGAAGGTCATCGCCCGCGTCATGGATCCCGCCCGCGCGGAGTGGTACGCCACCCAGGGCATGCAGACGATCTGCCCGACGCGGTTCGCGATCGAGATGTTCGAGCAAGAGCTGCAGGGGGTCTAGCGCCGGATGTACGTGATCATCGCCGGCGCGGGCAAGGTCGGCTGGAACCTCGCGCGGGAGCTCATGTTCAAGGGCCACGAGGTGACGGTCATCGAGGGCAAGCGCTCCCGCTACCTCACCGTCGAGCAGGAGCTCGAGCACGCCATCCACTACGGCGACGCCACCGAGCTGTGGGTGCTCGAGCGCGCCGGCATCCAGCGCGCCGACCTGGTGATCGCCGTCACCGGCGACGACGAGGACAACCTCCTCATCTGCCAGATCGCCAAGGAGAAGTACCTCTGCGACCGGATCATCGCCCGGGTCAACAACCCGCGCA
>JAOPZW010000029.1 GCA_025963905.1 Solirubrobacterales bacterium | reverse complement strand
GCCGCGACGGGGCCGGCGGTGTCCGAGCGACGCCTGGTCTCGATCCTGTTCGCCGACCTCGTCGGCTTCACGACGATGTCCGAGCACCGCGATCCCGAGCAGGTCCGCGATCTGCTGTCGCGCTACTTCGATCGCTGCCGCACCCTCATCGAACGTCACGGCGGGACGGTGGAGAAGTTCATCGGCGACGCGGTGATGGCGGTGTGGGGAAGCCCGGTGGCCCGGGAGGACGACGCCGAGCGCGCGGTCCGCGCGGCGCTCGCGCTCACGCAGGCGGTGACCGCGCTCGGCGCGGAGGTCGGGATCCCCGCGCTGCGCGTCCGCGCGGGCGTGCTCACCGGACCGGCCGCGGTCGAGCTGGGCGCGGGCGGCGAGGGGATGGTGCTGGGCGACACGGTCAACACGGCCTCGCGCCTGCAGTCGATCGCCGAGCCCGGCACGGTGCTCGTCGACGACGTGACGCGGCGCGCGACCGAGGCGGCGATCGCTTACGAGGACGCGGGGACCCTGCACGTCAAGGGCCGGGACCAGCCGATCCGGGCGTGGACGGCGCTGCGCGTCGTCGCGGGCGTCGGCGGGCAGGGCCGCGCGGCGGGCCTGGAGGCGCCGTTCGTCGGGCGCGACGACGCCCTGGATCTCGTCATCGAGGCCGCGGAGGGCAGCCGGCGCGCCCGGCGCGCAGAGCTCGTGCTCGTCCTCGGGGACGCCGGGACGGGGAAGTCGCGGCTGGGCTGGGAGTTCGAGAAGCACAGCGACGGCATCGCCGAGGAGGTCCTCTGGCACCGCGGGCGCTGCCTCTCCTACGGGGAGGGCATCGCCTACTGGGCGCTTGCCGAGATGGTGCGCGGCCGCGCCGGTATCCACGAGGAGGAGGACGCCGCGCAGGCCCGCCCGAAGCTGCGCGCCGCGGTGGAGCGCTTCGTCGCCGACGACCGCGACAGGCGGCTCGTCGAGCCGCGCCTGGCGCATCTCCTCGGCCTGGAGGAGCGCACGTCGCCCGACCGCGCCGACCTGTTCTCGGGCTGGCGCCTGTTCCTGGAGCGCATGGCCGCCGACAGCCCGGTCGTGCTGGTGTTCGAGGACCTCCACTGGGCCGACTCGGGCCTGCTCGACTTTCTCGACTACCTGCTGGAGTGGTCCGCGGACTACCCGATCTTCGTCCTCGCGCTGGCGCGCACCGAGCTGACCGAGTCGTGGCCCGCCCGTGCGCCCGCGGTGACCCTGGGGCCGTTGCCCGACGGCCCGATGCGCGACCTGCTCTCCGGCCTCGTGCCGGGGCTGCCCGACGACGCGGCGGCCCGGATCCTCGAGCGGGCCGAGGGCATCCCGCTGTACGCGATCGAGACGGTGCGGATGCTGCTCGACCGCGGCCTCGTGACCCAGGACGGCGCGCGCTACCTCGTCACGGGCGCGATCGGCGATCTCGAGGTTCCCGAGACGCTCCACGCGCTGGTCGCCTCGCGCCTGGACAGCCTGTCGGCGGGCGAGCGCGCCGTGCTCCAGGACGCGGCGGTGATCGGGCAGTCGTTCACGGCCTCCGGGGTCGCCGCGCTCGGCGCGCGCACGGTCGCGGACACCGAGCGGATCCTCGACGGCCTCGTGGCCAAGCAGGTGGTCTCGCGCGACCACGACCCCAAGTCACCCGAGCGCGGGCAGTACGGCTTCCTCCAGGCGCTGCTGCGCACGATCGCCTACGGCACGCTGTCACGGCGGGATCGCAAGGCCCGCCACCTGGCCGCGGCGCGGCACCTGCAGGAGGCGTGGGGCGAGGACGCCGGGGACATCGCCGAGCTGCTGGCCGCGCACTTCCTCGACGCCGCCGACGCCGATCCCGACGCCGCGGACGCCGGGCGCATCCGCGAGCTCGCGTGCGAGACGCTCGCGCAGGCGGGCCGCCGGGCCTTGTCGCTCGCCCTCGGCCCCGAGGCCCAGCGCGCCTTCGATCGCGCCGCGACGCTCGCCGTGGACGACGCCACCCGGGCCGAGCTCCTCGAGCTCGCCGGCCGGGCGGCGTGGCTCGAGGCCGATTCGGCCGGGGCGCGCCGGCGCCTGGACGCCGCGATGGAGCTCTACGAGGCGCAGGGCCGCCCCGACGCGACGGCCCGGGCGATGGTCGTCATCGCCGACGTGCTGATGACGGGCGACCGGCTCGACGAGGCGATCGCGGTCGCCGAGCGGGCCGTCACCGGGCTCGCCGATCGCGACCCCGAGCGCGCCGCGGCGATGTCGCAGCTCGCGCGCCTGTACTCGGCGACGGCGGACATGGGCCGCGCGATGGAGGTCTCTGAGGCCGCGCTCGTCCTCGCCGAGCCGCTGCAGGACTGGGAGACCATCGCCGACGCGCTCAGCACCCGCGCGATGACCCTGATGGCCCGCCAGCGCCACCAGGAGGGGCGCGCGCTGCTCGATCGCGCGCTGGAGCTCGGCCTGCGCCACGATCTGACGACGGTCGCCTTGCGCAGCTACAACAACCTCGGCTGGGCGGCCATGATCTCCGACCGCTTCAGCGAGGCGCTCGAATACCTGGACCGGTGCGCCGCGCTCGCACGCTCACGCGGAGACCGGATGTGGATCGGCCGGGCGGAGAACTCGCGGATCCCCTTCGTCACGCTGCTCGGGCAGTGGGACAAGGCGACGGCGAGCGCCGAGCGGGTGCTGGCGTCCGCGGAGCTGACTCCCGAGTCCGTCGACGTCCTCCTGTATCAGGCCATGATCCAGGCCGCGCGGGGCGATGCCGAGGGCCTGGGCCGGACGCTCGAGCTCGGCCTGCCGCACGTCGACAGCGTCGACGCCCAGACGCAGCAGAGCGCAAGGCTGCTGGTCGCGGTCGCCGACCACGCCGGCGGGCGGCATCGCGCCGCCCTCGAGCAGGGCAAGGCGATCGCGGAGCACGGCCACCTCTCGGCCCGGCGGGAGGCGTACGTGATCGCGACCGACGCCGCGCTCGCCGCCGGCGACGAGGACGCGTTCGCCGAGCTCGTGGCGCTCGTCGACGCCGCTCCGCCCGCGGCGTCGTCGCCGGTCCTGCGCGCCGAGGCCGCGCGGCTGTCGTCGGCGCTCGCCGTGCGACGCGGCGACGTCGAGCGCGCGGCCGGCCTCCTGCAGACGGCCGAGGGTCTCCTGCGCGATGTGGAGACGCCGTTCCTGCTCGCCCAGGTGCTCGTCGAGCATGCCGAGCTGCTCGCCGGCGACGACCGCGCCGGCGAGGCCCTGGTCCTCGCGGGCGAGGCCCGCGAGATCTTCGCCGGGCTGCGCGCGACGCCCTGGCTCGAGCGCGCCGTGCGTGCCCTCGCGCCCCTCGAGCAGGCGCGCTGATACCGCGCGTGTCCCGATGCTTCGCGGCTATCGGCGCTCGCGGGCCGGTATCGTCGCGGCGGCCATGACCTACGTCGCCGCTCCCGATCGCTACGACGCGATGACCTACCGCCGCTGCGGGCGCAGCGGCCTCAAGCTGCCCGCCATCTCGCTCGGCCTGTGGCACAACTTCGGCGACGACCGGCCGATCGACACCCAGCGCGAGATCCTGCGCCGCGCCTTCGACCTCGGCATCACGCACTTCGACCTGGCGAACAACTACGGGCCTCCGTACGGCTCCGCGGAGATCAACTTCGGCCGGTTGCTCGCCGAGGACCTGGGCCCCTACCGCGACGAGCTCGTCATCTCGACGAAGGCGGGCTACGACATGTGGCCTGGGCCCTACGGGGAATGGGGCTCGCGCAAGTACCTCCTGGCGAGCCTCGACCAGAGCCTCGGCCGGATGGGGCTGGACTACGTCGACATCTTCTACTCGCATCGGCTGGACCCCGAGACCCCGCTGGAGGAGACGCTGGGGGCGGTCGACACCGCGGTGCGCCAGGGCAAGGCGCTCTACGCCGGCATCTCGTCGTACTCCGGCGCGCGCACCGAGGAGGCGATCCAGATCCTGCGCCGCCTGGGCACGCCGCTGCTCATCCACCAGCCGTCGTACTCGATGCTCAACCGCTGGATCGAGGAGGACCTCCTCGACGTGCTCGGGCGCGAGGGCGTGGGCTGCATCGCGTTCTCGCCGCTGGCGCAGGGCATGCTCACGGACAAGTACCTCCACGGGATCCCCGAGGGCTCGCGCGCGGCGCAGGACAAGTCGCTCTCACCCGACCTGCTGTCGCGGGACAACCTCGCCCACGTCCGGGCGCTGAACGAGATCGCCGAGCGCCGCGGGCAGAGCCTCGCCCAGCTGGCGATCGCGTGGACGCTGCGCGATCCCCGGGTGACGTCGGCGCTCGTCGGCGCCAGCAGCGTCAAGCAGCTCGAGGACAACATCGCAGCGCTCGAGAACCTCGACTTCTCCGAGGAGGAGCTGGCCGAGATCGACCGTCACGCCGTCGAGGCGGGGATCAACATCTGGGCCTAGATGGCCGATTCCGAATTCTCGAAACGGACCCGCCCACCCTGACGCGCCTCGCCGCTCTGGATCGCCGTCCGGTGGACTTGCCGATGGCGCTGCCATGGGCTGCGCCACCGGACGCCGCCCAGAACGACGATCCACGCCACCCCGACCACGAATGATTCGGAATCAACCATCTAGATGCGTTCGTAACGGTCCGGGTGGGCGGCGGTACTGTGACACCATGTTCTTCACCCGCAAGCCTGCAGAGCTGATCGACGCCGACCGGGCGCTGCCCGGGCGCGAGCAGTCGCTGCCGGGCATCCCCGAGCGCCACGCCGTGACCGGCGAGCGCATCCAGCCGCCCTTCCCCGATGGCACCCGCACCGCGGTGTTCGGCATGGGCTGCTTCTGGGGCGCCGAGCGGCTCTTCTGGCAGACCCCCGGCGTCGTCTCGACCGCCGTCGGCTATGCCGGCGGCATGACGCCCAACCCGACCTACGAGGAGACCTGCAGCGGCCGCACGGGCCACACCGAGGCCGTGCTCGTCGTCTACGACCCGCGCCGGGTGTCCTACGAGGAGCTGCTCAAGGTCTTCTGGGAGGGGCATGATCCGACCCAGGGCATGCGCCAGGGCAACGACATCGGCACCCAGTACCGCTCGGCCGTCTACACCGACGGCGACGAGCAGGCCGGCGCCGCCGCCGCGTCGCGGGAGCGCTACCAGGCCGCGCTGAGCGAGCGCGGCAAGGGCGAGATCACGACGGAGATCGCCCCGGCCGGCCCCTTCTACTACGCCGAGGACTACCACCAGCAGTACCTGCACAAGGTGCCCAACGGCTACTGCGGCCTGGGTGGCACCGGCGTCTCGTGCCCGATCGGCACGGGCGCCATCGCGACGTAGCGGCGCCTTCGCGCCCGCCGCGCGGGCCATCCTCCTCGATCCGATTCAACCGCCTCTGGCCGGGGTAGTTCACGGGGCAGCGTTCTGCCCCGTGCACCCCCGGGTGCCGCGGGATCCGGGTACAGGAGGAGGAGGACCCAGATGACTGCTCGCAGGAGCATGGTCCCAGCGGTGCTGGCGGCATCGGTGCTGTTCGTCGCGGCGTGCGGCGGCAGCAGCAACAAGACCAAAAGCGGCGGCGGCGGCACCGCGAGCGGCACGCCGGTGGTGAACGGGGTGAAGGCGGCGCCCACCCTCGCGGCGTCCAAGGGCGCCACGGGCACCGTCACCTACTGCACGGGCAAGGACACCTCGGGCGCCCAGAAGCAGTCCGTCGCGCAGTTCAACGCGAAGTACGCCTCGCAGGGCCTCAAGGCGAAGCTCCTGGAGTTCCCGGAGGCGGCCGACGAGCAGCGCAACCAGTTCATCCAGCGCGAGCAGGCGAAGTCGCCCGAGTGCGACATCTTCTTCTCCGACGTCATCTGGACGGCGGAGTTCGCCTCGCAGAAGTGGCTGATGGACATGTCGCAGTACATCCAGCCGCGCCAGAGCGAGTTCGTCCCGTCGACGCTCGAGACGATCAAGTACGGCGGCAAGTACTTCGGCGTCCCGCAGGCGACCGACTCGGCCTTCATCTACTACCGCTCCGACAAGGTCAAGAGCGTTCCGAAGACCTGGCAGGCGCTCTACAGCGCCGCGAAGTCCAAGGGCGGCCTCGTCTATCAGGGCGCCTCGTATGAGGGCCTGACGGTCGACTACCTGGAGCTCGCGTTCGCGGCGGGCGGCCAGGTGCTCAGCCCCGACGGCAAGAAGTCCGCGATCAACTCGCCGGCGAACCTCAAGGCGCTGCAGCTCATGGTCGATGGCGTCAAGACCGGCGTCGCGCCCAAGGCCGTGACGACGTACATGGAGGAGCAGTCGCGGCGCGCGTTCGAGTCGGGCCAGCCCGTGTTCATGCGCAACTGGCCTTACGCGTATGCGCTGGGCAACCAGCCGGGCAGCAAGACCAAGGGCAAGTTCAAGGTCGCGCCGTTCCCGACCTTCGAGGGCGGCGGCAAGGCCGGCATCCTCGGCGGTCACAACCTGGTGGTCTCGGCGTACTCCAAGAACCCCAAGGGCGCG
>JAOPZW010000006.1 GCA_025963905.1 Solirubrobacterales bacterium | reverse complement strand
CGCGTGGGGCGCGGGTGACCGTCGCCGCGCCGGCTCAGGCGCCGGTCAGCCAGCCGGCGTAGGGGAGCGCCGCGCCCGCCCGCGCGAGCTCCTCCGGCTCGGTGCCGACGCGGGGCAGCGTCGCGACCTCGACCCGTCCCAGCGCGGCGATGGTCGCGCGGTTGGAGGACTCCATCGCCGAGGGTTGCGCCGGCCAGGGGGTGAGCACCACCGCCCGCACGTCGAGACCGGCCGCGCGCGCCGCCTCGACGGTGAGCAGCGAGTGGCTGATCGTGCCCAGGCCCGGGCGCGCGGCGATGACGACCGCGAGCCCGAGCTCGACGGCCAGGTCGCGCACGGTGTAGCCCGGGGTGAGCGGGACGAGCAGCCCGCCGACGCCCTCGGCCACCAGGATGCGCCCCCCGGCGGCGGCCGCGCGCGCCGCTGCCACGAGCTCGGCGGGCTCGATCGGCGCGCCCGCGACCTCCGCCGCGAGATGCGGTGACACCGGCGGCCCGAAGCGCCGCGGCGCCACCGTCGCGGGGTCGACACCCGCGGCCGCCCCGAGGAGCTCGTGATCCAGCGGCCGCCCCGGCTCGGGCTCGTCCGTGCCGGTGACGACGGGCTTGAAGACCGCGACCGGCTCGCCCGCCGCGCGCAGCGCCGCGGCGATCGCGGCGGCCAGGACCGTCTTGCCGACGCCGGTGTCGGTGCCGGTGACGAAGCAGCCGCGCACGCGCCGGCGGAGCAGGCTCAGGCTTATGCGGCCCGCGCCACGCGCGCGGCGTCCGCCTCGAAGTCGAACGGCCCGGCGGGCGAGTCGGCCGGGCGCGCGGCGGCGCTCTCCCGCGCAGCAGCGTCCCGCGCGGCGGCGACGGGCACGCCCGTGCCGGGCCGGAAGCCGGCCTGGAGCGCGGAGCGGCCGAGCACCTGGGCGGCGTCGCGCAGCTCGCTCTTGGTGTGGGAGGCCATGAGCGCCAGGCGCAGCCGCGACGTGCCCTCGGGGACGGTCGGCGGGCGGATGGCCTGGGCGAAGACGCCGCGCTCGATGGCCAGCTCGCAGATGCGCATCGCCAGCTTCGCGTCCCCGACCACCAGGGGCACGATCTGGGTCGTCGAGCCGGCGACCTCGAAGCCCTCCTTGGCCAGCTCGTCGCGCATCGTGTCGGCGTTCGCCTGGAGCTTCTCCACACGGTGCGGCTGCTCCTCCAGGAGCTCGAGCGCCGCGAGCGCGCCCGCGACGGCCGGCGGCGGCGGGGCGGTGGAGAAGATGAACGGACGCGCGCTGTTGACGAGGAGCTGGGCCATCGCCTGGTCGCACGCCGCGAAGGCGCCGTAAGCCCCGAGTGCCTTGCCGAGCGTGCCCACGACGACGTCGACCTCGCCCTCGAGACCGGCCTCGTGGACGGCGCCGCGGCCGCCGGGCCCCAGGCAGCCGGTGCCGTGCGCCTCGTCGACGACGACGCGCACGTCGTGGCGGCGGGCGAGCTGGACGATCTCCTCCAGGGGTGCGACATCGCCGTCCATCGAGAACACCGAGTCGGTGACAATGAGCGCGCCGCGCCCTTCGGCGTGGCGCAGGCCCCAGGCGAGGTGCTCCATGTCGCAGTGCTGGTAGATGAAGGTGTCGGCCTTGGCCAGGCGGCAGCCATCGACGATCGAGGCGTGGTTGAGCTCGTCGGAGAAGACGACGCGGCCGGCCCCGCCCAGCGCGCTCACCACGCCGACGTTCGCCAGGTACCCGGAGCCGAAGAGCAGCGCGGCCTCGGTCCCCTTGAACGCGGCCAGGCGCTCCTCCAGGCGGCGGTGGACCGTCATGGTCCCGGAGACCAGGCGCGATGCGCCGGCACCGACACCCCAGCGCATCGCCGCGTCGGCGGCGGCCTCGCGCACCCTGGGATGGTCGGCCAGCCCGAGGTAGTTGTTGGAGCACAGCAGCAGGACCGGCTTCCCGTCGAGGACGACCCGGGGGCCCTGTGGCCCGCTGACCATGCGCGTCCGGCGGAAGAGGCCGAGCTCCTTGAGCTCGTCCAGTCGGTCGTGGATCTCGCTCATCTGGGCTCGCTCCCCTGGGAGTTCGACTTGCTGGTGACGGCCGTGGTCTCCGGTGGCCCTAGCGCGCGCCGGCGGCCGGGACCGGCTCGGGCGGCGCTTCGCCCGGCCACCGATTGGGCGCGCCGTCGGGACGCGGCGGGACCTTCTCCTTCTTGGCGTAGCGCAGCTGCGACGCCGGGTCCCACATCTGGATCTCGATGCCGGCGCTCTCCGCCTCCTCGCGGGTGTCGAGGTAGGCCTCGACGACGTCGGGCGTCTCGCCCTCGAGCCGGCCCGAGCGGTTGTCCGGGCGCGGGTTGGACCCGTTGTCGGGCTGGCGGGCGATGTTCAGCCCGAGCTCCGAGAACATCGCGCGGTCCTGCTCGGGCGTGTTGCCGAGCGTGGTGAGGAAGTTGCCCATCATCACGCCGTTGACCCCCGCCTTGACGGCGAGCGGCTGCAGGTCGCCGAGGTTCTCCACCCGGCCGCCGCACAGGCGGAACAGCGCGCCGGGAAGGATCAGGCGGAAGATGGCGATCCACTTCACGGCCTCCCAGGGGTCCATGAAGTCGCGGTCGCCGAACTTCGTGCCCGGGCGCGGGTTGAGGAGGTTGATCGGGACGCTCGTCGGGTCGATCTTGGCCAGCTCGAAGGCCATCTCCACGCGCTGCTCACGCGTCTCGCCGAGGTTCAGGATGCCGCCCACGCACGTCTCCAGGCCCGCCTCGCGGACCGCGTCGATCGTGCGCAGGCGCCCTTCGTAGCGGACGGTGCTCGAGACCTCGTCGTAGTAGGACTCGGCGGTCTCGACGTTGTGGTGCACGCGCTGGATGCCGGCCTCGCGCAGCGCCTTGGCGCGGTCGACCGACATGTGGCCGACCGACGCGCAGCGCTTGAGGTTCGTGTGCTCCGCGACCAGGCGGGCGCCCT
>JAOPZW010000461.1 GCA_025963905.1 Solirubrobacterales bacterium | reverse complement strand
TTCGCGCGCGACCCGATGCTGCCGCTGGGCCTCTTCCGCTCGCGCAACTTCGCGGCCGGCAACGCCGCGACCCTCACGATCTACGCCGGGCTGGGCGCCGCGACGTTCTTCGTGGCGATCTTCCTGCAGCAGGTGGCGGGCTACAACGCGCTGGAGGGCGGGCTGGCGCTCACGCCGATCACGGTCATGCTGGTGACGCTGTCCCGGCGCTGGGGGCGCCTGGCCGCGCGCTACGGGCCGCGCCTCTTCATGGGCGGCGGGCCGATCGTCGCGGGGCTCGGCCTGGCGCTGTTCGCGCGCGTCGACGCGTCCGACGCCTTTCTCACGGCGGTCCTGCCGGCCTCGGTGATCTTCGGCCTCGGGATGTCGATGACCGTCGCGCCGCTCACCGCCACGGTCCTGGGAGCCGTGGACGAGCGCCACGCGGGCATCGCCAGCGGCGTCAACAACGCGGTCGCTCGGATCGCCGGCCTGCTGGCCATCGCGGTGGTCGGCGCGGTCGTCGCCGCGAGCTTCTCCTCCGCGCTGGACTCCCGCCTCCCTCCGCGCCTGGATCCCGCCGCCGCGCGCGCGGTGACCGAGGCCAAGCGCAGCCCGCTGACGGTCGTGAACCCTCCGCGCGGCGTCCCGGACGCCGCGCGCCTGCGCGCCGCCGAGGTCCACGCCGCGGTGACGGCCTTCCACACGGGCATCCTGGCCAGCGCGGCGTTGGTGATCGCCGGGGGCCTGCTCGCGCTGGTGGGCATCGAGAACCCGCGCCGCCGCGAGGAGCCGGAGCCCGCTCGCGAGGCCGCGGCCGCGGTCGATGGGGCGGCACCCGTGCAGGCACTGCGATCCGGCATCCTTCAGGGCCCATGCGCGCCCGCTTCCGCATCGACCCGAAGACCTACTTCATCGTCTCCGCCGTCGCGCTCGTCGCCCTGACGCTGATCGTCTTCACGGGCGCGGCCGTGCGCGTCACCGGCTCGGGCCTGGGCTGCCCGGACTGGCCCAACTGCTACCGCGACGGGCGCCTCGTCGCCGAGCTCAACAGCCACGCCTGGATCGAGTTCGGCAACCGGCTGCTGTCGGGCTTCGTCGGACTGGCGGCCGTCGCCGCGGGCCTGCTGGCGTTCTTCCGCCGCCCGTTTCGCCGCGACCTCGCCGTGCTCGGCGTGCTGCTGCCACTCGGCGTCATCGGCCAGGCGGTGATGGGCGGCCTCACGGTCCTCTACGGCCTGGCGCCCGGCTGGGTCATGGCGCACTTCGGCCTGTCGATGCTCATCATCGTCGCCGCCGGGACGCTGGCGTGGCGCGCGCGGCCGGCCTTCGAGGCCGGCGAGCCGCCCGCGGCCGACCGGGTGACCGCCCGCGGCGCGTGGGCGCTGTTCGTGCTGGGCGGCGTCGCGATCTTCGTCGGGACGGCGGCCACCGCCGCGGGCCCACACGCCGGCGGCTCGGGCACGGGCGACATCGTGCACCGGCTGAGCTTCAGGGGTCCCCGCACGCTCACGTGGCTCGTCGAGCGCCACGGCGCCCTGGGCGGTGCGCTCGGGCTGCTGGCGGTCGGCGTGTGGGCGCTCGCGCGCCGGCGCGGCGCCGACCGCGAGCTGCAGACGCGCCTGACGCGCATCTGCCTGCTGCTCGCCGCCCAGGGCGTCCTCGGGATCGTGCAGTACCGCCTCAAGCTGCCGACCGAGATGGTCTGGGTCCACGTCTCGCTGGCCGCGGTGCTGTGGGCGGGCATCGTGCTCGCCGCCGTGCAGTCCGGCTCGCCGTTTCGCGAGCCGGCCCGCGAGGGCCGGGCCGTCAGCCCCGGCGCTCGCGCGTCGGCAGTGTGACGCGCAGGTTGCGCACCCCTACGTCGTGAGCTTTACGTCCTCGTCGTCGAATACGGCGTGGATCTCGACCTTGCCACCCAGCGCTTCGACGTAGCGCTCGAGTGTCGAGAGCCGGATGTCGAGCTCCTTCTCGATCCGAGCGACGTTCGGGCGTGACGTCGCCAGCTCGACGGCGACCGATGCCTGGGTCGCGCCGCGCATCTCGCGCAGTTCGGCGAGCGCGATCTCGAGTTGCATCGCGCGCTTGATCTCGTCCACACGCTTGCGTCCCTCGGGCGAGAGCGGTCGGTGCTTGCGGATGTCATCGATGCTGCGGGTCGTCATATCAACTCAGTCCTTCTCGGAGATGCTGGTCGTACAGGTCGTCGGCGATCGGGATGTTGCGCTCGTACCAGCCGCTCCAATCATCGGTCTTGTCGCCGCCAAGCAGGATGATCGCGCGCCGCTCCGGGTCGAACGCGAAGAGCGCACGGAGAAAGCCGCCGAACGAGCGGAGCTCCTTCATGTTGTGGTGGCGCGAGCCCTCTATGTGGTCGACGGCGGGCCGGCCAAGTGCCGGGCCCTTCTCCTCGAGCAGTTCGATGGCCGCCATGATCGCCTCGTAGGCGTCGTCATCGAGGCCGAGGACCCACTCCTCCGCCACCGCGGTGAAGAAGATGTCCCAGGCCACTGAGGCACCATTGTAACGAATGCATTGCCGCAGATGCAACGCATTCGGTACGTCGATCCATCACCCGGGTTCGCGCGCCGTCAGCCCCGGCGCTCGCGCGTCGGCAGTGTGACGCGCAGGTCGCGCACCGTCACGCTGAACGCCGTCGACGACGGCCGGTAGGTCGGCCCGTCGCGCCCCAGCAGCTCGACCTTCACCAGGTGGCCCTTGGGGAAGCGCCATCCGTTGCCGTTGAGCGTGAAGCGCAGCGTGCCGCTCGCGGGCACGCGGGTGACGCCGCGGTCGATGAGGCGCTGGGAGCCGCGGGTGGGGTCGACGTCCCACAGGCGGGCGACGAGCTGGGCGCTGTGGCCCGTGACTGCGACCCGGGCCACCACGCGCGGCATGCCCAAGAGCGTGAACCCGGGTGAGCGGGTGGTGACGATGGCGGTGCTTCGCGCGACGTGCGCGGCCACCGGCGCGCACTGGTCGATGCGCAGCGGGGCCAGGCGCGTGCTCAGCGACGCGTCGCCCCCGCTGGAGGTCACGCGCTGGGGTGCGGCGTGGCGGATCGTCACCGACCCGCGCGCGAGCCCGGAGAAGCTCGCGGCGGCGTAGGGCCCGCCGCCGCTGGGGGCGGTCTTGGGGCAGATCGACGTGTAGGCCGTGACCGCCCCGGGCTTGGGCGCTCCCGCTCCGCCGCGCTTGAGCCACGAGTCGAAGAACGCCAGTCCGCCGCTGTCGAACGCCGTGCGATCGGCTGGGTGGTTGGCGCCGCGCTGATGGCCGAAGTCGCCGATCTGGAGCGAGATCGGAGCGTTGCGGTCGGCCGCCCGAACGCGGTTGTAGGCGCGCAGCGTCTGGCCCACGGGGAAGAGGTCGTCGGTCCAGCCCGCCTGGATCAGGAGCGGCGACGGGTGAGCGGACGTCAGTCCCTGGGAGGAGTGGTGGGCGTGGAGCTCGTCCATGATCGCCGCCACGTCCTTGCCGTAGGGCTCGCCGCGCAGCACGAGCTCCTGCCAGGTCATGAGGTCTGAGCCGGGGTCGGCGCCCTTGGGCGCGACGAAGCCCGCGCTGAGCGCCGCTGCGTACAGCGTCTGCAGCCAGTTCTCGATGCCCACGCCGATCGGCGAGCGGTAGCCCGTGGCGCCCGCCGTCGGGTCGAGGATGCGCCCGTTCGGGGCCAAGGCGTCGGCGAGATCCGACCACGGCCAGCGCGGCCACGCGGCGGTGATCGACAGCGGCTGCCCGGCTGGGCTGCGCCACGGCGAGTACGAGCCGTCGGGGTTGCGGATGCGGTCGCGCAGCGTGGCGAGCATGAGGCTCGCGCCTCCGCCGTAGGAGATGCCCGTCACGCCGAGGGCGTTGGGCTGGGCGATGCCCTCGTCGACGAGCCGGCCGAGCAGGTCCTGGACGTCGCGGATCTCGTAGCGCTGGTCGTCGAGGTGGATCCACCCGCGCTCGCACCCTGCGGTCCGCGAGTCCGCCACGCCGCACGAGCGCCCGAAGCCGCGCGCGGTCGCGGTGACGACCGCGTAGCCCGCACGCGCGTAGTAGGCGGCGTTGTACGTGGGGTCGCTGGTCGCGTTCTCGAAGTCGGACTTCGACCCGCCGAAGCCATGGATCATCGCGATCGTGGGGAACGGCCCGTCGCCCGTGGCGGGCATCGTCACGTCGACGTCGAGCGGTACGCCGTCGAACGCGGGCACGCGCGCGGCGTCGTCGGTCGTGGGGCAGAACAGCACGCCGTCCTTGGGCGCACAGTCGTGGCCGAACGGCGCCGGCGGCGCGGCAGAGGCAGGGGCGGGGGCGGCGAGCGCGGCGAGGGCGAGCGCGGCGGGGAGGAGGGAGCGGGGGCGCATGGTGCGCGCACGCTACACCCGCCTTCGGCGACGTCTGCGCTGCTCTACGAGAGGTCGGCGGGGACCAGCGAGAACACGACGACGTCGTGCCGGCGGCCCTTGCGCTCCTCGAAGGACCGCAGCAGCCCCTCGCGGGTGAAGCCGCAGCGCTCGGCGACACGCTGGGATGCCTGGTTGTCGGTGTCGGCGTGCAGCGCGAGGCGAGCGAGGCCGAGCTCGACCAGCGCCCAGCGCGAGAGCAGCCGGACGGCGCGCGTGGCAACCCCGCGACCTCGTGCCCACGGGGCGAGCCAGTAGCCGATCTCGCCGCGTCGCTCCGGCCATTCGAACCGCAGGAGCGAGATCGAGCCGAGGAGCTCGTCGGTCTGCGCGCCGGCGATCGCGAGTGGCAGTGCCTCGCCCGCCTTGCGGGCCGGCTCCCGAGCGTCCAGGAAGCGGCGCAGGTCCTCCTCGGTCTGGCGCTCGGGCACGTGCGTGAAGCGCGGGATGAGCGCATCCTGCGTCGCACGGAACGCGGCGTCCACGTCCGCCTCCGACCAGGGGCGCAGCCGGATGGTGTCGTCGGCGAGTGGGGGGTCCGGGAAGGGCAGTTCCGTCATCGGCCGGAACGTACCCGGACCGCCTCGGCGAGCGTGTGCTCGCTGCGGGCCAGGTAGTCCTGCAGAGCCGCGCGCCAGGGGCGCAGGCGGGGCAGCCCGAGGGCGTCGGTGCGACCGCGCGCGAGCACGCCGTTGAGCGGGCGGTCCACACCACCGGGGGCGACCGTCGTCGCCACGGGCTCGACGTCGACGTCGAGCCCGGACAGCTCCATGATCGCGACGGTGAATTCGTGCCAGGAGCAGGCGCCCTCGGCCGCGAGGTGCACGATCCCCTGGGCGCCGCGATCGACGGCGTCGATGAGCGCGCCCGCGAGGTCGGCGGTGAAGGTTGGTTGCAGGTGCTGGTCGGCGACCATCTTGATGGGCTGTCCTTCGCTCGCCCGGGTGAGCATGCGCTGGACGAAGTTGCCGCCCTTCGACGCGCTGCCGTGCAGCCCGTAGAGCCCGGCGGCGCGCACGACGAGCGCACCCTGGCCGTAGGCGAGTGCGGCGTGCTCGCCGGCGAGCTTCGTCAGGGCGTAGATCGAGCGGGGGGCGGGGAGGTCGTCCTCGCCGTAGGGAGCCTCGCGGTGGCCGTCGAAGACGTAGTTCGTCGACAGGTGCACGAGCTTTGCGCCACGGGCGGCGAGGTCGCGCACCGCGCGGGCGTTGACCTCCCAGGCGCGGTCGGGTTCGGCCTCGCAGACGTCGAGGTTGTGGAACGCGGCGCAGTTGAAGACGACCTCGGGGCGCACCCGGGAGAAGGCGCGGTCGAGGGCGGCGGGGTCGGTGATATCGAGCTGGGCGTGCGTGTAGGCGCGGGCGTCGTCGCCGAGGAGCGCCTCGAGGTCGGAGGCGAGCTGGCCGCCACCACCGGTGATGAGCGCTCGCACGGCTAGATGGTCGATTCCGAATTCTCGAAACGGACCCGCCCACCCTGACGCGCCTCGCCGCTCTGGATCGCCGTCCGGCGGACTTGCCAATGGCGCTGCCATGGGCTGCGCCACCGGACGCCGGGTGG
>JAOPZW010000446.1 GCA_025963905.1 Solirubrobacterales bacterium | reverse complement strand
GCCGCGCCGATCACGCCGGGACGACGGCGCCCGCCGACCGCCGCGACGCGCTGGCCGCCGCCGCGGAGCTCGTCGCCGGCGTGGAGGCGCTCGCCGGCGACGATGTCAGGGCGACGGTCGGCCGGGTCGACGTCGCCCCGAACGCGGCGACCACGATCGCGGCCCGCTGCGTCGCGTGGGTCGACGTGCGCGGCCGCGACGACGGCGCCCTCGCCACCGCGGTCGAGCGCGTCGAGGACGCGGCACGCGCGGCGGCCGGCCGGCGCGGCGTCGCCGTCGACGCCGTGGAGGAGTCGCGCAGCCCCGCGGTGACGTTCGCGACGCCACTGCGCGACGCGCTTGGCGGCCCCGAGGTCACCTGCTGGGCGGGCCACGACTCCGGTGTCCTGGCGGCGGCGCTGCCCGCGGCGCTGGTGCTCGTGCGCAACCGCAGCGGCGTCTCGCACGCGCCCGAGGAGCACGTCGATCTCGACGACGCCGCGGCCGGTGTCGATGCCCTCGTCCGCGCGGTGGAGGGCATCGCGTGATCGAGCTCCCGGCGATGGTCGACGGGCACTCCCACGCGTTCCAGCGCGCGCTGCGCGGGCGCGCCGAGCGGCCCGCGCCGGGCCGCGACGACTTCTGGGGCTGGCGGGAGGCGATGTACGAGCTCGCCGACGACCTCGATCCCGACCGGATCCACGAGCTGAGCCTGGCGACCTACCGGGAGATGGCAGCGGCCGGCTACGGCCTCGTCGGCGAGTTCCACTACGTCCACCACCAGCCGGGCGGCGCGCCGTACGACGACCCCAACGCGATGGCCAAGGCCGTCGCCGAGGCCGCGGTCCAGGCCGGCGTCGACATCGTCCTGCTACCCGCGGCCTACCATCGCGCCGGCTGGGCCGGCGCCGACCATCCCGCGCAGGGCGCACAGCGGCGCTTCGCCGATCCCGACGTGGAGGCCTTCCTCGCGCGGGTCGACGACCTGCGCACCTGGGCGGCCGGCCGCGTCGGCGTGGGCGTCGGGGTCGCCGCGCACTCGGCGCGCGCAGTCCCGGCCTCGTGGCTGGAGGCGATCGCGGCCTACGCGGAGCGGCACGGCCTCGTCCGCCACGTGCACGCCGCCGAGCAGGTCCGCGAGGTCGAGGAGGTTCGTGCCGAGCACGGATGCTCCCCGATCGCGCTGCTCGAGCGCACCGGATTCCTCGGCCCCCGGAGCACCGTCGTCCACGCCGTGCACGTCGGCGCGGACGACGTGGCGGTGCTCGCCCGCACGGGCACGACCGTGGTCTCGTGCCCCACGACGGAGGGCAACCTGGGCGATGGCCACCCGCCGATCCTCGACCTCGCCGACGCGGGTGTGCCGATCGCGATCGGCTCCGACCAGAACCTCGTGATCGACCCGTTTGCGGAGGCGCGCGAGCTCGAGAGCGAGGCGCGCCGCGAACGGCGCACCCGCCGCGCGTTGCTCGCCCGGGCCGGCGGCGATCTCTGGGGGACGCTCGTCCGCGCGGGCGAGCGCGCGCTCGGGGCGTCGTCGGCCCGCCGGATCGCGCTCGATCCGGACACCATGCCGCACCTCGCCGGGGTCGCACCCGAGGATCTGCCGGCCGCGCGCGTGACGACCGCCGGTCCGGTCCGTGTTCGCGCGGTGTTACGGGCGAGACCGTGATCGCCCGTCGGCACTATCCTCGCCATCCCCTGACGTTGAAGGAGATCTCCCGATGTTCAGCAGGATCCTGAAGCCGGCTGCCGGCTGCGCGGTCACGGCGGCGCTCGTCGTCGTGCTCGCCGCGTGCGGCAGCTCGAGCAACAACACGAGCTCGTCGAGCTCGACGAGCTCGACGAGCGCCGCCGCGCCCGCCTCCACGAAGGACGCGAAGATCGCCGCGGAGGTGCCGCCGAGCATCAAGTCCACGGGCACGCTCAGCGTCGCCGCCGACGCGAGCTACCCGCCCAACGAGTTCATCGGGCCCAACGGGAAGACGGTCGTGGGGATGGACCCCGACCTCGCCAAGGCGCTGGCCGGCGTCATGGGGCTCAAGGCCAACGTCCAGAACCAGACGTTCGACAGCATCATCCCCGGCCTGGCGGCCAAGAAGTACGACCTCGGCGCCTCGTCCTTCACCGATACCAAGGAGCGCCAGAAGACCGTCGACTTCGTGACGTACTTCTCGGCCGGCACGTCGTTCTACGAGAAGGCCCAGGGCGGCCCGAAGATCAACGGGCTCGCGGACATCTGCGGGCACAAGGTCGCGGTCGAGAAGGGCACCACCCAGGCCGACGACGCGACGGCCCAGGGGAAGAAGTGCACGGCCGCCGGCAAGCCCGGCGTGAGCGTGCTGGTGTTCCCCGACCAGAACGGCGCGAACCTGGCGCTCTCGAGCGGGCGCGCCGATGTCGGGATGGCGGACTCCCCGGTCGCCGCGTACCAGGTCAAGCAGGCCAACGGGCAGTTCAAGCTCGTCGGCCAGGACTACGGGACCGCGCCGTACGGCATTGCGATCCCGAAGGGCAGCGGCATGGACAAGCCGGTCCTGGACGCCCTGCAGAAGCTCATGGCGGACGGCACCTACACGAAGATCCTCGACAAGTGGGGGATCCAGAAGGGCGCGATCAACAACCCCACGATCAACGGCGCGACCTCCTAGCGGCCACGCCGTGAGCGGCTCCGCCGACACCCAGCAGGCCCGCGCGCCGGCCGGGCGGCCAGACGACGTCAAGGCCGTCCCGGTCCGGCACCCGGGCCGCTGGGTCAGCGGGGCGATCGTCGTGCTCGTCGGCGCGATCGTCGTCAACTCGGTCGCGACGAACCCGCGCTTCGGCTGGGGAACGGTCGGCCACTACCTGTTCTCGAGCCGCATCCTCGACGGCCTGCGCGTCACGCTCGAGCTAACGGTCATCGCGATGGCCATCGGGATCGTGCTCGGCGTCGCACTGGCGGTCATGCGCCTGTCGCCGAACCCGCTCGTCAAGGGCGCCAGCTCGTTCTACATCTGGTTCTTCCGCGGCACGCCGGTCCTGGTCCAGCTGCTGTTCTGGAGCTTCATCGCGGCGCTGTATCCCAGGCTGTCGTTCGGCATCCCGTTCGGAGGCCCCGAGCTCTGGCACGGCAGCGCGAACGCGGTGATCACGCCGTTCGTGGCGGCGATCCTCGGGCTCGGGCTGAACGAGGGCGCCTACATGGCGGAGATCGTGCGAGCCGGCATCGTCTCGGTCGACGAGGGCCAGACCGAGGCCGCGCAGGCGCTGGGCATGACGCGGCTGCGGACGATGCGGCGGATCGTGCTGCCGCAGGCGATGCGGGTGATCATCCCGCCGACCGGCAACGAGACGATCTCGATGCTCAAGACGAGCTCGCTCGTCAGCGTGATCGCGTACCCCGAGCTGCTGTACTCCGCGCAGCTGATCTACGACGTGAACTACCGCCAGATCCCGCTCCTGGTCGTGGTCAGCATCTGGTACCTCGTCCTGACCACCATCCTGTCGATCGGCCAGTACTACGTCGAGCGGCGCTTCGGGCGGGGAACGGCGCGCGAGCTGCCGCCGACGCCGCTGCAGCGCCTGCGGCGCAACCTCGCCATCCGCCATGCGGCGGTCGAGCCGCCGGCGGCGTCGGAGGAGCGGCGATGACGGAGTCGATGGTCCGCGCCGAGGGCGTCCACAAGCGCTTCGGACGGCTCGAGGTGCTCAAGGGCATCTCGCTCGACGTGCGCGCGGGGGAGGTGATGTGCCTGCTGGGCCCGTCGGGCTCGGGCAAGTCGACGTTCCTGCGCTGCATCAACCACCTCGAGAAGATCGACGCCGGCCGGCTGTACGTGGATGGCGAGCTGGTCGGCTACCGCCAGGCCGGCGACACCCTCCACGAGCTGCGCGACGGCGACGTCTGCCGCAAGCGCGCGGAGATCGGCATGGTCTTCCAGCGCTTCAACCTGTTCCCGCACATGACGGTGCTCGAGAACGTCACCGAGGCGCCCGTCGGGGTCAAGGGCGTGCGCCGCGCGGACGCGATCGCCCGGGCCGAGGAGCTGCTCGCGCGCGTCGGGCTGCAGGACAAGCTGCGCAACTACCCCGCGCAGCTGTCGGGCGGTCAGCAGCAGCGCGTGGCCATCGCGCGGGCGCTGGCGATGGACCCCAAGCTCATGCTGTTCGACGAGCCGACCTCGGCGCTGGACCCGGAGCTGGTGGGCGACGTCCTCGACGCGATGCGGCAGCTCGCCGCCGACGGGATGACGATGGTCGTCGTCACGCACGAGATCGGGTTCGCCCGCGAGGCCGGCGACACGCTCGTGTTCATGGACGGCGGCGTCGTCGTGGAGTCCGGCAACCCGCGCGACGTCCTGGCGAACCCGCGCCACGAGCGCACGCGGTCGTTCCTGTCGAAGGTTCTCTGAGCCTTGACCCGGGCTGAGCCGCGTCAGCCGCCCGCCGGCACGGCGTCGTAGCCGGAGGCCCGCAGGACGTCCACGACGTCGTCGCGATGGTCGCCCTGGAGCTCGATGACGCCGTCCTTCACCGAGCCGCCGACGCCGCACCGCTTCTTCAGCCGCCCCGCGAGCTCGCGCAGCCCGGCATCGTCCAAGGGGAGGTCCGCCACGGTGGTGACCGCCTTCCCGCGCCGCCCGGAGGTCTCGCGGCGCACCTTCACGCGCCCGCCGCCCGAGCGCCGCGTGTCCGCCGCGGGCTCCCTCGCCCGGCGCAGGTCGCCGTCGCCGCTGGACCAGACGACTCTCGCATCGCGCTTGGCCATCTCCCGACGCTAGCGCAGGCCCGGCTACTGTGGACGCCCCGACACTGGAGGACGAAGTGGCTCGAGTGCTGTACACGGCGGAGGCGACGGTGACCGGCGGACGCATCGCGGGGCACGGGCGCACCGATGACGGCGAGCTGGACGTGCAGCTCCGCACGCCCAAGGCGCTGGGCGGCGATGGCGGCGGCACGAACCCCGAGCAGCTCTTCGCGGTGGGCTTCGCCGCGTGCTTCGAGAGCGCGCTCGGCGTGGTGGCGCGCCGCGAACGGGTCGAGACCGGCGACGTGTCGATCGACAGCCGCGTGAGCCTCCTTCCGACCGAGGAGCGCGGCTTCAAGCTGGCCGTGGAGCTGGGCGTGAGTCTGCCGCAGGTGGACGATCCCGAGCAGGCCGTGCGCCTCGCCGCCGCCGCGCACGACGTCTGCCCGTACTCCAGCGCCACCCGCGGCAACATCGACGTGAAGGTGATCGCCAACGGCCGGGACATCGGGGCGGTTCCATAGGGTCGCCCCTTAGGGGAAGAAGTGCGGCTAGCCGCATTTGCACGGGGCTCCGGTCTGGCAGGCTGACTCGCCATGAGCTTCTCCACCCCCGAAGCACGAGTTGCAGGCCCGGCCGGATCGGCGCTCGTCTCCGCCACGGGCGTCACGCGCGTCTACGGCGAGGGCGAGGCCGAGGTGCGCGCGCTCGACGGCGTCACGGTCGGCTTCCCGGCCGGGCGCTTCACCGCGATCATGGGTCCCTCGGGCTCGGGCAAGTCGACCCTCATGCACATCCTCGCCGGCCTGGATCGGCCGACGTCCGGCTCGGTCGTGCTCGACGGCATCGAGCTCTCGGCCCTCGACGACGCCCGCCTGACCGACCTGCGCCGCGACAAGGTCGGCTTCGTCTTCCAGTCGTTCAACCTGCTGCCCGTCCTCGACGCCCGCGAGAACATCCTGCTGCCGCTCTCGATCGCCGGGCGCAAGCCGGACCAGGCGTGGGTGGGCCGGCTCATCGAGACCGTCGGACTGGGCGACCGCCTGAGCCACCGCCCCTCCGAGCTCTCCGCCGGCCAGCAGCAGCGCGTCGCCATCGTCCGCGCCCTCGCGGCGCAGCCGTCGGTGGTCTTCGCCGACGAGCCGACGGGCAACCTCGACTCGAAGTCCTCCGCGGAGGTGCTCGAGCTCCTGCGCCGCTCGGTGGACGAGTTCGGCCAGACGGTGATCATGGTCACCCACGACGCACAGGCCGCGTCCTACGCCGACCGCCTGCTGCTGCTGGCCGACGGCCTGGTCGTGCACGACGGCGAGGCGCACTCGGCCGGCGACGTGCTCGACCTGCTCAAGGCCGCCGGGTAGCAACCCGTGCTCAAGGTCGCGCTCCGCGGGCTGTTCGCGCGCAAGCTGCGCCTGGGCCTGACCGCCCTGGCGGTCGCGCTGGGCGTCACCCTGATCGCCGGGTCGTACGTGTTCACGGACACGATCAACGCATCGTTCGACAAGATCTTCGCGGCCACCAACAAGGGCACCGACGTGGCCCTCACGGCCCGCCGCCCGATCAAGATCGACCAGGGCACGCGCCAGACGCTGCCCGCCTCGCTGCTGTCGCAGGTGAGCGCCCAGCCCGGCGTCGCCGCCGCGGCAGGATCCGTGACCGACCAGGCGACGGTCTTCGACGCCCACGGCCACCGCTTCGGGGCCGGCGGCTTCCCCGGGCTCGTGAGCTCGGTCTCGGCGGTCCGGCGCTTCCAGGGCAGCTCGATCAAGACGGGCCGCTTTCCCCAGGCCCCGGGCGAGGCCGCGTTGGACGCGGGAACCGCCGAGCGCGAGAAGGTGAAGCTCGGCGACACGATCGTCGTCCAGGGCGGCGCCAAGCGCGCGAAGCTCCGGGTCGTCGGGACGACGCAGGTCGCCGGGGTGTCGTCGTTGGGCGGTGCGGCGTTCGTGGATGCCGTGCTGCCCGAGGCCCAGCGCGTGCTCGGCAAGACGGGCCGCTTCGACGAGATCCAGGTGGCCGGCGATCCCGGCACCACGCCCGCGGAGCTGGCCGACCGCCTGCGCGGCGCCTTCGGCCGCGAGGCCGTCGTGCGCACGGGCGAGCAGCAGGCGCGCAGCCAGTCGAGCGAGATCAAGGCCAGCCTGGGCTTCCTCACGACGGCGCTGCTCGCCTTCGGCGGCATCTCGCTGTTCGTCGGCGCCTTCATCATCTTCAACACCTTCTCGATCACCGTCACCCAGCGCATGCGCGAGTTCGCGCTCCTGCGCACCCTGGGCGCCAAGCGCGGGCAGATCATGCGCTCCGTGCTCACCGAGGGCCTCGTCCTCGGCGTCGTCGGCTCGGCCGTCGGCCTTGGGCTCGGCATCCTCACGGCCGCGGGCCTGCGGGCGCTCTTCAAGGTGGTCGGGGTCGACCTGCCGTCCAACCACACCGTCATCGCGTCGCGCACGATCATCGTCGCGCTCGCCGTCGGGACGCTCGTGACCTTGGCCTCGTCCCTGTCGCCCGCCCTGCGCGCGACCCGCGTCGCCCCGGTCGAGGCGCTGCGCGAGGGCGCCGTGCCGACGATCCGCGGGATGTCGCGCAAGCTCACCGCGCTGGCGGGATTCCTGCTCGTCGCCGGGGTGGCGCTCATGTGCGTGGGGCTGTTCGCCGGCGGAAGCTCCAGCGCCTCGCTGAGCTTCGTCGGCGCCGGCGCGGCGGCGACGTTCCTCGGCGTCGCCCTGATCAGCCCGCGGCTCGTGCGGCCGATCGCCTCGGCGGTCGGGCTGCCGTTCGAGCGCTTCGGCGGCATCACGGGCCGCCTGGCGCGCGAGAACAGCGTCCGCCAGCCGGGCCGCACCGCGGCCACCGCCGCCGCGCTGATGATCGGCGTCGCGCTCGTGACCTTCGCCTCCATCTTCGCGGCCGGGGCGCGGGAGACGGTCGCCAAGGCGGTCGACCAGAACCTGTCGGCGGCGCTCGTGGTGCAGAGCGAGAACGGCTTCTCGCCGTTCACGCCCGACGTGCTGCGCGACATCTCGCGGGTGGATGGCGTGCGGGCCGTAAGCCCCGTGCGCTTCTCGCAGGCCAAGGCGCACGGCATCAGCGGCAGGGTGACCGTCAGCGGGGTGGACGCCGCCGGCTTCGCCCAGCTCTACAAGGTCAAGATGACCCGCGGCGGCCAGGCGGCGCTCGACCGCCTCAAGGGCCGGCCGTTCGCCGTCGTCAGCAAGAAGTTCGCCGACGACCACCACCTGCGGCCGGGGGCGACGCTCCAGCTCACCACGCCGACCGGCGCGGGACGCAGCGTCGTGATCGTCGGCGAGCTCGACGACAAGGGCGGCCTTCTCGCCGACCTCAGCTTCGACACGACCTACCTCGAGCGCGCGTTCGGCGAGAAGCAGGACGCCTTCGGGCTCGTCGGCCTGCGCCCGGGCGCCGGCGTGGCCCAGGTCGAGGGCCGCATCAAGGCGCTGCTCCACCGCGACTACCCGGCGACGAAGGTGCAGACCGCTCAGCAGTTCAAGGACGCCCAGGCCGGCCAGGTCAACCAGCTGCTCGGACTGATCTACGCGCTGCTGGCGCTGGCGATCGTGGTCTCGCTCGTGGGCATCGTCAACACGCTCGTGCTCTCGATCAGCGAGCGCACCCGCGAGCTTGGGCTCATGCGCGCGATCGGCACGTCGCGCAAGCAGGTCAAGCGCATGATCCGCGTCGAGGCGGTGATCACCGCGCTCATCGGCGGTGTGCTGGGGCTCGTCCTCGGCATGGTGCTGGCGATCCTGTTCACGCAGCCGCTCCAGGACTTCACGCTCGCGATCCCGTGGGGCACGCTCGCCGTCCTGCTCGTCCTCGCCGGCCTCGCCGGCGTGGCGGCCGCCGCGCTGCCCGCGCGCCGGGCGGCGAAGCTCGACGTGCTCGCCGCGCTGGCCTACGAGTAGGCCGTGGCGACGGCGGTGGGCGGGCGGCGATACAGCGCCCGCAGCAGGGCGCACAGGACCGCCGCGGCGCCGGCGTAGCCGACCTCCGCGCGCAGCAGCTCGTCGCCGACGACCGGCACGAGCATCCAGACGACGAAGAGCGTCGCGCTGCCCAGCCACACCGCGGCGGCCGCGCGCGCCTGGCCGCGCGCGAGGGCGGCCTGGTTGAAGGTGCCGGCGGTGAGGTGCAGCCCCATGCCCAGGGCGATCACCGCCAGGCCGAAGCGGTCGTAGGAATAGCCCTTGCCGAACACGAGATCCATCACGTACGGCCCGACGAGCACCAGTCCCAGGGCGACGGCGGCGGCGAACGCCGCGATGACGAGGATCGTCGTCCGGATCGCGCGCGCGAAGGCCGCCTGGCCTTCGGTCGCCTCGAGACCGGAGAGGTGGGGCAGCAGCGAGGTCTGGACCGCCTGGAAGAGCTGCAGCGGGGCGCGCGTGATGAGCAGCGCGTTGAACACGACGCCGGCCAGCACACTGCCGGCCGAGGCGCGCACGGTGAGGACCGAGGCGTTGAGCAGCGCCTGCTCGGCGAGCTGGATGGCCGCCACCGACGCCGCGAAGCCCGCGCCGGCGCGCATCGTGAGCGCGCCTTGGCGCGCGGGTGCGACGGCCTCGGTCCGCTCGCGAGCCCCCGCGTGACGCGCGAACGCCCACGGGACGACCACCAGCGACGCGCACGGCGCCGCGACGATGCCCAGCGCGACCGCGGTCTGGCCCGACGCCAGCCCGACGGCGACCGCCACCGGGAAGCAGAAGCGCGAGACCGACTCGAACAGCACGAGGGCGCCGTACAGCCCGAACCACTGGTGCCCGGCGAGGTAGCCGCGGGCGAAGTAGCTGGCCGCGTAGGCCAGCGTCGCCCCGACGAACACCCAGTACAGCGCCGAGGAGCCGTCGAACGTGTCCTCGATCGGGCGGCGCAGCGCCAGTGCGATCGCCAGGAACAGCGCCGCGAAGGCGGCCTGGATGGAGAGCGGCACACGCAGCGGGTGCCCGGCGGTCAGCCCGCGCGCGATGCGGTCGGCGATGGTGCGGGACAGGAGCTGCTCGACCGGGCGGTAGATGACGGAGATGACGACGAACAGCACCGCCCAGAGCGTCGACAGCGCCCCGTACTGCGCGCCCGGCAGCACGTGGCTGGCGACGGCGAAGTACGCGAACGTGAAGAGGCCGGTCGACGCGATGC
The DNA here is from genome assembly GCA_025963905.1 of Solirubrobacterales bacterium. Taxonomy (GTDB): domain Bacteria; phylum Actinomycetota; class Thermoleophilia; order Solirubrobacterales; family Solirubrobacteraceae; genus JAOPZW01. Next base: position 1,489 of record JAOPZW010000446.1, on the reverse strand, counting down.
CGACCGAGAGGATGCGCGCGCCGCGCCCGTAGCTCGCAGCCCCCGCCGCGGCGGTCGGGGGCGCGGGGGTGGTGCTAGCCACGCAGCCTGACGAGCAGCATGGTCCACGGGAACGGCGAGCGCGCCTCGACGACGTCGCCGTGGCGCCCCAGCAGCGCGGCGAAGCTGCGCTTGGACCAGTGGTTCAGGTGCCCGGGGGTGTTGCCGAGATCCTTGAGGTACGCGCCGCGGGCCATGTTGAGCATCCGCCACAGCGGCTCGCGGGGCACGGACACCAGCAGCCACGACTGGGCCACGCGCGCCATCTCGGCGACGGTGTGCGCCGGGTCGGGCACATGCTCGAGGACCTCGATCGCGGTGGCGACGTCGAACTCGCCGTCGGCGAAGGGCAGGTTCTCGGCCTTCATGATCCGGTAGTCGAGGTTCGGGGCCTGGCGCGTGGCCCACTCGGCCTGGATCGGCGGGTCCTCGAGGTCGATGCCCACCACGCGGCGGTCTCCCAGCCGCGTGGCCCACTTGTGGGTCAGCACGCCCTCGCCGCAGCCCACGTCGAGCAGGGACTTGGGGTCGGCGCGCGTGAACAGCTCGTCCAGGCTGGCCTCGAAGCCGGCCATCAGGCGGCGCACGACGGGGTTCGTCGAGCCGTACTTGTCGTACGTGTTGCCGGTGACGGTGCCCTCACGGTCGATCGTCACGGTCGGCGGCGTCATGCGCGCAGGGCCTCTCGATCCTCGGTCTTCTGACCGGCGCGGGCGCCGGTGGTCGCCGGCTGGCCGGTGGGATGCGCGCCGGGCTCGTAGTGCGACGGCGGGATCTCCAGCTGCAGCTCGATGCGCCGCACGCGCTCGAAGATGCGCTGGGACATCATCCGCTGGCCGTAGAGCAGATCGCCGATGATGCCCAGGGCGGCGAGCACCACCGCGGCGTTGAACAGCACCGCGCCGAAGATCAGCGACTGCACGTGGCCCGCGCCGTTGCCGCCGACGTAGGCGACCACGAACCGCGTGAAGGGGATGAGCGCGGCGAGGAAGAGGATGAGGGCCAGGGTCATGAAGACCCGCAGCGGCTCGTACTGCGTGTAGATGCGCGCGATCGCCACCGTGTTGCGGCGCACGTACGAGGACATCGACGGGAACAGCCGCGACTCGCGCGTCTTGGGGTTCGTCCGCACCGGCACGTGGTCCGTGGCGACGAGCAGCTTGCCGGCCTGGATGATCGTCTCGAGCGTGTAGGTGTACTTCGAGACGACGGCCATCTGGATGGCGGCCTCGCGGTTGTAGGCGCGAAAGCCCGACGTCGTGTCGGGCACGTCGGTGTCCGACGCCTGGCGCACGACCCACGAGCCGAGCTTCTGCAGGCGCTTCTTCAACGGCGAGAAGTGCTCGATGCTGTCCGTCTCGCGGTCGCCGACGACCATGTCGGCGCGCCCGGCCATGATCGGCTCGACGAGCTTGTGGATGTCGCGGGCGTCGTACTGGTTGTCGGCGTC
>JAOPZW010000403.1 GCA_025963905.1 Solirubrobacterales bacterium | reverse complement strand
GGCAGCCCGTACTCCTCGTCCATCACCTGCGCCAGCCAGCGCCCGGCGGTGATCGGGTACAGGCCGTGGCGGTAGCTGTCCTGCGCCCAGTGGCGCTGGGCGGAGGTGGCGAAGAACTCCGGCTCGTGGTCCTGGACGAGGTAGGCGCGCGCCGCCGCGGGCAGCAGCCGGACGCGGGCGACCGTCTGCCAGCCGGTGGCGACCGCGACGTCCGCGTCGCGCCAGTCCTCGAGCCCGTACCGGACCTCGGCGGCGAACGGGCCGAACCAGCGGCGCAGGTCGGCCACGGCCTGGGCGGGCCCGCCGCGGCAGCGGCGGCCGGGATCGTCGATCCACAGCGAGCAGCGGTGCCCGCGCGCCTCCAGCCCGCGCACGAGGTTGGCAATCGTCATGTGGCCCCCGCTGCCGTGGCGGAAGAACGGCACGACGATCCCGACCTCGAGGGCCTCGGGGTCGGGGCGGCGGTCGCTGAGCGGGGCCGCCGGGCGGCGCAGCAGCTCGCTGACCGCCCGCGTCTCGAGGTAGTCGCCGTCGACCGGGACGCCGCGCAGCCGGCGGCGCAGCGCGGTGCGGATCCCCAGGCCCATCAGGCGCCGGCCCCGGCGCGCGCGGTGGCGAGCGCGAGCATCGCGGCGGACTGGCGCGCGCCGGGCCAGCCGCGCGCGGTGGCCAGGGCGTTGACGCGCAGGAGCTGCAGCAGGCGCGGGTCGCGGGCCAGCAGGTCCAGCGCGCGCTGGGCACCGCGGCGGTCCTCCCAGTTGGCGACGATCGCGTTGACGCCGTCGTCGAGGAAGTCCTCGCGCCCGGGCGCGAGCGTGGCGACCGCCGTCGCACCGCAGTGGAAGGCCTCGAGCGTCGCGTCGGGCGCGCCCGCCGAGCGCGAGAGGTCGACGACGACGTGTGCCTGCGCGTAGGCCGCGGCGCGCTCGGCCGGCTCGCCGGCGACGACGGCGACCGTGTGCTCCTCGCGCATCGCCGCGATCGCCGCCAGCGCCTCGTCGTGGTCGTCGCCCTGCACGAGCACCCGCAGCGGTCCCGAGGTGCGCACCGGCAGCGCGGCGAGGGCGAACACGTCCTTGTCGACCGCGGGGCGCACCAGGGCCACCGGCCCCGCCCCCTCGCCGTCGAGGTCCGCGGCGATCCAGCGCGACGGCGCCACGGCGACCGCGGGGGCCATGCTCATCCGGCGGGGCGCTCGAGCTCCGCGACGCGCGCTTCGAGGAAGGCGAGGTCGCTGTCGCGCTGGCGCTCCCAGCGGCGCTGCTCGTCGAGGTCGACGCCGCGCACGATCGCGCTCGGCGCGAGCCGGGCCGCCTGTGGGCCGAAGGCGACGACGACGTGCGAGGGCACGCCGGCCAGGCGCAGGTCGGCGGCCGGGTCGGGCAGGGGCGCCCACTCCGTGGCGCCCGCCACCAGCGCGGAGCCGGCCAGCGGCACCTGGCGCATGACGACGTGATCCTCGGGCAGGAGCCGGCGCAGCTCCTGGGCGGCGCCCTCGCCCCACATCGTGTGGTGGAACGGGTTCTCGATGCCCCAGAAGGCGTCGTTGGGAACGCTCAGGACGACGGTGAAGCCGTGCTGCTCGGCCAGCTCGATGAGCAGGCCGACGAGGCCGGCGAAGTCCTCCAGGTGCGGGATCGTCTCGAAGCAGGTCGCGACCCGCGGGCCCTCGGGCGCGCCGGCCAGCGCGGCGCGTACGGCGTCGAGGCCGTCCGGCGTGGCGAGGTCGGCCTGCAGGACCTCGGCCCGGGGAAGCTCGGCGCTCGCGGTCTCCAGCGCCTCGCCGAAGCGGTCGACGAGCAGCGTGCTCGCCGCGAAGCCGCCGGCCAGCGCGTCGGCGGCGGCGACGCCCGTCCCGCAGCCCAGGTCGACCCACAGCGCCGCCTCGGCGACGAGCTCGGAGACCGCCGCGTAGCGCAGCTCGCCCTCGGCGCGCAGGGCGGGTGAAGTGTCGCGCGTGATGCGCTCCAGAGGCTGCGTCATGGCCGGGCAGCGTACCCTCCGCGCCGTGTCCGCCGTCTCCTCGCCCTACGCGCCGGTGCCGCCCGGCCGGCCGTTGCGCCTGGCCTTCGTCGGCCAGTCGACGTACTTCCGCGCGTGCGCCCTGGACGAGCAGGGGCCGCGGATCCAGACGGCGTTCGTCGACTTCCGCGCGGGCCGCGACCCGGGGGTCATGCGCAGCGCGCTGAACGCCTTCGACCCGCACGCGGTGGTCGTGTTCCGTCCCGAGATCGTGCCGCGCGGCGTGCTCGCCGATCTGCGGGCGCCGGTGGTCGGGTTCCTCACCGAGCCGATCGTCCGCCGCGAGGGCGACGACGCCCACTGGGACCTGCAGGCGCGCCGGCGCGACATGCAGGCGCTGGATCGCCAGAACGTCGATCGGATCGTCTCCTTCGACCCGCTCATCGTGCCGACCGCCGACGAGTTCATGGAGGTCTGGCGCTCGCTTCCGATCCCGGTCGCCGACCGCCTGTACAAGGAGGTCCGCGCGCCCGCGGGACCGGCGAAGCTGCTCTTCGTCGGGCGCTCGACCGTGCACCGCGAGCAGTACCTGGCGGAGGTCAAGCACCGCATGGACTGCCTGCACGTCGCCTTCGGCATCGGCGTCGACGAGCTCGACGGCCTGCTCGAGCGCCACGACGTGACGTTCAACATCCACAACGAGCCCTACCCGAGCTTCGAGAACCGCGTGCTGCTGCATCTCGCGGGCGGCCACCTCGTGATCAGCGAGCCGCTGAGCCCGACCCACGGCCTGGACGCCGGCCGCGACTACGTCGAGGTGCACTCACCGGCCGAGCTGACGCGCGCCGCGGCCGAGGTTCGCGCGAACCCGCAGGCCTTCCACGCGATGCGCGTGCGCGGGCGCCTGAAGGCCGAGCAGTTCCGCGCCTCGCGCGTCTGGCCCGCGCTCGTCCGCGACCTCGCGGCGTTCGGGACCCACCGCGCGGCGGCGGGCTGAGCCCTTACGCCTGTGCGGGCTCCGGGTCCGGCCGGACCAAAACCGTGTCGACGATCGGGATGATCTCGTCGACGGGCAGGTCGGCCCGCTGGGCGTGCTCGCGGATCGCCTCCGGGCTGCTGGCCTGGTAGATGCAGACGGTCCCGACCGAGCCGCTGCCCTCCTCCAGGACATAGCTGCGGATCCAGCGGATGTCGTCGGACATCTCCTCGTCGCCGACCTTGCTGGAGCGCGCGGCGGCCTCGCCCAGCTCCTCGCCTGAGCTCCAACCGGACCGGCGCAGA
>JAOPZW010000394.1 GCA_025963905.1 Solirubrobacterales bacterium | reverse complement strand
ACCCCGAGGGCGCCCGCGAGCGCCGCGCGCGACGCGCCGCCGGGGCCGCGTAGAACACGACTCCCTGGCGGCGTTGCGGCCGGCCGCCGGTCAGGGACGCCTGATCACGACGCTGCCGGCGGACGTGCGCGCGCGCACCTCGACGACCTCGGCCGACGGCTCGGGAGCCTCGGCGGCGTCGAGCGCGTTGTGGACCGTGCCGGCGGCAGCGCGAACGTCGAGCCAGGCGGGCGTGCCCTCGCGGATGCCGATCTCGACGTCGCCGAGCCGGGTCTCGAGGACGACCGAGCCGCGCACCGCCTCACCCACCCGGACGTCGCCGTTGGCGCATTTGGCGACGACACCCGCGTGCGCGACGTCGACCGCGATGCTGCCGTTGGCCGCCTTGACCCGAAGGTCGCCGCCCGCGACGCCGACCCACGTGTCGCCGTTGGAGGTCTTGATCACCGCGCCGGCGTCCAGCTCGCGCATCCGCACGTCGCCCGACGCCGTCGTGACTTCGGCGTCGCCTGTCGCACGGTCCACGCTGATGTCGCCGATGCCGCCCTTCAGGCGCGCCGTGTCGGCGCAGTCGAGCTGGATGTGACCGACGCCGGTCCTGATCCGGCAGTCGCCGAGCCGGCCGTCGCAGCGGAAGTCCGTCAGCTGGCCGGCGCCGCGGACGTGCGAGCCGGCCGGGAGCTCGATCGTCACGTCGATCGACCCGCCCGCGCTCCGGGGCGACCACGAGCGCAGCTTCGGCGCCTTGACGACCAACTGCTCGTTCGCGTACTCGACGCGGGTTCGCTCGGCGGCCCTGAGGTCCTCTTCGTTGGACGTGTCGCTGGGACGCACGTCGACGACGGTGGCGCGGCGGTCTCCGGCGCTGATCCGGACGTCGCCGAAGACGACGTCGATCGTGGCCGAGATCGGTTCGGGGGTGTCGAAGGTCGGCATGGGAGGGGCTCCAGTCAGGTGAGGTTGGAAGACATGGGCTTGACCGATCTGGCCCGCCTGGACGCGCGGTCAGCGCACCCAGCCGGTGTAGGCCTGGCCGATCTGCCCCGTCCGGTCGCGCGGGCGCGGGCGCGGGTCGCGGTCGTCGTGCGCGAGCGCGGCGGCGGCGACGCGGACGAGCCAGGCGTTGACGGACAGCCGCTCGCGGGCCGCGGCCTGCTCGACGCCGGCCTTGAGCTGCTCGGGCAGACGCAGGTTGACGCGCGCCGTGGCGCCCTCGCCGGCTTCCGCCGGCGCGAGCGGCGGCCGCGCGCCGGGAGCCGGCTCGTCCCGCTCGTCGAGCGGCGCCGGCATCACGACGAAGTCGGGCTCGCCTGCACGCAGGCGCAGCTCGACGGAGCCGGGCGCGAGCTCGCGCGTGATCTCGTCCGCGGCGGCCGACAGCGCCTCGAGCAGCATCAGCCGGACGGCCGACTCGAGCGGAGCGGTCAGGCGCTCCGCGAGCGCGCGGGCGTCCTCGCCGCCGGCGTCGGCGGCGACGGCGAGCTCGCGACGGAGGTTCTCGACGTACTGCGACAGATCCATGGCGCCATCATGACGTCACAATGGCACCGTTGCAAGGCCATCCTGGCACCTGGCGGCGCCACGCGGCCACGGGCGCGGCGGATCCGTGCCCAGCGCAACTTCCCGCGCGTGGGGTGTTGGTGTCGGCGATGACGCGACGCGGCCGTGTGCACCTGGTGGCGGCGCTCGTGCTCGCGTCCCTGGCCACGATGGCGCCGGCGGCTCTCGCGGATTGCCCGGGCGCGGGCGACACGTGCCCGTACGTGAGCGTGTCGCAGGTCGGCCAGCGCGGTGGCGGGGTCCTGCGCTTCCCGCAGGCAGTCGCCGTCGGACCCGACGGCTCGATCTACGTCGGCGACCAGGCCTCGCACGTGGTGCAGGTCTTCGGTGCCGACGGCGGCTTCCAACGAGAGATCGGCGAGGCCGGCACGCGGCCCGGCCAGCTCTCGGCGGTGGGCTCGGTCGCCGTGGCCGGCGACGGGACGCTGCTCGTCGCCGACGGCGGCACGAACCGGATCGTCCGCTTCGATGCCACGGGTGGCCTGCTCGGGAGCTTCGGCGGGCGGGGAACGGGCGTCGGGCAGTTCCAGTTCGGCGCCGGCGGGGGCAACGACGCGGCGGCCGGCGGGGGCCTCGCCGTGTCCGGCGACATGCTCTACGTCGCCGATTCCGGCAACGACCGCGTCCAGCGCTTCACGATCGACGGCGGGCACGGCGCGGAGATCGTGCCGCCCGGCGTGCTCGCCAACCCGCGCGGGCTCGCCGTGCGCAACACGCGGCTGCTCGTCGCCGACGACCAGCACCACCGCGTCGCCGCGTTCGACATCGGCGGACACCTGCTGGCCAGCATCGGGACGGGGCAGGGGACCGGGCCGGGGCAGCTCAATTATCCCTACGGCGTCGCCATCGACGCTGGGGGGCGCGTCTTCGTCGCCGACGACCTCAACCATCGCGTGGCGCGCTTCAGCTCGGCACCGGTCTACCCGTTCAAGGCGCGGTGGGGGTCGTACGGCGTGCAGGCCGGGCAGCTCGCCTACCCACGCGGTATCGCGGTCGACGCGGCGGGCAACGTGTACGTCGCCAACACCGGGAACGACCGCATCGACGTCTATGACCGCAGCGGCGCGCTGCTGCGCATGTTCGGCGCGTCCGGGCGCGCCCCGGGCCAGTTCGACGCGCCGCTCGGGGTGGCGACCGACGCCGGAGGGACCCGCGCGGTGGCTGACTCGGTCAACGGCCGGATCGAGCTGCTGAACCCGGATGGCTCGATCGCCGCGGTGTGGGGGTCGCCCAATCCCGGGCCGACGATCCTTCCGCGCCCGGTCGCGGTGGCCTTCGACGCCGCCGGCGACGCCTATGTCCTTGACCAGCGGCGGTCGCGGATCGTCGTCTTCTCGCGGGGGACGGGCGTACCGGCGCGGAGCATCGGCTCGCCAGGCAGCGGGCCCGCTCAGCTCCTGTCGCCCGCGGCGCTCGCCATCGACGCCACCGGCACGATCTCGGTCGCCGACGCGGGCAACGACCGCATCGCCCGCTTCTCGACGGCCGGCGACTACCTCGGATCGACGACCGGCGTGGCGGCCCCCCGGGGCATCGCGGTCACGCCTGACGGCAGCCGCACCTACGTCGCCGACGGCGCCAATCGCATCACGGTCTACTCGCCCGACGGCCAGGTGGTCACGCAGTTCGGCGGCACCGGCTCCAAGCTCGGCAAGCTCAACGCGCCTGCTCAGATCACGCTCGACGCCGGCGGGAACCTGTGGGTGGCCGACCGCGGCAACAACCGCGTCCAGGAGTTCGGGCCCGACGGAGAGCGTCTGCTCACCCTCGGGACCCGCGGCACCGCACCGGGCGAGCTCATCCATCCCGCGGGGGTGAGCGTCGACTGCCACGGCCTGCTCACGGTCACCGACAGCGACAACAACCGCGTCCAGCAGTTCGCGCTGGCGAGCCCGGCCCCCGTCGCGTGCGCCGCGCTGCCGCCGGTGGCCAACCCTCCGCCGCCCAAGCTGCCCACCCTTCCGGCTCCGCCCGGCCCGCAGCTCTCTGTTCGCGTCCTGCGCGCCACCGGGCTGTTGTCGTCGCGC
>JAOPZW010000393.1 GCA_025963905.1 Solirubrobacterales bacterium | reverse complement strand
AAGGCGATGCTCTCGACCTTCTGGGCCAGCGTCACGTCGTCGGGCGGGGCCTTGTGCCCGCTGACACCCGGCACCGCGTGCGCGGTCTTGTAGGCGACGCCCTGGGCGACGCCCTCGAGGTACTTGGCGCGCCGCGCGGCGTCGCGCGAGCGCCGGCGCATCACCGCGAGCCCGCGCTCGCGGGCCCTGTGCCGTCGCCGCGCCGCGTGCGCGTGGTCGAAGATGAAGTACTCGGCCAGTGCACCGAGAGCGAACGCGGCGAGCAGCCGCGCGATCAGGCCAGCGGGCGCCGGCGCAACGCGCCCCGCTCGGATCCACCCCCCGGGAGCCCGCCGCGTGCGCGCGAACCTCGTACCTGGCCGCCGGCGCGACACCGCCGACTTGACGGGTGGCCGCACCGACATCAGCGCGGTCATGGGAGATCGCGCTGGTCGGCGCCGGCGGAGTTCGTCCTGGCCCGTGCCGTCCGCGCCTTGGCGGTGGTTGTCCGCTTCCGCGCGTTCGGCGCTTTGGCCGTCCTCCTCCGCGCCGTCGCCGGCTTGCCGGTCGTCGTCTTCCGCGCGGTGCCCGGCGCGGCTGCCCTCTTGCGTGAGCCTGCGGTGCGCGCCCGGGCGGGCTTACCCGCGGTAAGCGCGTGCTGGATCTCATCGAGGTCCTTGGAGACGGTCCTCCTCACGCTCCGCAGGTTCTTGCGCGCGTCCTTGAGCGTCATGTCGAGGTCCCCGAGGGCATCGCGCGTGCCCTTGCTCAGCTCCTTGCGCAGGTCCTTCAGCGCGACCTGCGCGGCCTCCACGGACTGCGCGAGCCGCTCGAACGAGGCCTCCCCGGCACCCTTGGCGCGCGAGGCACCCCCGCGCACGCGCGTGGTCACGGTCGCTCTAGCGGGCATATGACATCGCCTTTCTCCGTCGTGCGTTGACCCTATCTCCGAGCCTGATCCCACCATCGGCTTTGCGCAAGTCACTTCGAGCCGCGCGCGACCTCGCGCGGCTCGGCGCACGCCGGTGGCTCGCCCGCACCGAGCACGGCCAGCCTCGTGAAGTTGGGGCCGGCTGGGCGTAGCATGGCGGGGGAGCGGCAAGGGAGGTCTGAGCATGGTTGGGCGACGCGCGAGCTCTGAGCCGCACGGCATCGAGGCGGTGACACGCGTGCTCGACCGACGCGGCGTGGCCTATCAGCTCGTCGAGCACGACGCCACATACTCGGCGGCGGCCGAGGCCCGTGCGGCCGGCGCCGATCCTGAGGCGACAGCCAAGACGGTCGCGCTGCACGACCACGATGGCTACCGGCTGGCCGTCGTTCCGGCGTCCGAGCGCCTCGACCTTCGCCGCGCGCGTGAGGTCCTTGGCGCCAGCCACCATCTGCGACTCGCGACCGAAGAGGAGCTGCAACGGGACTTCCCGGCTTTTGACGTCGGCGCCCTGCCGCCGTTTGCGACGATGCCGCTCCCCGAGGTCGTCGACGTGAGGTTGCTGCGCCACGGGCGGGTCACCTGCGCCGGCGGCGAGCACCGGCGCTCGGTGCTGATCGATGCGCTCGAGCTGCTACGGATCACGGAGCCGCGGGTGGCGGACATCTGCGTGCGGGCGGAAGACCGCCGGCCGGCCGAGAACCTGCCCTCGTTCTGAGCATCCCCGCCGCCTCGAGTGCCGTCCGCGCGATCGGACGTTCGTCCAGAAGGTTCGGTTGTTCGCTTTTGGTGCCGATGACAGCCAGGGGCGGTGGGGGCCCTTGACGAAGCACGCCGGGAGGCGTCGTGAGATCGCATCAGCTGTCCATCGGCCACCAAGAGGATTCCGTCGCCTATGCGCTGGCAGAGGTGCCGACCTCGTGGGAAGGCCTGCTGCTCGTTGCGGAAGGGGAGCTCGACATCGACGCCGTGGGTGAGCTGCGCCGCCGCCTCGAGCGCGCCACCTCGTCGGGCCTGCGGCGCATCCTGCTGGACCTCGCCGACGTCACGTTCATCGACTCGCTCTCGCTTGCGACCATCGTCGCCGCCAACCGGCGCCTTGATCACGACGGGCGCCTCGCGGTCGTGGCCGACCACCCCTACGTGTTGCTGATCCTGGAGGCCTGCGGGCTGGACTCCGTCGTCGAGGTCTTCAGGACCCGCGGCGAGGCCGAGACCTACCTGCTTGACTGACGACGTGGGCGAGGCCGGCCACTCCCACCCGCTCGCCGTGCGAGGCTCGCTCGCGCTGCTGGTGGCCGTGACGGCGCTGGCGGCGAGCGCGCCGGTCGCCGCGCCCGATCCGGGGGGCAACCGCAACGGGAACGGGAAGGCCGCGACTCCCGGGCATCTGCCGCCCGGCCAGTCGAAGAAGGCCGCCGAGGTCCGCACGGCTGCCCCCCCGGCGCCCACCGCCGCCCCAGCGCCGCGCGACGCCGCCGCTCCGGCGGCAAAGACCCCAGGGAAGAAGCAAGCCAACGCGCGCGTCGCCGCCGCGAGCAAGGCCGCGCCTGTCCCTGCGCCGGCCCCGGCCCCGGCGCCGGCCCCGGCCCC
>JAOPZW010000366.1 GCA_025963905.1 Solirubrobacterales bacterium | reverse complement strand
CTTTGCGCCCGTAGCTCAGTGGATAGAGCGCTCGCCTCCGGAGCGAGAGGTCGCAGGTTCAAATCCTGCCGGGCGCGCTGACGACCGCGCCGCGGTCAGCCCCGGCGGCGCGGTCGCATCGTGGCCTGCGGGCCTCAGCCGTCGTTCGGCACCGAGCCGATGATCTTCTGGTGGCGCGGTGCGGCGAGGAGCATCCGGCTGTCGGGCGACAGCGCGCTGTTCTGGGGGCCCTGGAAGCCCGTGGCGATCTTGGGGACGCTGATCTCCTGACCGGCTGGCGCGACGCGCCAGCCGGCCGGGGTGACGGGTGCATCATCGGCGACCGCGGTCGGCGCGCACACAACAGTGCGGCCGCGAGGCAGCCGCCGGCGACGGATGAGGAACGCAACGTGGACCTCCGAGGGTCTGGGTGCTGGACGGCCGCGAGCCTAGGCGCGGAGCGCGCGGCTCGTATTGCCTATTTGTGGCGCTCCTGTCAAATCCGGCGGGGCGCGCCCGAGTCGGATCTACGCGCGCGGCATGGACGCGGGCTTTCTCGGGCGCAGGCGCTGCGTCCGCGCGGCCCGGGCCCGGAGGTATCGCTCGAGCGCATCGCGGCGGGCGAGCGCTGCGGCCTGACGGACGCGGTCGAGCTCGAGACGCTCCTGCAGCGAGCGATCGTCGCGACGCTCGGATTCGACCATGTGCGGATTACCGCACTTTGCGGCCAAACCGACAACTTCCGGATCACAGACGGTCAGGAATCTAACGTCGTGGCGGCGATCCGCATCCGTTCCTCCCCCACGACCACCACGTCGCCCTCCCGGAGCTGTCTGCCGCGACGGTCCTCGGGCTCGCCGTTGACGGTCACGCCACCGCCGGCGAGCAGCTCCTTGGCCTCCGATCCCGAGCCCGCCACGCCGGCCAGCTTGAGGAGCTGGCCGAGGCGGATCATGTCGCCGCGGATGGGGACGTCGCGCATGGCCGGTCAGTATCGCTGGACGGGTGGCCTCAGGCTCAGCCCTCGCCGACCACGCGCACGCGCGGCTCGCGCTTCAAGCGCCCGGCGGGCGACACCCCGCTCGGGTGGATGATCTCCAGCGCCTCAAGCATCGACAGGAAGCCGCGCGCGTAGGGCGAGTGGGCCGTGCGCCGGCGGACCTCGGGCCAGTCGATCTTCTCGCGCAGCGCCCGGGCGATCTGCAGCGGCATCGCGAGGTCCAGCGAGTGCTCGTCGAGCGCGCACAGCTTGGACACGACGATGTCGTCGAGCGCGAGCACGGGCAGGCGCACGGCCTCCACCGTCAGGTGCTCAGCGCGGCCGAGGAGGATCGCCACGTCGTCGATGCCCTCGAAGTCGAAGATCAGGTCGACGAGGACATCGCCGTCGAAGGCCTTGACCAGCCACCCCTCCGGCGGGCGCTCGGTGCGCATCCCGGCCGCGGCGAACGCCTCCAGCGTCCGGTCGCCATCGGCCTCGTGGATGGCGAAGTCGAGGTCGTTGCATGGCGGCGGGCCACCGCGGGCCCAGCAGGCCACGCTGCCGGCCAGGGCGAACTCGACGTCCGCGCTGCGCAGCGCCGCCACCACGCGCTTGAGCGTCTCGCCGATCAGCGCCGTCTCCGATGGAGGCCGATAGGAGGACATGCCGGTCCGCTACCCGCCTTTCATCCGCCCATCACGCGGGTAGCCCCCTCCGCATGACGCAGGCCACCGACGGCCGCGTGCCCGGCACCGTCCGCATCGCGGCCGCCGGCGACGTGCACTGCCACGAGGGCAACCGCGAGGCGGCGCGACGCGCGTTCGCCGGGCTGGACGGGCGCGCCGACCTCGTCCTCCTCGCCGGCGACCTCACCACCCACGGAGAGCCCGAGCAGGCCGCGGTGCTGGCCGACGCCTGCAGCGAGCTGTCGGTGCCGGTGTTCGCGGTCCTCGGCAACCACGACGTCCACGCGGAGCGCCAGGACGAGGTCGTCGCGGTGCTCGAGGGCGCCGGGATCCACGTGCTCGACCGGACGGCGGCGACCTGCACCATCGGCGGCCTGGAGATCGGCATCGTCGGGGCCAAGGGCTTCGTCGGCGGCTTCCCCGGCTCGCACCTGCCCGACTTCGGAGAGGCGCTCCTGCGCGAGGTGTACGCCGAGACGACGCGCGACGTCGAGGCGCTGGCGTCGGGCCTGCGGGAGATCGCCCACTGCGCCGCGCGGGTCGTGCTCCTGCACTACGCCCCGGTCTCCGCGACGCTCGAAGGCGAGCCGCCCGGCATCTGGACGATGCTGGGCACCGACCGGCTCGCTGCGCCGATCGCGGAGCACGAGCCCGATCTCGTGCTGCACGGCCACGCGCACGCCGGCACCTTCCAGGGCGCGATCGGCTCGGTACCGGTCTTCAACGTCTCCGTGCCGGTCATGGAGCGCGACTTCTGGATCTTCGAGATCGCCGATCTCGAGCGCGCGGGCGCGCACCTCCATTGAGGCCTACGGCACGGACCCCTATTCACCGCCACCACGCCGGGGTAGCCCGGTGGACATGCAGGCCAACGAGATAACCCCAGAGCGCCTGCGCCGCCTGGCCGACACGAAGCCCGGCGACGGCAAGGTGCTCAGCCTCTTCATGAACCTCGACCCCAGCCAGTTCGGGACGGCCCCCGCGCGCAGCAGCCAGGTCCGCTCCCTGCTCGATCGGGCGGCCCTCCTCGTGCGAGACGAGGACGGCCTGAGCCACGGCGAGCGCGAAGCGCTCAAGGCCGACCTCGCGCGCGTCGAACAGGTGCTCGAGGGCGAGGTCGAGGCAAAGGGAGCCCACGGGCTCGCCGTGTACTCCTCGCGCGCCGCGAACCTGTTCGAGGTCCTCAGGCTCGGCACCCCCGTCGACTACGACGTGGTCATCTCCGATATGCCGTGCATCGAGCCCCTGACGCGCATGGCGCTCAGCGAGACATGGTGCGTGCTCCTGGCCAACCGCCGGGTGGCGCGGCTGTTCTGCGGGACGCCGCCGATGCTGGAGGAGATCGCCCTCGTCGAGGACGACGTCCACGGCCAGCACGACCAGGGCGGCTGGTCGCAGGCCCGCTACCAGCGGGGCATCGAGAAGGAGGTGGCGGATCACTTGCGCCACACCGCCGAGACCGCCTTCGAGCAGCTCAAGGACCGGCTGCCGACCGGTCTGATCGTCGGCGGCCCGCAGGAGCTCGTCGGCGACCTCGAGGCCACGCTGCACCCCTACCTCGCCGCCCGCCTCGCCGGTCGCATCGAGGTCGATGTCGAGAACTCCAACGGCGATCAGGTGCTCGCCGCCGCCATGCCCCACATCCAGGCGGCCGTGCGCGCCCGCGAGGACGACGCGCTCGCGCGCCTGGTCCAGGGGTTCTCCACCGGTGGCGCCGTCGGCGGCCTGCCCGACGTCCTGCTCGTGCTGCAGGAGCGCCGCGTGGAGACGCTCCTGGTGGACCGGGGCTTCCGCGAGCCCGGTCGCGTCTGCCCCAGGTGCGGTCTGCTGACGACCGAAGGCGACACCTGCCCGGTCGACGACTCGGCGATGGAGCCCGTCGCCGACGTCGTCGAGGCCGCCATCGCGCGGGCCGTGACGCAGTCCGCTCAGGTGCTGGTGCTCGACGACCGCCCCGAGCTGGGGCCCCATCGCCACATCGCCGCCATCCTGCGGTTCTGAGAAGGGAGGAGCGCATGTC
>JAOPZW010000347.1 GCA_025963905.1 Solirubrobacterales bacterium | reverse complement strand
CGCCCTCGCCCGTGGTGAGCTGCTTGTTGGCGTAGAAGCCGAACGCCGCCGGGTGGCCGCGGGCCCCGACGGCCACGCCGTCGGCGTGCACGGCGCCCAGCGCCTCGCAGGCGTCCTCCACGATCGGCAGGCCCATCGCCTCGAAGGCGGGCAGGTCGGCCGGGTAGCCGAACATGTGCACCGGGAGCAGCGCGGTCGTGCGCTCGGTGATGGCCGCCGCGGCGGCCTCGGGGTCGAGGTTGAGCGTGACCGGGTCGATGTCGGCGAACACCGGCCGGGCGCGCTCGAAGATCACGGCGTTCGCGCTGGCGACGAACGAGAACGGCGACGTCACGACGTCGTCGCCCTGCGTGACCCCGACGGCGCGCAGCGCGAGGTGCAGCCCGGCGGTCCCGCTGGACACGGCGCTGGCGTGCGCGGCCCCGAGCCGCGCGGCGAACGCGCGCTCGAACTCGGGGACCCGCGGCCCCAGCGACAGCTGGCCCGAGCGCAGGACCTCGACGACCGCCCGCTCCTCCTCCTCGCCGAGCACCGGCCGGGCGAGCGGGACCTCCTGCTCGCTCACGCCGGCGTGTCGCTCGCCGTCGGGGCGCCCGGAGCCCGCGCGATCGTCCGCCCGGGCTGCTCGGCGTACTCCAGCGAGTCGACCAGCGCCTCCCAGGAGGCGGCGATCACGTTCTCGTTGACGCCGATCGAGCCCCAGAGGTCCTGGCCGTCGGACGAGTCGATCAGCACGCGGGTGACCGCCCCGGTGCCGTGGCTCTCGTCGAGGATGCGGACCTTGTAGTTCACGAGCTCGATGTCCTTGAGGTGGGGATGGATCTCCCCGATGGCCTCGCGCAGGGCGGCGTCCAGCGCGTTGACCGGGCCGTTGCCCTCGGCGGTGCGCACGTAGCGCTCGCCGTCGAGCCAGATCTTGATCGTCGCCTCGGTCAGCACCCGGCCGTCGCGCGTCTGCTCGACGATCACCCGCCAGGACTCCAGGGTGAACAGCGGCTCGTAGGCGC
This sequence comes from Solirubrobacterales bacterium, assembly GCA_025963905.1. Classification (GTDB taxonomy): domain Bacteria; phylum Actinomycetota; class Thermoleophilia; order Solirubrobacterales; family Solirubrobacteraceae; genus JAOPZW01. The sequence continues at coordinate 4,024 of JAOPZW010000347.1, read as the reverse complement.
CGCTCTCGCGGCGCATGAGCAGGTCGAACGAGCCGTCGGCGGCCTCGAAGTGGTACCCCTCGTGCTCCAGGGCCTTGACGCGCTCGGCGATGCGCCCGGCCGTCGCGTCGTCGACGGTGAGCCCGGCGGCGGCCGCCTTCTCGGCTGCCGTCCCCCGGCCCGACAGCTCGGAGATGACGAGCTCGCGATGGTTGCCGACGCGCTCGGGCTCGACGTGCTCGAAGGTGGCGGCGTCGGCCCGCACGCCCGCGACGTGCAGGCCACCCTTGTGGGCGAAGGCGTTCTTGCCCACGTAGGGCTGGTTGGGGTCGGGCACGAGGTTCAGCAGCTCGTCGACGTAGTGGGCGGTGTCGGTGAGGCGGGCGAGCTGCTCGTCGGACAGCACGCGGCGGCCGAGCTTGAGCTGGAGGTTGGCGATGATCGAGACGAGGTTCGCGTTGCCCGTGCGCTCGCCCACCCCGTTCATCGTGCCCTGGACGTGCCGCGCCCCGGCCTCGACGGCCGCCAGCGAGTTGGCGACCCCGCACTCGGCGTCGTTGTGGCAGTGGATCCCGAGGCGCGCCCTGTCGCCGAGCGCCGCGACGGCGCTCGCGGTCGCCGCGGCTACCTGCGAGGGCAATGACGAGCCGTTGGTGTCGCACAGCGTCACCGTCTCCGCTCCCGCGTCCGCCGCGGCGTGCAGGCACGCCAGCGCATAGGCCGGATCGTCGCGCCAGCCGTCGAAGAAGTGCTCGGCGTCGTAGACGACGCGCTTGCCGGCGGCGGCGAGGAATGCCACCGACTCGGCGATCATCGCCAGGTTCTCGTCGCGGCCGGCGCGCACGACCTTGTCCAGGTGCAGCCCCCAGGTCTTGCCGACGATGGTGCAGACGGGCGCGAAGCATCCGGCGAGCGTCTGCAGCCCCGGGTCCTCCGCGGCCTCGGCGTCGCGCCGGCGGGTCATCCCGAACGCGGCGATCTCGGCGTGCGCCCAGCGCTCGGCGGCCAGGAGCTCGAAGAGCTCGAGCTCCTTGGGGTTCGACGCGGGGAATCCGGCCTCGATGAGGTGGACGCCCAGCTCGTCGAGCTTGCGCGCGACGCGCACCTTCTCGTGGGCGGACAGGCTGAGGCCCTGGCCCTGCATCCCGTCGCGCAGGGTGGCGTCGTAGAGCTGGACGTCGATGGCGGTCATGGTGGAGGAGCTCCTTCTCGGATCGGTGAGACGCGAACGGATGGCGGCGGCGCGGCCGGCCGCCGCGCCGCTAGCGAATTCGCCTGCCCGGAGAAGGAGTCACGGTCAGGCCACGCGCTCGCGGAGGGGGACCGGGTCGAGCCACGCCCGGTAGCGGTCGGTGCGCCCGTGCAGCGCGTCGTCGAAGGCCTTCTGCACCGCGCGGGTCACCTCGCCGGGCGCGCCGTCGCCGACCGCGTGGTCGTCGACCTCGCGCACCGGGACGAGCTCGGCCGCGGTGCCCGTCAGGTAGACCTCGTCGGCGAGGTACAGCTCGGCGCGCGCGATGTCGCGCTCCACCACCTCGAAGCCGAGGTCGCGGGCGATCTGGATCGCCGACTTGCGGTTGATGCCGTCGAGGATCGAGGCGGTCTGCGGCGGGGTGAAGATCGTCCCGTCGCGCACGACGAAGACGTTCTCGCCCGATCCCTCGCAGACGTGGCCGTGGTCGTCGAGGAGGATCGCCTCGTCGTAGCCGGCCTTGTGGGTCTCGACCTTCGCGAGGATCGAGTTGAGGTACTGGCCGGTCGCCTTGGCCTGTGGGATCAGCCCGTCCGGGCTGATGCGGCGCCAGGAGGAGACCTTCGCGCGAATGCCGTCGCGCTTGCCCTCCTCGCCGAGGTAGGCGCCCCACTCCCACGTCGCGATCGTCACGTCGACCGGCGCCTCGAGGGGGAACAGGCCCATCGTGCCGTAGCCCCGGAAGACCAGCGGCCGGATGTAGCAGGAGCGCTGCCCGTTCCTGGAGATGAGCTCGAGCGTCGCCTGGCGCAGCTGCTCCCGATCGAAGGGGATCGGCATGTAGTACAGCTCGGCCGACCGGAACAGGCGATCGATGTGGTCGGCGTGGCGGAAGACGGCCGGGCCGACCGACTCGGTGTCGTAGCAGCGCACGCCCTCGAAGACGCCCGTGCCGTAGTGCAGGCCGTGCGTGAGTACGTGGACCTTGGCGTCCTCCCAGGCGACGAACTCCCCGTTCATCCAGATGAGGTCCGCTTGGTTCACGTCTGCTCCTTATCGAGGTGTGCGAGCACCGCCTGCGTCGCCTCGGCCGTGCTCGCCGTGCCGCCGAGGTCCCGGGTCCGCAGGCCATCCCGCAGCGCTGCGTCCACTGCGGATTCTACGGCGGCGGCCTCCGATTCCCAACCGAGACCGTGGCGGAGCATGAGCGCGGCCGACAGGAACATCGCCAGCGGGTTGGCGATCCCCTGCCCCGCGATGTCCGGCGCCGACCCGTGCACGGGCTCGAACAGGCCGGGCGCGCGCCGGCCGGCGGCGGCCGGCTCCGGGTTCCCGATCGAGGCGCTCGGCAGGAGCCCGAGCGAGCCCGTGACGACCGACGCCTCGTCGCTGAGGATGTCGCCGAACATGTTCTCGGTGAGGATCGTGTCGAAGTGCCGCGGGGCCGTGATGAGCTTCATCGCCGTCGAGTCCACGAGCGCGTGCTCGAGCTCGATGTGCGGGAACTCCTCGGCGTGGACGCGGCCGACGACCTCGCGCCAGAGCCGGCTCGTCTCCAGCACGTTGGCCTTGTCGACGCTCGTGACCTTCGACCGCGCGGCGCCGAACGCGGTGCGGGCGATGCGCTCGATCTCGGGCACGGAGTACGTGCACAGGTCGCTGGCCGCCTCGGCGGTGCGCGTCTTCTCGCCGAAGTAGATGCCGCCGGTGAGCTCGCGCACGATGAGCATGTCGGTGCCCTCGACGACCTCGCGGCGCAGCGGGCTCGCCTCCAGCAGCGCGTCCAGGGCGCGCACGGGCCGCAGGTTCGCGTACAGCCCCAGCGCCTTGCGCAGGCCCAGCAGGCCCTGCTCGGGGCGCGGGCGCGAGGGGTCGGTGGTGTCCCATCTCGGCCCGCCGACGGCGGCGAGCAGGACCGCGTCGCTGTCGCGGCAGGCCGCGAGCGTCTCGTCGGTGAGCGCCGTCCCGTGGGCGTCGATCGAAGCGCCGCCGAACGGGTGCTCGGTGACCTCGAAGTCGCCGAGGCGCGCGAGCAGCTCGAGCGTCGGGGCCGTGATCTCCGGGCCGATCCCGTCGCCCGGCAGGACCGCGATGCGCACGGCGCTCACAGGCTCGTGGTGAGGGGCGCGGCGCCCTCGTGCTCGCGCTCGTAGGCGTCGATCGCGTCCGCCTGCCGGAGGCTGAGCGCGATGTCGTCGAGGCCGTTGAGCAGGCGGTGGCGGATCTCGGGGTCGATCTCGAAGCGGTAGGCCGCGCCGCCGGCCCGGACCTCCTGGGCCTCGAGGTCGACCTCGGCCTCCCCCGCGGCCGCGACGGCGCGCACCTCGTCCTCGGCGAGCGCGACCGGCAGCAGGCCGATCTTGCCCGCGTTGGAGCGGAAGATGTCGCTGAAGCTCGGCGCGATCACCGCGCGGAAGCCGTAGTCCTCGAGGCCCCAGGCGGCGTGCTCGCGCGAGGAGCCGCAGCCGAAGTTGCGCCCGGCCACGAGGATCGGATTGGCCGGCAGGTCCCAGCCGGGCTCCTTGGCCCAGTCGTAGAAGAGGTACTGGCCGTAGCCGGTGCGCTCGACCCGCTTGAGGAACTGCTTGGGCATGATCTGGTCGGTATCGACGTCGTCGCGCAGGAGCGCGCTCACCGGTCCGGCGATGACGGTCACGGGGTCCATGCTCAGCTCCAGTCGCGGATGTCGACGAAATGGCCCTCGATCGCCGCCGCGGCGGCCATCTCCGGCGAGACGAGGTGCGTGCGGCCGCCGCGGCCCTGGCGCCCCTCGAAGTTGCGGTTGGAGGTCGAGGCGCAGCGCTCCCCCGGGCTCAGCGTGTCGGGGTTCATGCCGAGGCACATCGAGCAGCC
>JAOPZW010000342.1 GCA_025963905.1 Solirubrobacterales bacterium | reverse complement strand
CGATCGCGCGGTCGGGGTCGGTGGCGCGCGCGTCGTCGACCGCGTCGGCCGCCACGCCGGCCAGGTCGACGTCGCGGCGCACGGCGTCGCGCAGCTCGTCCAGGCGGGCCAGCGTCAGGAGGTCGTCGACGAGCACGCCCATGCGTGCGGCCTCCTTCTCGATGCGGTTCATGGCGCGCTCGGTGTCGGCCGGCTTGCGCGCCGCGCCGATCCGGAACAGCTCGGCATACCCGCGGATCGACGCGAGGGGCGTGCGCAGCTCGTGCGACGCGTCGGACAGGAATCGGCGCAGGCGCTGCTCGCTGGCCTGGCGCTCGGCGAAGGCCTGCTCGAGGCGGCCGAGCATCGCGTTCAGCGCGAGGCCGAGGCGGCCGACCTCGGTGCGCTCGTCGGCGGGGCTCACCCGGCGGCCGAGGTCGCCCGCGGCGATGGCCCCGGCGGTCTCGCCGATCCGGTCCAGCGGTCGCAGCCCGAGGCGCACCAGGAACCAGGCGCCGATCCCGAGCGCGGCGAGCACGCCGGCGATGACGAGCGCCTCGACGAGCAGCAGCCGGTGCAGCGTCTGGTCGACTTCTCGCAGCGGCACGGCGATGACCGTCGTGCCCGGCTGGTCGACGGTCGGCTCGGCCACCACGCGGTAGCGCAGCCCGGAGCCGCCGACGGCGTCGACGGTGATGAGCTTGCCGACCGGGAGCTGGGCCGGGAGGTCGGGCGCCGGGAGCGCCTGCTGCGTGTAGGCCAGCACGACGGGGACGCCCACAGGCCTGCCCGAGGCGTCGCGGCGCTGCCCGTAGGTGCCCGGTGGCAGGTTGGCCTGGGCCGGACCCGGCCCACCCCCGTGCAGGTCGCCGGGAGGCGGCCTGTAGCCGCGCGAGGCGATCGAGCCGGGCACGTTGGAGCCGGCCTGGTCCAGGGCACGCGAGACCGCCGGCTGGGCGCTCAGGGCCTGCTGATCGATCCGGTTCTGCAGGAACGAGCTCTGCTCGGCGTAGGTGATGCCGCCCAGGAGGAGCAGCCCGACGGCCGCGAGCGCGAGCAGCCCGGCGACCAGGCGTGCTCGCAGCGACAGCATCACCGCGGCAGGCGCAGCGCGTAGCCGACGCCGCGGACCGTGTGGATCATCGGCGGCCCGTCGCCGCCGAGCTTCTTGCGCAGGTAGCTGACGTAGGTCTCCAGGACGCGGGCGTCGCCCCCGAAGTCATAGTCCCAGACGTGGTCGAGCAGCTGCGCGCGGGTGAGGACCCGGCGCGGGTTGAGCATGAGGTAGCGCAGCAGGCGGTACTCGGTCGCGGTGAGCTCGATGGGTTGGCCCGCGCGTGACACCTCGCGGGTGTCCTCGTCGAGCTCGAGGTCCTCGAAGACCAGGCGGCTGGACTCCGCCTCGGCCACGCCGGTGCGGCGCAGGATCGTCCGGATGCGCGCCACCAGCTCCTCGAGGCTGAAGGGCTTGGTGACGTAGTCGTCGCCCCCCATCGTCAGGCCGCGCACCTTGTCCTCGGTGGCATCGCGAGCGGTGAGGAAGATGATCGGGACCTCCTCGCGCCGCGCGCCCAGGCGCCGGGCGACCTCGAAGCCCTCCATGTCGGGCAGCATCACGTCCAGGATGATGAGGTGGGGCTTGAACGCGATCGTGGCCGCCAGCGCGTCCGCCCCCGTGCCGGCCGACTCGACCGCGAAGCCCTGGAAGCGCAGGGCCATCGAGATGACGTCGACGATGTTGGGCTCGTCGTCGACGACGAGCACCCGATGGGCGTCAGGGATCTCGGACATCTGGTTGCATTGTGTGTCGGAAGGCTGTGAGCCTGCTGAGAGCCGTCCGGGAGGCGGCTGGGCAAGCTCGGTCTCCTCTCAGGCTAGAGCCCGTGCGCGCGCCCGGTCCGCCGCCACGACGCGCATCGAGGCGTCCGCGCGCTGCCGATGTGCGCTTGGCCGGCGACGCGGGGGGTAGGCCCAAAGGACACCAACGCAACCGAACGGGGGTCCGACTCGTGGACAAAGCCGAGAAGGCCGAGCAGAAGGCAGAGCAGAAGGTCGTGCAGTACCTCAACGAGGCGTACGCCACGGAGACGGGACTGGTGCGCGTGCTCCAGTCGCAGATCGCGATGACGCCGCGCGGCAGCTACCGCAGCGCGCTCGAGAAGCATTTGCGCGAGACGCGCAGTCACGCCGAGCGCCTGGAGCAGCGCATCGGCGAGGTCCAGCAGGGCGGGAACCCCGTGCAGGCGGGCATCGGCCTCATGGAGACCGTGTTGAGCCAGGCCTTCGCGTTGAGCAAGACGCCGCTGGATCTCCTGCGCGGCAGTGGCGGTGAGGAGAAGGTCCTCAAGAACGCCAAGGATGCCGCCGCCTCCGAGGCACTGGAGATCGCGACGTACACGGCGATCGAGCGCCTGGCGCAATCAGTCGGCGACGACGTGACGGCGAAGCTCGCGGCGTCGATCCGCGCCGATGAGGAGCGCATGCTCGAGACCGTCCTGAGCGAGATCCCCAAGCTCACCGAGGCGGTCGTCGGCTCCGACGTCCGCGGCGAGGGCTCCTACGACGCGAGCAAGACCGGCGCCGCCGACGCGGCGCGCCGGACCGGGCGTGCGGCCGGGCGCACCGCTGGGCGCACCGCCCGCAGCGGCGCCCAGACCGCCAGGACGACGGCCCGCCAGGCCCGCCGGGTGCCCGGTGTCGCCCGCGCGGAGGGTCAGGCGAAGGGAGCAGCGGCCTCCGGGGGGGATCTGGCGATCGCGCGCTACGACGAGCTGAAGGTCGAGGAGATCATCGTCAAGCTGCCCGAGCTGTCCCAGGTGGACCTCGGGAAGGTCGACTCCTACGAGCGCCGCCACGACAACCGCTCGACGGTGCGCGACAGGATCGCCTCGCTGCGCGGCGACGAGCCGTGGCCCGGCTACGACGAGCAGACGGTCGGCGACATCCGCACGGCGCTCGGCGGCGCCGACGATGACCGGGCCAAGCAGGTGCGCGCCTACGAGCGCGCCCACAAGAACCGCACCGGCGTCCTCGAGGCGACCGAGCGCGAGCTCACCAACGCCTGAGCGACCCGGCGCGAGCTCCGGGGCCCCGCAGGCCCCGGAGCTCGTTGGCCCCCCGGGTCAGCTCCCGCTCGTGGCGGGCGCGATCGGGTGGTTGGCGCGGAACACGTCGACCGCGTCGTAGCGGGCCTTGACGGCCTGCAGGCGCTCGTAGGCCTCGCCGCTGTAGGCGACCGACGTGTCGATCGGCTCCTCGGCGAAGTTGAGGTACGCGCTGCCGGCGTCCCACGGTGCCATCGCGGTCATCACCGCGTCGAGCGTGCGCCCGATCGCCTCGGCCGCGCCGGGCCCCATGACCATGCCGACGCCGAACAGGGCGAAGTCCCCGTCGAGGCGGTCCAGGGCGCCGTGGCTCTCGCCGGAGCGCCCGACGGCGCCGCCGAGCTGGCGCAGCTCGAGCATGAGCAGGTTGGAGCCCGAGCCGGGGCCCCCGGCCGCGACGAACGCGTCGATCGCCTCCGGCGTCAGCGCGCGGAGCATCATGTGGCCGCCGCGGGCGGGCACCGGCTCCGGCGGGTCCATGTGCAGGGCGAGCAGCGCGGCGGGCGGGATCATCTCGAACGTGTCGATCTCGGGACCGAGTTCGCGCAGGGCCTCCAGGACCTCGCGCCCGCCCGCCTCGTCGCCGAGGTAGGCGCCGTCGATCACGACGATCTGGCGTCCGCGGAGCGGCTCGGGGATGTCGGGCAGCGGCGGCACCTGGAGGATGCGCATGCTCGTGGTGATCTCGTCGGGCGCGGTCGTGGTCCAGGTGCCCCAGACATCGATCACCTCGGCCGAGCGCTCCCACGGCCACACGAGCATCCCGGCGTAGACCTCCGTGACGGGGTGGAGCTCGAGCTCCAGCTCGGTGACGACGCCGAAGTTGCCACCGCCACCGCGCAGCGCCCAGAACAGGTCGGGCTCGTGCTCGGCATCGGTGCGCACCAGGCGCCCGTCGGCCGTCACGAGCTCGATCGCCGTGATGCTGTTCGTGGCCAGCCCGTGCTTGCGGGCCAGCCAGCTGAGGCCGCCGCCGAGCGAGTAGCCCACGACGCCGACGTCGTGGGAGGAGCCGGCCAGCGCCGCGAGGCCCTGGGCACCGGCGGGGACGGCGACGTCGGCCCACAACGCGCCGGCCTGCACGCGGGCGCGCCGGGCCCCGGCGTCGATCGGATGCCGCGCATCTCGGACGTCTTGACCAGGATGGTGTCCTCGAGGCCGGCCAGCGCGCCGGCGTTGTGCCCCGTGCCCTGCGCGGCGATCCTCAGGCCGTGCTCGCGGGCGAAGCTCACGACGGCGACGACGTCCTCGACGGTCTCCGGCATCGCGACCGCGGTCGGCCGCTGGTCGACCGCCAGGTTCCACGCCTGGCGGGCGATGTCCCAGCCCTCGTCGCCGGGCAGGACGAGCGCGCCGGTGAGCTGGGCGCGCAGCAGAGCGGCATCCAGCCTCAATGTGTCAGTGATCAGCATCAAGCCCCCCTGGGCGTACGTTGACATTGGGGCGATCCTGACTTGGGAGCGTTGCCGCGCGAAGACGGCCACCTCCCGAGGAAAGGTACGGACAACCGACCTTCGGTCGGGGGCTGAGTCCCCGACTGCTCTAAGCCTGGATCCACCGATTCTCGCGGCGAATCCCAGTCGTGGATCACGGTCCAGCGCCGATCGGCGGCTTCCAAAGGGACCACCCTGTGGGTGCGCCGCCGATCGACCCTGGACCGCGCCCACGACAGGGATTCATCCACGATGATCGGTGGATCCAGGCTAAGCGGCGGCGCCGGCGGGCGCCGGACAGGCGCGCGACGCGCGCGCGGGGCGTGCGGTGCGCTCCAGCGTAAGCAGCGCGCGCTTGCGCTCGAGGCCGCCGGCGTAGCCGGTCAGCGCGCCGCTGGCCCCGATCACGCGATGGCACGGCACGACGATCGCGAGCTGGTTGCGCCCGTTCGCCCGCCCGACGGCCCGGGCGGCACCGGGGTGGCCCAGGCGCCGGGCCAGCGCGCCGTAGGAGGTGGTCTCGCCGTAGGGGATCCGGCGCAGCTCTTCCCAGACGCGCTGCTCGAACGCGGTGCCCGCCGCGCGCAGCGGCAGGTCGAAGGCGGTGCGCTCCCCGGCGAAGTACTCGCCGAGCTGGCGCGCCGCTTCGGTGAAGCGCGCGTCGTCGCGGACCCACCCCGCAGCGGGGTCGGGGCCGTCGAGGAGCACGCCGGTGAGGCCGTCGTCGCCGCCGGTCAGCAGCACCGGGCCGAGAGGGCTGGGAACGAGGGTGTAGGCGGTTTGGCTCATGCTGCTTGAACGCCGCGGCCGCCCGGTTCGTGAGGTGGACGCGCGCGTCAGGGCTCGCGGCGCTCGCGCCGGCGCTCTCGCAGAGCGATGACGGCGAGCGCGATCGGCAGCACGATCGCCGGACCGGCGAAGGCGATGCCCTCGATCACATGACCCGCGTGGGCGAGCGGGACGACCACCGCGGCCGCCATCACGCGAGTCTCGTCGCGCCCGCCCGGCCGCCCGTGCGCGCGCGGGCGGGCGACGAGCGCTCCTCGGGACCGCCGCGGCGGCGGATCGCCGGTGGCCGCCAGGCGGACGAGCCCCCAGCCGAGCAGCGCGAGCAGCGCCGACGCGCAGGCCAGGACGATCGCGCCGGCCGTGCCCCACAACCAGGCCGGCACATCGCGCTTGCGCTCGCGCTGCAGGAGCACCCGGTCGCCGATGAACGGCCGCCGGAAGCGCGAGGCGGCGGCGACGCCCGCGGCCGGGATGGCGGGATCGGCGGGCAGGTACACGGGAACCGAGGCCATGACGTTCCCGCGGTGCAGGCGGATGTTGGTCTTCCACGAGCCGAAGACGGGGATCGGCGCCTCGGTGCGGTACACGCCGCCGGCGACCTCGCGCAGCCTGCGCACGACCAGGCGCCCGCGGCCCTGCCAGGAGATCGTGGTCAGCCAGTCGGCGTCGCGCGCGACGCCCGGCGGCTCGAATCGCACGGTCGCGTCGACCGTCCGCGCGGGGGCCGGGTGGACCTCGGTGAGCGTCACCGTCGCCCCGCCGCCGGCGGGGACGGTCGTGAAGCCCAGGAAGCCCAGGACGACGGCGATCACGAGCACGCTGCCGCCGGCCGCCCCCCGGGCGCGGCGCGTCACGACCATCTCCGAGCGCAGGCGCAGCGCGCTCGCGGCGAAGGCGCCCAGCACGCCGCCGGCGATGCCCACCGGCACGGCCAGCGCGATCGCCTCGCCGAGGAGGTGCGCGGGCCACGGGTACCAGCCCCAGACGTGCGACCAGGCCCACTCGGCGCCGGCGCCCACCGACCCGACCGCCGCCCCGGCGACCGCAGCGAAGCGGAACGGCGCTGCCGCCGGGGTCATGCGCAGCCCGATGGCCTCGACGAGCAGCGCCTCGGCGACGTACAGCGGGAAGTGCGGGGTCGTCTCGCCGAGCACGGGGCCGACCAGGAGCGCGAGGCCACCGCGCACGACGAGGTAGAAGACGACGGCGCCCAGCGCGGCCCCGCGACCGGCGAGGCTGCGCGCGGCGACGAGCGCTACGCCCGCCGCGAGCGCGATGAGCACCGGCTGGTAGAGCAGGCGGAATTGCGGCACGCCGAAGTCGAACTCACCCTGGAAGATCGACAGGCCGACGAGCAGCCCGCCGCAGGCGCTGACGAGCCGCACGTGCCTGATACGCGCCGAGTCCGCGAACCCGGCGACGTGCGTCCCGCCCGCCCCGGCCGACCCACGGGCCGCCGCGGCGGCGTTCGCCGCACGGCCCTCGGTCAGCAGCCCCAGGATCCCGACGAGCGACAGGCCGGCGCCGCCGAGCATCATGAGATGCGTCGGGCCCCAAAGCGTCACGTCCTGGCCGAACAGCCGGTGGGAGATGTCGTCGAGCGGGAAGCCCAGCAGCGCGAACGACGCGCAGGCCATGAGCATGATCCCGCTGACGGGCACGTGCCAGTCGCCCGCGATCCGGATGGCGGCCGGCCCGGGGCGCTCCTGGGGCAGCACGATCGCGAACCAGCCGGCGGTGAAGATCCCGAAGAGCCCGAAGAGGATGAAGTAGTGCGCGGGGTTCGCCAGCGGCCCCGGGTCGCGGCCGTTGTCGATGTGCAGGCTGATGTCCCAGTACATGCCGAAGACGGCGGTGAGCAGCGACACCGTCGCGATGCCGGACGGCAGCGCGGCCCAGCCGGGCAGCCCGCTCAGGCGCGTCGACAGCCTCGACCAGCGCCCGAGGACCGCGAAGCGGCCGGATCGGTGGCCGAGGCCGAGCGCGACCAGCGCCGCGGTGAGGACGCAGGCCGCGAGCGTCGCGCCGATGACCTGACCGACCTCGGCGCCGCCCGCGGGCGGCGAGGCGGCGGCCAGCGGGGAGAGCAGATGGGTGAGCATCGCCGGCGAAACATATCACCGATCGATGTCACATAAGCCGATGCTGTGATGTGGTCCCCGCCCGCCCCGGCCGCCCGCGTTCAGCGGCGCTTGGAGCCCGATCGCATCTTCTGCAGCTCGCGGCCGAAGCCCTTCTCGGCGGCGTCGCTCATCGCCAGCTGGAAGATCGCCAGAAGCGACTCGGAGGCCAGCGGGCGCAGCCGCTCGAGCGCATCGCTGACCTCCGCCCAGCGCTCCTCCGGGCGACCGGCCTCCTCGAACGGCTTCCAGACAGTGTCGAGGAACAGCTCGACGAACGTCCTCGCCGCGCTGTCGGCGTGACGGCGCAGGCGGGAGACCACGTCCAGGGCCTGCTCGGTGGTGATGCCCAGCGCGGCGAGCTCGGAGCCCGCGCGCGCGAGGCGGGGGCTGACCTCCTCGTAGCGGCCGTCGCCGAGCGGCCGCAGGAGCCCGAGCTTCTCGGCGCGCCGCAGCAGCGCCGGATCGCCGCCGCCCCAGCGCTTGGCCAGCTCGCCGACCTCGACGATCTGGGGCTCCTCGTCGGCGAACGGCTCGTGCAGCGCGCGCGTGAAGCGCAGGACCTCCGAGCTGGAGCCCTCGGCGTTGGCGAGCAGGCGGGAGATCAGCTCGAGGTTGAAGCCGTCGGCCTGCAGCTCGCGGACGAGCTCGATGCGGGCGATGTGCTCGGCTCCGTAGAAGCCGGTGCGCCCGCGCACCTCGGGCGGGGGCAGCAGGCCGCGGGACTGGTGCGCGCGGATGTTGCGCACCGTCATTCCCGTCCGCTGCGCGAGCTGGTCGATCGTCAGCTGGGCGTCGGAGTCGGTCGACATCTGGCGCGAAGCGTAGTCGGGGTCGCGGTTCGTGCCGTCCCCCCGGGACGCCGGCCGTCTCTTCAGAAGTTCTTCGTTTGGCCTTAGCGACTGCTCAGTCCGCGGCGCGATCGTGACGCCCATGCGCACTTCCCAGCCGATCGTCGTCCTGATGGGCTGCGCCGCGATCGGGGGCGCCACCGGTGCGGGTGTGGCCGCCGGCCTCGGCGGCGGCCCGGCCGCCACGACCACGACCATCCGGCAGGCGACGCCGGGCGCGGCGGAGATCGCCACGGCACCGGCCGCGGCGCTGAGCGCCCAGGAGGTCTACCGCCGGGCGAGCGCCAGCGTCGTGTTCATCAGGGCGCAGGTCAGCGGCCCGTCGAACAGCCCGTTCGGCGGGATGTCCCAGGGCGAGGCGACGGGCTCGGGGTTCGTCGTGTCCAAGAGCGGCCTCATCGTCACCAACGCCCACGTCGTCGACAACGCCACCTCGATCACGGTCCAGCTCAGCGGCGCCGGCGCCCAGACCGCTCAGCTGGTCGGAAAGGACGACTCGACGGACGTGGCGCTCCTGCGCATCGATCCCGCCGGGCACACGCTGAAGCCCCTCACGTTCGCGAACTCCGGCGCTGTCCAGGTCGGCGACGCCGCCTACGCGATCGGCAACCCCTACGGCCTGGACCACACGCTCACGACCGGCGTCGTGTCGGCCACGCAGCGGCGGATCGATGCGCCCAACGGCTTCTCGATCAGCGGCGTGATCCAGACCGACGCGGCGCTGAACCCCGGCAACTCCGGCGGCCCGCTGCTCGACGGCCAGGCTCGCGTGATCGGGATCAACTCGCAGATCGAGACGGGCTCCGGCCAGCCGGGCGCCTCGGGCGGCGGCAACGTCGGGATCGGATTCGCGGTGCCGTCGAACACCGTCAGCCGGGTGGTCACCCAGCTGGAGGCGAGTTGAGGCCGGATCGCCCCGCCCCATGCCCTACGTCGTCTGCCCGTCGTGCGACCTGCGGTTCTACTCCGCGGCGGCGTACAGCACCCGCGGCCGCTGTGAGGCGTGCGGCGCCGAGGTTCCGACCGCCCCGCGCCCCGGGCGGCGAGCCGGGGATCGCGTCCCCGGCGATGGCGTCAGCGCTCGCGCAGCACCGCCGTCAGCAGCGCGTTGACGAGCCAGACGACGAACGTCGCCCCGACCGCGGCCCAGAACCCGTCGATATCGAACCCGGGCACGATCGCGGCGGTCAGCTCGAGCATCAGCAGGTTGACGAAGAAGAGCGCGACGCCGAGCGTCAGCACGATGAGCGGAATGCCGAGCACCACGACGGCGGGCCGGACCAGCCGGTTGACCGCCGTGAACACCAGCGCGGCGACGACGAGCGTCCACGCGTCGTGGCCGTAGCCGACGCCGCCGATGATCCACGACGCGGCGAACAGCGCGGCGACGTTGGACAGCCAGGTGATGAGCAGGCGGCGCAACACGGCCGTCAACCGGGCAGCCGCAGGCGGAAGAGCGCCCCGCCGCCCGCGGGCGTCTCCACGGTGACGCTGCCGCCGTGGGCCTCGGCGACCTGGCGCACGATCGCCAGGCCGAGCCCCGAGCCCGGGCGCTCGCGCGCGTTGGCGCCGCGGTAGAAGCGATCGAAGATGTGCTCGGCCTCGGCCGGGTTCACCCCCTCGCCGCGGTCGCGCACCGCGACCTCGCCGGCGGCGACGTGCACGTCCACGCGGCCGCCGGGCGGGCTGTGGCGCGCGGCGTTGTCGAGCAGGTTGTTGACCGCGCGGCCGATGCGGTCCGGCGCGCCTTCCACCGACACCGGCGCCAGCGTCGCCTCGAAGCGCACGTCGGGGCTGTGGCGCCGGGCCCGCACGATGGCCTCGGCCACCAGCTCGTCCAGGCGCACGTCCTCGACGGCGAAGCCCGGCTCGTTGCCCCGTGCCAGCTCGATGAGGTCGGCCACGAGCCCGCCGAGCTCCTGCGCCTGGTCGGCGAGGTCGGCCGCCAGCGCGTGGCGCTCGGACTCCTCGAGGCCGGGTACGTCGCGCAGCACCTCGGCGTTCGTGCGCAGGCTCGTGACCGGCGTGCGCAGCTCGTGGGAGGCGTCGCCGATGAGCCGGCGCTGGGTCTCGACGGACTCCGCCAGCGCGTGCTGGGAGCCGCGCACCCGGTCGAGCATCGCGTTGAACCGCTCGCCCATGCGCCCGACCTCGTCGTCGCCGGTCGTCTCGATTCGCCGGTCCAGGTCGCCGGTGGCCTCGATGTGCTCGGCGGTCTCGGTCAGCGCGGTGATTGGCGCGATGACGGCGCGCGAGAACAGCCGGCTCAGCCCGGCGGCGATCGCGGTGCCCGCCAGGCACAGCAGCACGAGCACCGCGCGCAGGCGGCTCAGCGTGTTGTCGCTCGCGTTCAGCGGCCGGGCGACCTGCACGGCGCCGATCCCCGGCAGGCCGACGGTCAGCACGCGCAGGTGGATCGCGCCCGCCTGTGCGTCGGCGAGTCGCTCGCCGTCGCCGGCGCGGGCGATCGCGCGCGCCGCATCGGTCACCGGGATCGACACGCCGGCGGTCGCGGGGTCGAACAACGGCACGACCGTGCCGTCGCCGCCCACCGCCTGCACGTAGCCCCCGGGGCCCCCGAGCTGCGGCGGAGGGATCGGGACCTGGCTGGGCTCCGGGCGCCCCGACAGGCGCGCCGCGCGGCGCTCGTACAGTCCCGCCTGCGCGCGCAGCGCGTTGTCGACCTGCCCGAGGATCTGGCCGCGCACGACCGAGTAGGCGATCACCGCGGCGAGCACGAGCGTCACGCCGACGATCAGCGCCGACATCAGGGTGAGGCGGCCGCGCAGCGCCACGTCACGCCGCTCGTAGGATGTAGCCCACGCCCCGCACGGTGTGCAGCAGGCGCGGCTCGCCCCCCGCCTCGGTCTTGCGCCGCAGGTAGCCGACGTAGACCGCGAGCGCGTTGGAGGTCGCGCCGAAGTCGTAGCCCCACACCCGCTCGAAGATCTGGCTGCGCGTCAGCACCTGGCGCGGGTGCTCGAGGAACAGGGCCAGCAGCAGGAACTCGGTGCGCGAGAGCGAGATCGCGCGGTCCCCGCGGCGCACGTCGCGGGTGGCGGGGTCGAGCACGAGGTCCCCGAAGCGCAGCGGCCCCACGCTGGGGTCCGCGCGGCGCAGCAGCGCCCGCAGACGCGCCTGCAGCTCGCGCAGCGCGAACGGCTTGACCAGGTAGTCGTCCGCGCCGGCGTCCAGCCCCGCGACCCGATCGTCGATCGCGTCGCGCGCGGTGAGCATCAGCACCGGCGTGCGGTCGCCCGCGGCGCGCAGCCGCCGGCAGACCTCAAGGCCGTCGACCCCCGGCATCGCGACGTCGAGCACGATCGCGTCGGGGCTGCCGGCGGCCAGGACCTCGAGCGCCTCGCCGCCGTCGCGGGCGAGCGCGACCTCGTAGCGCTCGAGGCGCAGCGCTCGCTCGAGCGCGACGAGGACCGCCGGCTCGTCGTCGACCACCAGGACCTTCATGGTCACGATCATGACGTTTTTGACGCCCCGCGCCGGTGCAGGGGACCGGCGCGGGGCGCAGCGGGGAGCAGACCACGCGCTCCTGAAAGGCCGCCAAGCGGAGCGTAAGAATCAGCGAAGAGCGCTCGGCCGGAAGGGCCCGCGGGGCTTGCACGGCCTCAACCCGGTTTGTCGGAACGAACAGAAGAGAGCTCCTGCATTCCGTTCGATTCCGCATTCCTCCCAGGGCCCCGCGGTGGGAGCGTAGACGGCATGGAAAGCATCAAGTCCCTGTCACTCCCCCGGGACGGGCAGGACGCCCCGACGGGGATGACGGATACGTCACGCGAGTTCGTCTACCCGGTGGTCACGGAGGTCCTGCGTGCCGGTGCCGCGATCTCGCGCACGACCAATGGCGGCTTCGCTCGGTGGTCGTCGCAGCGCGAGCTCGTCGAGGCGTCGCTTCTGCGGTCCCCCGAGCGCCCCCCGGTCCCGATGGCCTCTCGCGAGCTGGGCGTGGTCTGGTGAGCTTCGAGCCTGATCTGTGGGAGCGGCGGCGGGCCGAGTTCCCCCTGCTCGCCGGTGCAGTCGAGCGCCACCTCGCGTGGGCGTGGGACTTCACCGAGGCGGGCGAGCTGGACGCCGCGCTGGACGCCTTCGAGGACGCACGCTCGGCCGCGGGCGAGCTGTCCCGGAACGCCGTCGAGCCGACGTTCTGAGCTCAGCCCGAGCTGCGCAGCGACCGCTCGACGGCGCGGGCGACCTGCTCGCGCGACCGGGCGCTCACGGCGCCGGACAGCGCCGCCTGCCAGCGCTCGGCGGTCACGACGCGCGGCTCGAGGCCCAGGTCGGCGAGGATCGCGGCGCGGTCGACATGCCGGGCGATCGCCTCGGCGCGGCGCTGCGCGGCGACGTGCTGGGCGCGCGCCAGCGGCGTGCGGCCCCCCTCGCCCGACAGGGCCAGCAGGTCCTCCGCCACCTGGGGGACGGCGCGCCGCGCACACCGCTCCCACGGCGCGTCTCCGGCCGAGTCCACCACGACCTGGCGGACGACCCGCCAGCCCGCGTGGTGCGACTCGCAGCGGGCGACGAGGAAGCGCGCGAGCGCCTCTGCCACGACGACCGCGCCGGGCTCGGAGCCGTGGACGTCGAGGTGCCGCAGGGCCTCGCCGACGCGCCGGCCGCTCGCGACCGCCCGTGCCAGCTGCTGTGACGTCCGCCGGGGCGTGCGCGGTGACTGCGCCGAGTCGATCCACTCAGCCTACGGGGTCCGGCGCTATGGCACCGGCTCGGCGGCGATGTCGGCCCCCGGCGCCGCCGCCGACGTCACGGGGTCGGCGGTGATCCGCTGGGCGACGTAGACCGGGATCAGCGACAGCAGGATGGCCAGCACCGCGACGACGTTGACGATCGGCAGCTGGTTGGGGCGCGAGAGGTTCGTGAGGATCCAGATCGGCAGCGTCTGCTGCTGGCCGGCGGTGAACGTCGTGACGATCACCTCGTCGAAGGACAGCGCGAAGGCGAGCAGCGCGCCGGCGACGAGCGCCGACCGCACCTGCGGGAGCGTCACCCGCCGGAAGGTCTGGAACGCGTCCGCCCCGAGGTCCTGGGAGGCCTCCTCGAACGACGTCGACGTGCGCCGCAGCCTCGCCACCACGTTGTTGAAGACGACGACGATGCAGAAGGTCGCGTGACCGACGATCACCGTCAGCAACCCGAGGTTGATCCCCAGCACCTGGGTGAACGTCGTGTTCAGCGCCATCCCGGTGACGATGCCCGGCAGCGCGAGCGGCAGCACGACGAGGAACGAGATCGTGTCGCGGCCGAAGAACCGGTAGCGCGCGACCGCGTAGGAGGCCAGGGTGCCGAGCACCAGCGCGACGGCCGTGGCGCCGAGGCCGGCCTTGACCGAGGTGAGGAGCGCGTCGCGCACGCCGGGGTTGTGGAACGCCTTGTCGAACCACTTCAGCGACAGCTCCTGGATCGGCCAGCGCTGCACGCGCTGGCCGTTGAACGCGTACAGCGCGATGACCGCCAGCGGGAGGTATAGGAAGGCGAGCGTCAGGCCGGTCCCGATGCGCAGGAGCCAGCGGCTGCGGGACGAGAGATGCATCGCTAGTGGACCACTGCTACAGGGCCTCGAACGCGCCCAGCCGGCGGGCGATCAGGAGGTAGACGATCATCACCACGACGGGCACCGTCGCGAAGGCCGCGGCGAGGGGAAGGTTGTTCGCCACGCCGACGTTGGCGAACACCACGTTGCCGATGAACTGCGTGCTGGAGACCAGCGAGGGCGTGATGTAGTCGCCCAGCGTCAGCGCGAACGTGAAGATCGAGCCCGCCACGACGGCCGGGAAGGCGAGCGGCAGGACGACCCGCCGGAAGGTCAGCCAGGGGCGGCCCCCGAGGTCGCCGGAGGCGTCGAGCATCGAGTCGGGGATGCGCTCGAGGCCCGCGTAGACCGGCAGGATCATGTACGGGAGCCAGAGGTAGCTGAACACCAGCCAGGTCGCGACGACGCCGTAGCCCGGTCCCTTGACCCCCAGCGGCGACAGGGCCCAGTTGAGGATGCCGTCCTGGCTGAGGATGACGCGCCACGCGTAGACCTTCACGAGGTAGCTGGCCCACAGCGGCATGAGCACCGCGACCACGAGCAGCCCGCGCATCCGCGGCGTGACGACCTTGGCCATGAAGAAGGCGATCGGGAACGCGAGCAGCGCGTCGGTGACCGTCACCGCCGCGGCGATGCCGATCGTGCGGAAGGCGATCCGGCGGTAGACGTCACTGTTGAGCAGCGTCTCGAAGTTGTGGATCGTCGGCTGCTTGACGATCGCGCCCGAGAACGTGTCGAGCTGCCAGAAGGCCGCGACGAACAGCACCAGCAGCGACCCGAGGTAGGCGACGACCAGCCACCCCAGCGGGCCTGACAGCAGCAGGCCCACCTGGGTCCTGCGGTGGCCGTAGAGGAGGTCGGAGAGCCTGCGGCCCACCGACCTCCTCGGCCCTGTCGCGGTCGCGACGGCCACGGCCTGCGGGCTAGCCCTTGATGTCCGTCCAGGCCTGGACCCACTCGGAGTAGTCCTTGCAGACCGCCCCCCGGGCGTCCCCGCACTGCTTGCGCGGCGTCGTCCAGAACGAGACGCGGTTGAAGTACGCCGCGTCGTTGGCGTGATAGGTCCGGCAGTGGTTCTTGTCGGCGGTCATCTGGCAGGACTTCGCGTTGGAGGGCGCCTCGCCGAACCACTCCGCCACCTGCGCGTTGACCTTCGGCGAGATGATCCAGTTCATCCACTTGTACATGCAGTTGGGGTGCTTGGCCTTGGACGAGATCATCCAGGTGTCCGACCACCCGGTGGCGCCCTCCGTCGGCAGCGTCGTCTTCACCGGCACCTTGTCCGCGTGGAGCAGGTTGGCGACGACCTGCCACGTCGTGCCGACGGTCGTGTCGCCGCTGGTGAACGCGGCCTGCTCCTTGCTGAAGTCGGACCAGTACTGGCCGATGTTCTGGCGCTGGGCCTTGAGGAGGTCCACCGCCGCCGTGAACTGCTTGTCGTCCAGCTCGTAGACGTTCTTGATGCCCAGGTCGGGCTTGTGCGCCTTCAGCCACAGCGCCGCGTCGGCGATGTAGATCGGGTTGTCGTAGGCGGTGACCTTGCCCTTGTACTGCGACGCCTGGCTGAACACCGCGTCCCAGCTGTTCAGCGGCTTGGTGACCTTGTCCGAGCGCCACATGAGCAGGTTCGCCCCGCGGCCGTGGGGGATCCCGTACATCTGCCCGTTGACGGAGTTGAAGCTCTGGTTCTTGAGCTGGGCGAACACGTCGCGGTAGTTGGGAACGAGCTTCGTGTTGACGGGCGCGACGTCGCCGCTGGCGATGAGCCGCAGCGTCGCGTCACCCGACGCCGAGACGCCGTCGTACTGCCCGGACCGCATCAGGGTGACCATCTCGTCCGACGTGTTGCCGACCTTCGTGCTGACCTGGCAGCCCGTCTGCTTCTCGAAGTCGGTGACCCAGTTCACCTTCGGGTCGGTGGAGCCGTCCTCCACGTAGCCCGCCCAGGCGATGAGGTTCACCTTGCCCTCGCCCGCACCGACGCTCTTCTGCATCGGGACGTTGGGCACCTTGAATCCCGCGGTGCTGTTCTTGGCACCGCTGTTGCCACTGCTGCCGCAGCCGGCGGCTCCCCACAGCGCGGTGCAGGCCACCAGGGCCACCACCACCGATCGCTTCCTCATGAGTCCTCCTCCTCCTCGGATGGCCTTGCGTCGGCGGACGGGAGGGCGAAGGCCTGGTCGTCGTGCCAGCCCAACGTCACCTGCCGTCCGGCCGCCTCGAGCGCCTCGACCGACGAGGTCTCGAGGTTCT